>JAZQCO010000023.1:0-7410 GCA_045546335.1 Candidatus Limivicinus sp. | reverse complement strand
CCGTCATAGATGTTGCCGGTGGAGCCGTCGATGGAGATATAGTCGCCCTCGTGATAGGTCTTGCCGGCGAGAGTGAACTGCTTGTTCTCCTCGTCCATCTTGATCTCGCCGCAGCCGGAGACGCAGCACTTGCCCATGCCGCGCGCCACAACAGCCGCGTGAGAGGTACGGCCGCCGCGAACGGTCAGGATGCCCTGCGCCGCAGCCATGCCCTCGATATCCTCGGGGCTGGTCTCGAGACGAACCAGGACGACCTTCTCCTTGCGGGCAGCCCAGGTCTTGGCATCCTCAGCGGTGAAGACGACCTTGCCGCAGGCAGCGCCGGGGGAAGCGCCAAGACCGGCGCCGACCGGAGTGGCGGCCTTCAGCGCGGCGGCGTCAAACTGCGGGTGCAGCAGCGCGTCGAGCGTGCGCGGCTCGATCATCAGAACGGCCTGCTTCTCGTCGATCATGCCCTCGTCCACGAGGTCGCAGGCGATCTTCAGCGCAGCCTGCGGGGTACGCTTGCCGTTGCGGCACTGGAGCATATAGAGCTTGCCGTTCTCGACGGTGAACTCCATGTCCTGCATATCGCGGTAATGCTCCTCCAGGATGCTGCAGACTTCCACGAACTGCTTGAAGGCTTCGGGGAACTTTTGCTCCATCTCGGTGATGGGCATCGGGGTGCGGACGCCGGCGACGACGTCTTCGCCCTGGGCATTGGTGAGGAACTCACCGTACAGACCCTTGTTGCCGGTGGCGGGGTCGCGGGTGAAGGCGACGCCGGTGCCGGAGTTGTCGTTGAGGTTGCCGAAGACCATCGGCATGACGTTGACGGCAGTGCCCCAGGAGTAGGGGATGTCGTTCTGCTGGCGATAGTAGTTGGCGCGGGGGTTATCCCAGGAGCGGAAGACGGCGCGGATGGCCTCCTTGAGCTGGACAACGGGATCGGAGGGGAAGTCCTCACCGAGCTGCTTCTTATACTCGGCCTTGAACTGCTCAGCCAGCTCCTTGAGGTCGGCGGCGGTGAGCTCGACGTCGAACTTGACGCCCTTCTTCTCCTTCATCGCGTCGATGAGCTGCTCGAAATACTTCTTGCCGACTTCCATGACGACATCGGAGAACATCTGGATGAAGCGGCGATAGGAGTCATAGACGAAGCGCTCGAACTTGGGATCGGGGTTGCCGGCGATCATGGCGGCGACAACGTCGTCGTTCAGACCGAGGTTGAGGATCGTGTCCATCATGCCGGGCATGGAGGCACGGGCGCCGGAACGCACGGAGACGAGCAGCGGGTTCTGCAGGTCGCCGAACTTCTTGCCGTTGAGCTTCTCCATCTCCGCGACATTCTCCATGACCTCAGCCATGATCGCGTCGTTGATCTGGCGGCCGTCGGCGTAGTACTGGGTGCAGGCTTCGGTGGTGATGGTGAAGCCCTGGGGGACGGGCAGACCGATGTTGGTCATCTCAGCGAGGTTGGCGCCCTTGCCGCCCAGCAGCTCACGCATGGTAGCATTGCCTTCGGAGAACTTGTAGACGTACTTTTTGCTCATACTTTTGTTCCTTTCTAATCAGGCGCGCGGCACAGGCCCCGCTCCCAAAATATGATTCTTTTGCCACAAATTAGCTTACCACAAATGTGGGGGAATAATCAATACATAATTCTTACAAAATCGTAAAAATTTCAGCTTCACGGACGCTTTTCCGGTGTGCAGACTGTCAAGGCATCGGCGATGCGGGCAAAACCGGGCAGATCCACCGCCTCGCCGCGGATGCGCAGGTCATATCCCGCCGCCGCGACGGCGCCATCCGCCTCCGCCCGGCTCAGCCCGAGCCCCGCCATGAGCGCGTTCGGGAGAGTCTTGCGGCGCTGGTTGAAGGCCGCACGGATCACCTTGAAGAGCAGCGCCTCGTCCGCGACCTCAACAGGCGGCCTCTCGCGCCGCGTCAGGCGGATGACGGCGGAGGTCACCTTCGGCTGCGGGACAAAGCAGCCGGGCGGCACCTCGAAGAGAAGCTCCGTCTCACAGTGCCACTGCACGAAGAGCCCGAAGGCGCCGTAGTCCGGGGTGTTCGCCCCGGCGCAGATGCGTTTGGCGACCTCTCGCTGGATCATCACCGTGACCGTCTCAAAGCAGCCCGGCTCCAGCAGCGCCGTGAGCACCGGAGTCGTGACGTTATAGGGGAGGTTCGCGCACACAACGGGGCGGAGAGCGCCGAAGTGCTCACGCACAAGCGCGGGGATGTTCTGCTTGAGCACATCGCCGAAGAGGAGCTCCACATTCCCGCGCCCCGCGAGGGTCTCGGCGAGCACGGGCTTGAGCGCCTTGTCGAGCTCCACGGCGAGCACCTTCCCCGCCCGCTCGGAGAGCTCGGCGGTCAGGCAGCCCACGCCGGGGCCGATCTCCAGCACGCCCGTTTTTTCATCCAGCCGCGCGCTCTCGGCGATGCGGCGCGGTACCCAGTCGGCGACGAGGAAGTTTTGCCCCAGGGACTTGGAGAAGCGAAAGCCGTGCCGGCTCAGCAGCGCGCGGATCTCATTGTAATCGGTCAGATTCATCGTGTCGTCCTATCCAAATTCGGCTTGACAGAAGGTGTCAGGCGCGGTATACTGTGTACAGAGAAAAGACGCTGCCGGGAAAACGGTCGGCTCTTTTAAGCGAGAAGGTTCATAAATGAGAACCCGTCACTTGGCCGAGTGGCGGGTTCTGCTTTTTACGGTAACAGTTATCGTGTATTTCCATACATGAAAAGTCACAGTAATCGGCATAAGCTCACCTCCTTTCGGAGATCGAGCCGAATCCGCCTTCCGATTATGTAGTGGCAGCGTCTTTCCTCCCATACGGGAACTTTATTTTATTAGGGCTGATAGGACTTGTCAAGCCCTTTTCAGCACCTTTTCATACGCTTGGCGCGCCGTGTCGTGACCCGGCTCCACCAGAACCTGAACATTGCCCCGGTAGCGGTAGCCGTTCTCGCGCAGCAGGCGCTGCATGGGCTTGTTCTTTCTGTGCGTGTCGGTGCGCACGCAGCGCAGGCCGAAGGCGCGGCACTGCTCCTCGACGCATCTGAGCAGATAGCCCGAAAGCCCGCTGCCCCGGTAGCTCTTCGCCACCGCCGCACGGTGCAGGACGCAGGCATCCAGCCCCTCTGTCCACTTCCCGTCGGTGATGTCGTCATAGGTCTGCTCATGGCGCATCGAGAGCGTGAAGAAGGCAGCGATTTCCGCCCCGTGCAGAATGACGAAGCACTCCCCTCTCTGCATATCGAAGGCGAAGTGCCGCGCGGCGGGGTACTCCCCCTGCCACTGATCGACGCCGAGCGCGTGAAGCCCCGCCCGCGCATCCTCCACGATGGCGAGGATGGCGGGGATATCCGCCTCCGTCGCCGCGCGGTACGAGAGCGGCTCGTCGAGGAGCTTTGCGTCGCGGTGCTTCTGCACCTGCTCGAGCAGCTTCTGATCGTCCCTGTTCTCATAGTGGAGCTTTGCGAACATATCCGGGCGCTTGTCGCGCGTGCGCTCGAGCTGCTTGCGGAAGCGCCAGCGCTCGACGCGCTTATGGTCGCCGTTTAAGAGGATCTCCGGCACGGCGCGCCCCTCCCAGACCTCCGGGCGGGTGTACTGCGGGTATTCGAGCAGCCCGTCCCAGTGGCTCTCGCCGATGTAGCACTGCGCATCGGACAGCACCCCCGGCACCAGGCGGCACACGGAGTCGGCAATCGCCATCGCCGCGATCTCCCCGCCCGTGAGCACGAAGTCCCCGAGGGAAATCTCCTCGTCCACGCACGCCTCGATGAAGCGCTCGTCCACGCCCTCATAGTGCCCGCAGACGAGCACAAGCTGATCGTAGTCGCGCTGTAAGCGCTTCGCGGTCTCCTGGGTGTAGGGCTGCCCCTGCGGGGAGAGATAGATCACCCGGCGGCGCAGCCCCTCGGCGTCGGCGCACACGGCGTCAAGGCAGGCCTTGGGCGGCTGCGCCATCATCACGCAGCCCCAGCCGCCGCCGTAGGGGTAGTCGTCCACCTGGTTCTGCCTGTTCTCGGTGTAGTCGCGGATCTGGGTGCAGCGGATATCCACCACGCCCTTCCTGGCGGCGCGGCCAAGGATGCTCTCATGCAGCACGGCGTTCACCGTATCGGGAAAGAGCGTCAGAATGTCGATTCGCATATCATAAACCTTCTATCATATGAACGGTAATGATACCGTTTTCCGCGTCGGTGTTCAGGATGAACGCGGGCACGGCGGGGATCAGATGCTCCGTCTCGCCTCGCACGACGTAGATATTCGACGCGGGGCGCTCGAGCACCTCGACGAGCGTGCCGACCTCGTTTCCCTCCTCGTCCACAACGCGCGCGCCGAGGATATCCTGCAAAAAGTACGCGCCCTTGGGCAGACGCGCGTCCTCGCGGGCGATGGAGACGACCTTGTCCTTGAGCGCCATAGCGGCGCTGACATCGTCCACGCCCGCGAGCTTGGCGAGCAGAAAGCTCTTGTGCACCTTCGCCGCTTCCACCTTGAGCTCCCGCCCGTTCAAGAAGAGGCGCTTGAAGCGCTTCATAAACTCCGGGCTGTCGAGCCAGACTTCGATTTTGACTTCGCCGGCGACACCGTGGGTGTTCACGATGCGCCCGGCTTCGATAAACGGTGTTTTTTCCATAGCCTTCCACTCTCAGACAAAGCGGTTGACGAGCCGCCCGATGCCCCCGATCTCGATGGCGACCTCGTCCCCCGGCTTGAGCCAGCGGTCGGGTCCCTCCGGCTTCTCGAGCGCGACGCCGCTGGGCGTGCCGGTGAAGATCAGATCGCCCGGCTCGAGGCGCGCGTAGCGCGAGGCGTAGCTCACGATCTTGGCGGCGTTGAAGATCATGTCGTCGCTGCTGCCGTCCTGGCGCAGCTCGTGGTTTACATAACTTCTGACCGGGTGGGGCTGCGTGATATCGAACTCGTCCGCCGTCACGATGCAGGGGCCGCAGGGGCCAAAGCCCGGCATGGTCTTGCCGATCAGCCACTGACCGCTTCGCATCTGCGCGTCGCGGCAGGAGATATCGTTGCCGCAGGTGTAGCCGAAGATATAGTCCGCCGCCGCTTCCTCCGAGACGCCCCAGGCGCTCCTGCCGATCACGATGACCAGCTCCGCCTCATAGTCGTAGCTGCTCTCCCAGGGCGGGAGTGCGATCTCCGCCCCGCTGGGCACAAGGGCGTCTGCGAACTTGGAGAAGAGCACCGGGTAGTTCGGCAGCGGCATATTGGTCTTGCGCGCGTGCTCGGCGTAGTTGAGCCCGACGCACACGAGCTTTCCCGTGCGGTTTACGACATTGGCATAGACCGGCTCTGTCACCGTGGGCAGGGCGGGATCACGCAGGAGCGAGGCGAGCGCGGCGCGATCCGCCCCGGCGATCACCGCGTCCATCGTGAGAGGGACGCCTGCGGCGGTCGCGTCGATCAGTCCGCGCGGCGAGATGAGCGCGAGGTGGGTTTCCCCGTTTACAAGAAGATTGGCCAGCTTCATAGGGCACACGTCCTTTTTCTTTGAAAGTGGCCTCAGTATACTATATTCTTTTCAATCTCGCAAGAGACGAACGACGCGATCCCAGAGCTCAAGCGTGAAAAAGCGCAGTTCGAGCCCGTCGGTGCACTCCGGTTCAGCCCCGTCCTCCGCCATTGTCGGCTCAGCGGCTTCGGCGGTCACAGCGGGCAAGGCGAGCTGCGGGAAGATCAGCCCCCACCAGTTGTGCCCCTCCCCCGCGCCGAGGGTCACACGCAGGGACTCATAGCACCCCGCCGGGAGCGCGCCGCCCTCGAAGCTGCGCGTAGGGTAGTCCGCCGCCCCCAGCGTCACGCGCACCGCGCGTCCCCCCGCCGCCTCCGCCGCCGCCTGCGCCACGCCGTCGAGCGAGGCATACAGCCGCTCCCGCGCCTGCGCCGCGTCCGCCGCGTCTGAAAGCAGCGGGTTTACATAACTCAGCACCGCGTCGCGCACACGCAGCTTGACCGCCTGCTCCTGCGCCGCGTCCGAGACGGCGATGACGTGCAGGCGGATATAGTTTTCCCTGAGTGCGTCCCGCTCTCCCTGCGCGCGGCAGGCCGTGAGCAGCAGTAGCGAGAGCGCCGCGAGCGCGAGCTTTTCCCAAAGTCTGAGATGCCTGTCCATAGTACCCTTCTCCCGATTCGATATAGGAAAAGTATGGACAAGACGCGGACGGTTCATACAGGCGGATCGGGGCAGAAAAGGTTCTGTCTCAAAACGGCAGCAGCCGTAGGGGCGGCTATTAGCCGCCCGCTCAGCGAAAACATTATCAGTTTAAAAGTTGGGCGAATTCGCATAAGCAGCGGATTTGCCCAACTTTTTTGCAGATATTCTGATTTCGCTGCCGGGAGGCTGACAGCCTCCTCTGCATTCTCTCTCGGACTTTTGAGATTACTCCGCGTCGGTGACGATATGCAGCAGGATCTCGACCGCCGTGTCCATATCCTCGGCGGCGATGTGCTCATAGGGGCCGTGGCAGGCGTAGCCGCCGGTGCCGAGGTTCGGGCACAGCAGGCCGCGGAAGCTGAGCTGCGCCCCGTCGGTGCCGCCGCGCACGGGCTCGCGCACGGGCTCGAGCCCCGCCCTGCGGATCGCCCGCTCGGCGCGCTCGATGATCTCCATATGCGCCGAGAGGGGCTCGGCCATGTTGCGGTACTGCTCGCGGATCGTGAGCACCGCAGTGCCCGCGCCGTACTTCTCGTTCATCAGCGTCTCGATGTGGCGCATCGCCCATTCGCGCTGGGCAAAGACGTCGGCGTTGTGGTCGCGGATGATGTAATCGAGCGTGGCCTTCTGGACGCTGCCGCTCATATCCGTCAGGTGGTGGAAGCCCTCGCGCGCCTCCGTCAGGCTGGGGATATCGCCGCTGGGCAGCATGGCATTGATCTCCATGGCGACAAGACAGGCGTTGACCATGATGTTCTTGGCACTGCCGGGGTGGACGTTGAAGCCGTTGATCTCCCAGTGCGCGGCGGAGGCGTTGAAGGTCTCGTAGTTGATCTCGTTGAGCGCACCGCCGTCGGCGGTGAAGGCATAGTCCACGCCCATGCGCTCGATATCCAGCAGCGCCGCGCCGTGACCGACCTCCTCGTCCGGGGTGAAGCAGACGGCGATGCGCCCGTGGGGGCGTCCCTCCCGCAGGATCGTCTCGCAGGCGGTGAGGATTTCCGCTACGCCCGCCTTGTCGTCGGCCCCCAGTACGGTGGTGCCGTCGGTGGTGATGAGGGTGTGGCCCTTGACGGTGGCCAGGTCAGGGAAGTTCTTCACCGTCAGCACCCGGCCGCTCTGACCGAGGACCACGTCCCCGCCGTCATAGTTTTCATGGAGCTGGGGATCCACGTTTTCCCCGCTGAAATCGGGGACGGTGTCAATGTGAGCGATCAGGCCGACGGAGGGCTTATCC
>JAZQCO010000022.1:0-17306 GCA_045546335.1 Candidatus Limivicinus sp. | reverse complement strand
TTGCCGCCTCGGAAGGCGGCAAAGAAAACTATAGTAAACGAATTTGAAAAATGAGTTTACTATATTGCCATGTTTTTCGGTTGCCCCGCCAGGGGCGAGAAAAACGGCTCTAATCTATATAGTAAACGCAAATATTATTTGCGTTTACTATATAATCACTGCATCCCGGAGGGATTGGAACGTGAAAAGCATGAAAATCGTGGTTCTGGGCGGGGGACTGAGCACCGAGCGGCACGTCTCGCTGGTGACGGCGACCTCCGCGTGCCGGGCGTTGCGCGCGCTGGGGCACCGCGCCGTGTTTGTGGATACCTTTTTCGGCCTGGAAAACTACACCGGCGCGCTCGAGGCGGCCTTCGACGCGCCGGACGGCCTCTGCGGCGAGGTGGCGATCGGGCACGAGGCGCCGGATATCGCCGCCGTGATCGCCTCGCGGCATGACAAGAGTCCGAGCCGCCTCGGTCGGGGCGTGCTGGAGCTCTGCCGCCTTGCCGATTGCGTGTTTCTCGGTCTGCACGGCGCGGACGGGGAGGACGGTAAGCTCCAGGCGGCGCTTGAGCTGCTGGGCGTGCCCTATACCGGCTCCGGCCCGCTTGCAAGCGGGATGGCGATGGATAAGGCCGTCGCCAAGCGCATCGTCTCCGCCGCCGGGGTGCTCACCCCGACCTGGCGGGAGCTGCGCTATGAGGAGGCGGAGATCCCCGCGCTCGCCGCGACGCTGCCCGTGCCCTGCGCGGTCAAGGTGGTCGGCGGCGGCTCGTCGATCGGCGTGGCGCTGCCCGAGAGGCGCGAGGAGCTCACCGCAGCGCTGCGCGAGGTGCGCCGTTACGGTGCGCGTGTGATCGTAGAGGAGAAGATCTGCGGACGTGAGCTGACCGTGCCGGTGCTCGACGGGAAGGCGCTCAGCCCCATCGAGATCGTCCCGCCCGAGGGCGGGAGCTTCGACTATGTGGCGAAGTACCAGAGCGGCGCGGAGGGCGCGCGGGAGCTCTGCCCCGCCCCGATCAGCCAGCAGGAGCGGGCGCTGCTGAGTGAGGCGGCGCTGCGCGCGCATGAGGCGCTGGGGCTCGCGGTCTATTCGCGCTCGGACTTCATCCTCGATGGCGAGGGGCGCGCCTGGTGGCTCGAGGTCAACACCCTGCCCGGCATGACGCCAAACTCCCTCATCCCCAAGGCCGCGAGGGTCGAGGGGCTGAGCTATGAGGCGCTGTGCGAGAAAATCGTCGAGCTCTCGCTGGCTGTCAAGCGCTGAGCGAAACGGATGTTCACAAATAATTGATGTTTTCACCGTGAATTGTGTTAAGATAGCAAGTAAGAAACTCACAGAACAAGGTGGAAACCATGAGAGAACGATTTGCCAGATTTATGCTCGGGCGCAACGGGAACGACGCCTTCAACCGCTTTTTGCTGATTACCGCGGCGGCTCTGCTGCTGCTTGCGAGCCTCCTGAGCCGCACTGCCGTCGGGCGGGTGCTGTATCTGCTGGTGCCGCTGCTGCTGGGCTATACCTATTTCCGCCTCTTCTCGCGCGACCTCTACCGCCGCCGCAGCGAGAACGAGCGCTATCTGCGCGAGGTGGAGAAGCTGCGCCGGCGCACGCGCGTATTCGGTGAGCGCTGGAAGCAGCATAAGGACTACAAGTTCTTCACCTGCCCGTCCTGCAAGGCGGTCATGCGCGTGCCGCGCCACCGGGGGAAGATCCGCATCGTCTGCCGCAAGTGCGGCAGCACCTTCATGAGGAAAACCTGAGGTGTTCGGGACGCTGCTTGCCGATCAGGCGCTGCTGACGCAGGAGGAGGCCGCGCGCTACCGCGCCTGTTACTGCGGGCTGTGCCGCGATATTCAGGAGCGCTTCGGGGGCTTTGCGCGGCTGAGCCTGAGCTATGATATGACCTTCCTCACGCTGCTGCTCTCCTCACTCTACGAGCCGGAGGAGACGGCGGGGGAGGCTCGCTGCCCCCGCCACCCGCGCACGGCGCAGCCATGGCTGCGCTGCGAGTGGAGCGACTACGCCGCCGATATGAACGTGGCGCTGGCCTACCTCAAATGCCTCGACGACTGGGAGGACGAGGGGGAGGTCGCCGCCCTCGCCGAGAGCCGCCTTCTCCGCCGCGCCTATGACGAGGTCGCGCAGCGCTGGCCGCGCCAGTGCGAGGCGATGGCGCGCTCTCTCGAGGAGCTGCACGCGCTTGAGCGCGCGCATATCGAGGACGCCGACGCGGCCGCCGCGAGCTTCGGGCGGCTGATGGGCGCGATCCTCGCCGTGCGGGATGACCGCTGGCAGGAGCCGCTCGACCGCTTCGGACAGGCGCTCGGGCGCTTCCTCTATGTGATGGACGCGGCGCTCGATGTCGATAAGGACGCGGCCTTCAACCGCTATAATCCTTTCCGCCGCTGGTACGGTCTGCCCGATTGCGGCGAGCGCTTTGGGGAGGTGCTGCGGATGCAGCTTGGCGAGGCGCTCTACTGGTTCGACCGCCTCCCGCTGGTGCAGGACACGGCGATCCTCAAGAGCATCCTCTGCGCCGGGGTCTGGATACAGTTCAACAGGAAGTATAAGAAGGAAGATACAGATGGTACAAGATCCGTATAAAGTCCTCGGCGTAGCGCCCGATGCCTCCGATGAGCAGATCAAGAAGGCGTACAGGGAGCTGACAAAAAAATACCATCCTGACCGCAACCCCGACGATCCGAGCGCGGCGGAGAAGATGAACGACATCAACGCCGCCTACGATGCCATCAAGAACGGGACGGCGCGGCAGCAGTACGCCTATCAGAGCGCGGGCGCAGGGTACCAGCAGTACGATCCCTGGGGCGCCTACAGCTATCAGCAGGCGCGGCAGCAGAGCGAGCGCAGCGAGTACACCGCCGCGCGCAGCTATATCCGCAACGGGATGTACCGCGAGGCGCTCAACGCCCTCTCCGGTGTGCGCGAGGAGGAGCGCGACGCGCGCTGGTATTACCTCTGCGCCGTGGCGAACCTCTATCAGGGTAGCCGGATGGCGGCGCTCGAGCAGGCGAAAAAGGCCGTGGAGCTCGAGCCGGACAATATGGAGTACCGGAGTCTCCTGCAGCAGCTCCAGGCGGGCGGGGACTTCTATACGAACTACACGACAAATTACCGCAGCGGCCTGGGGCTTGACCGGATGTGTCTGACCATGTTCGCGGCCAATATGTGCCTCGGCCCGCTGTGCGGCTTCAGGATCTGCTGCTGCTGAGATATAGGAGAGAGACCATGCACGATCTTTCACATCAGATGATGGCGCTGCAAACACTGGTGCTGCGTCAGCTTATGAAGGGGCTCGAGGGGACGGAGATCAGCACCGGACAGCCGAAGGTGCTGGCCTATCTCAAATCCCACGAGGGTCGGGTGCAGAAGGAGATTGCCGCCGCCTGTCTGCTCGAGCCGGGCTCGCTGACCGTGCTGCTCAACCGCATGGAGCGGCAGGGGATGATCGAGCGCCGCGCCCGGGAGGGCGACCGCCGCGCCCGCTGCATCTACCTGACCGAGTACGGACAGAAGCTGGCGGAGCGGGTCGTCGCGCGCTTTTACGAGGTGGAGAGGCGAGCCTTCGAGGGCATCTCCGCCGAGGATCGCGCCGCGTTCGCCCGCATCTGCGGGGCGGTCGCGGAAAACCTGAAATAGGAGCATGACGATGAGAGGAAAACTGCTGGTCGTCTCCGGCCCCTCGGGCACCGGAGTGCGGGATATTGTCGGCACCGTGCTGGAGAGCCGTTCGGACTGCGCCGCGGTGACGCCTGTCACCTCGCGGAAGAGAAAGAGCGGCGAGCGCGACGGCGTCGGCTTTTATTTTTACGATCTCGAGGCGTGGAAGGCGCTGCGCGAAAGCGGCGGCCTGCTGGAGACGACGACCTTCGCGGGCAACGATTACGGCACCTCACGCCGCCTGGTCGAGGAGCAGCTGGACGCGCCGCGGCACGTCCTGCTCACGCTGGAGCTTGCGCGCGCCGCGCAGGTCAAGCGGAATATGCCCGAGGCGATCTGCGTCTATATGGAGCCGTCCGACCCCGCCCTGCTCGCAGCGCGCTGCCGTGAGGCTTCACGCAGCGAGATGGAGTGCCGCGTGCGCCTCGAGACGGCGCAGCGCGAGCGCGCGCAGTCGGCGTTTTGCGACTGCCGCATCCCGACGGACGAGCCCGCCGAGGCCATCCGCGCGCTGAATGCTTTGTTGGACAGATAAGGGAACATTTTCCGCCGCGCCGCGTCTCTGTAAGCGTATAGATAAAGGAGGTAAACGCATATGTTTGCATTCACGATCGGACTCATTCTCTCTATCGTGCTGTTTGTGGCACTGGGCTTCCAGCCGAGGGTCAGCAATATCCCCGACGGGCACGGCAACGTGACCCGAATGGATACCGGCGAGAAGGAGTGGAAGTACCGCCCCCTGCAGCTTATCGCACTGCCCATCCTGCTTGCGAGCATCCTGCTTGCGAGCATCACCGTCGTGCCGACCGGCTACACCGGCATCCTCACCACCTTCGGGCGCGTCGAGAACCGCACCATCGGCGCGGGCGCGCATCTGATCCTGCCCTGGCAGAACGTGGTCAAGATGGACAACCGCACCCAGAAGGTGCAGATCGAGACCGAGGCGTTTTCCAGCGACATCCAGCAGGTCAACCTCGTGCTCTCGGTGAACTACTGCATCGACCAGAGCACCGCCCAGGAGCTCTACCGCAGCGTCGGCATCAACTACTACGAGAACGTCATGTACCCCCGCATCCTCGAGAACACCAAGGCCGTCTTCTCCCGCTACACGGCGGAGAACCTGATCGCCAAGCGCAACAGCCTCTCCGATTCGATCGCCGAGGACACCGCGAACGATCTCAAGCGCTACGGCATCACCATCGTCTCCATCGCCATTGAGGATATCGACTTCACCGACGCCTTCACCACCGCGGTCGAGGCCAAGCAGGTCGCCGCGCAGAACAAGCTGACCGCCGAGACCGAGCAGGCGCAGAAGACCATGGAGGAGGAGGCGACCGCCCGCCGTGCCGTCATCGCCGCAAATGCCGAGGCTGAGAAAGCCGTCATTGCCGCCAATGCCGAGCTGGAGGTCGTGAAGGTACAGGCCGAGGCCGCACTCTACGCCGGTGAGAAGGAGGCGGAGATGAACAAGCGCATCTCCGAGAGCCTGACCGAGGGGCTGATCCGCTACTACTGGATCAAGCAGTGGGACGGCAAGCTGCCCAGCACCGTACTTGGCAGCGAGGCGAGCTATATGATCGACCTGACCGATCAGGCGGATTGAGACTACATTTTTGCACCCGGCGGAATCACTTCCGCCGGGTGTTTTTCTTGACGGCGCCGGTCTGCTGCGATATACTGAAAAATAGAAAACTATGGGAGGCGATGATATGAAAAAGCTCATCAGCGTACTGCTTTCTCTCCTCTTGGTGCTGGGCTGCCCCACGGCGGCTTTTGCCGCCGATCCCCCCTCTGTCGGGCAGACTGTGCCGCAGCTTGCAGCGTCCGAGCCGGAGCGCCTGCCCGAGCCCGGTGAACGCGCGAGGCTGCGCAGCCGCGGCGCGAGCGAATGGAGCTATCAGATGACCGAGGACGGCATGGAGCTCTGGCGCTATCTTGGCAGCGACACCGACGTGACGGTTCCTGCGGAGATAGGCGGCTACCCGGTCGTCAGGCTGTATCAGACCTTCTGGGGGAACACGAGCGTCGAGACCGTGACCCTGCCGGAGACGGTCACGACGGTCGGCCGCGGCGCGTTCTATGGCTGCACATCGCTGCGGAGCGTCACAGGCGGCACGGTCACGGCGCTCGGTGAGGTCGCGTTTTACGGCTGCACGCTGCTTGCGGAGGCGCCGAAGCTCCACGAGGGAATAGAAACGCTGCCCGAGTCGATCTTTAATGCCTGCGCCGCACTCGAGCACATCACGGTTCCGGCGAGTGTCACCGCCATCGAAGCGTTTGCCCTTTACGGCTGTGAGAGCCTGCAGGAGCTGGAGCTGCCGAAGGGGCTTGTCTCGATCGGCAAAGCCAGCGTTTACGGCTGCACGTCCCTGACAGAGCTGGAGCTGCCGGGCACGCTCACCTCCATCGGCGAGCACGCCTTCAACTGGAGCAGCAACATCGCCGAGCTGGATATCCCCGACAGCGTGACGGAAATCGGCGACTATGCCTTCTATCACAGCACCCGCCTCATCGTCGGCGAGGGCTCCTGCGCCCAGCGCTATTGCGTGGAGCAAGGCTTCCAGTACCAGGTGCGCGGCGGGCTGGATTTGACGGCCGAGATCGCGCCGGACGCCACCACCGCCGCGGCCAAGGCGGATGCGATCGTTGCCGCGCTGGTGCATGAGGGCATGAGCGATTATGAGAAGGCGCTGATCCTGCATGACTATCTGATCCTGCACGCGGGCTACGATAATACCCGCACGCACTATCGCGCGGAAGACATCCTGCTTGACGGTCTCGGCGTCTGCCAGGCGTATACCGAGGCCTATGCGATGCTGCTGCAGCGCGCCGGGATCCCCTGCGCGACAGAGACCGGGGACGACCATATCTGGAATATGGCGCAGCTCGACGGTGTCTGGGTGCACATCGACTGCACCTGGGACGATCCGTGCGTTGTCGGCGGTGAGGTCGAACCGCAGATCAGCGGCTTTGAGACGCACACCTTCTTCGGTATTACGAACTACGCCCTGGAGGGCGTCGAATCACACGAGTGCTTCGGGAAGCAGCATATCGCCGAGAGCGTGGAGCGCTCCTACCTCTGGCAGACGGGACTGCTGCCCGTGTGGGCGGAAAACCTGGAAACAGAGCTCGGCACAGAGATACAGGACGGCGCACTGCACGGCAGTGTGACGGAGAGCTTCACCGGCAGCGATTCGCATGGGATCACAAACAAGCTGATCTACCAGGCGGCGTCCTTCGATGCGCTGAGCTGGCACGACTATCCGGTCACGCTGGGTACGGACTTTGACTGGACGAAGCCGAGCCTGCGCTATGACGCCTATGTGCAGGTACCGGCGGAGGAGACCGCCGTGCTGCCTCAGGAGCTGACCGTGCTCGAAGCCGAGAGCCTGCGGGGCGTTGCGGCCGTGCGCTATGTTCTCCCCGGGACTCTCACCGAAATCGCCGAGGACGCCTTTTCCGACGGCGCGGTACTGATCGAGGCGCCGGAGGGGAGCTATGCGCTCTCGTATGCCGAGGCGGCGGGGCTGCCCTGGCAGTTCCTCCCGGCGGAATAGCGGCATACGGACTTGATTCCCGTGCGGCGGTATGATACAATACAGTTAGAAGTATAAGCATTCGGGGGAAAGGAGCGAAACGCTTTGAAAAACGGAAAAGCAGGTTCCGTATCCAATAACGTCATCCGCCGTATGCCCCGCTATCTGCGCAAGCTCGATGAGCTGAGTGAGAGCGGTGTCGAGCGCATCTCCTCCAGGGAGCTTGGTCGGCAGCTTGGCCTGACGCCGTCCCAGATCCGGCAGGATTTCAGTTGCTTCGGGGAATTTGGGCAGCAGGGCTACGGCTACCATGTCCCCACGCTACGCGAGCAGATCGCCGGGATCCTCGGGATGGATCGGGGCTTTCAGGCTGTTCTGATCGGTGTGGGCAACATCGGCCGCGCACTGATCGACAACTTCTGCTTCAGCGATTGGGGCGTTCACCTCAACGCCGCCTTCGATATCCGCCCGTCGCTGATCGGCACCGTGCTGCAAGGCGTGCCCATCTGCCCGATGGAGGAGCTGAGCGGGTATCTGCACACCCACAGGGTCGATATCGCCGTGCTCGCCGTGCCCAAGGAGGCCGCGATGGCGGTGACGGAGCTGCTGACGCAAGACGGTATCGACGCGATCTGGAACTTCACCAACGTCGAGCTGACCGCGCCGGACAGCAGGACGATCGTGGAAAACGTCCATTTTTCGGACAGTCTGCTGGCGCTGAGCTACTATGTCGCCGAGCGCCGGGACAGGAACACCAACGCGGAAGGATAAAAAACACAGCCAGATCCTGTAGGGGCGCTTCACGAAGCGCCCGGCGGGGGAACACCAATAGGCTATGAATTGTGGGCGAATTCGTATCAGAAGCTGCGAATTTGCCCACAATTACTGCAAATATGAAGCGCCCTGCAAAGAAAACGGCACAATTCCCCTTTTAAGGAGTCAGCATGAACGATATGACAACGGATACCATCGCCGCCGTGGCGACGGGGGGGCAGCTTGCCGCCATCGGCATCATCCGCCTCTCGGGGCCGGAGGCGATCCGACTTGTGGACGCGCTGTTCCGCCCGCATCACGGCGAACCGATGGCGAGGCAGGAGAGCCGCCGCCTCGTCTACGGCGGGCTCTACACCCGCGCGGGCGAGCTGCTGGATCAGTGCCTGTGCACCGTGAGCCGCGCGCCTCACAGCTATACCGGCGAGGACACGGCCGAGCTGCAATGCCACGGCTCGCCGGTGCTGCTGCGCGCGGTGCTCGAGGAGCTCTTCGCCCTCGGGGCGCGGCAGGCGCGGCCGGGGGAGTTCACCAAGCGCGCCTTTCTGAACGGGCAGATGGATCTCAGCGCCGCCGAGGCCGTCGCCGATCTGATCGACGCGGAGACCGTCGAGGCCGCACGCAACGCCGCCGGGCAGCTCTCGGGGGCGATTGCCGGGCGCGTCGGCGCGATCTACAGCGCGCTCTCGGATATCAGCGCGCACTATCACGCGGTGCTCGATTACCCTGACGAGGATATCGAGGACTTTCAGCTCGAGCGCTACCGCGAGAGCATCCGCGCGGCGGCGGAGGAGCTGCGGCGGCTGCACAGGACCTTCGAGCAGGGGCAGCGGCTCACCGCCGGGATCCGCACGGTGCTGATCGGGCGGCCAAACGCCGGGAAAAGCTCGCTGCTCAACGCCCTTTTGGGCTATGACCGCGCCATCGTCACGGCGGTGCCGGGTACGACACGGGACACCATCGAGGAGAAGCTGCGTCTGGGCGGGCTGCTGCTGCGCCTCACGGACACCGCCGGCATCCACGCGACCGAGGACGCGGTGGAGCGCCTGGGGGTGGATCGCAGCCGCGCGGCGCTCGAGCAGGCGGAGCTGGTGCTCGCCGTGATCGACAGCAGCGAGGAGTTCACCGGCGAGGACGCGGCGCTCCTGCGCGCTGCCGAGCGCGCCCCGCGCGCGCTGGTGCTGCTGTCCAAGAGCGACCGCGAGGCGAGATTTCGCCGCGTGGAGACGGCGCTGCCGCAGCTCAGCCTCAGCGCCGTGACCGGCGAGGGGCTGAACGAGCTCGAGCAGGCCATCGCCGCACTCTTCCCGCTGCCGGAGGTCCCGGCGGGGGAGATCTTGACCAACGCCCGCCAGCATGAGGCGGTCGGACGCGCGCTCGAGGCGCTCGAGGCCGCGCTGCGCGCGCTCGAGGACGGGCTCACGCCCGATCTCGTGCTCACCGAGACCGAGGGCGCGATGCAGGCGCTCGGCGAGCTCACCGGGCGCAGCGTCCGCGAGGACGTGACCGAGCGCATCTTCGCGCGCTTTTGCGTGGGAAAGTGAGAAAAACAGCCGGAATCGCAGAGATTCCGGCTGTTTTTGCGAGATTCAGTCCACGCGCTCGTCGCCCCAGAAGAAGAGGGCGACCGTGCCGGGACCGGTATGTGCGCCGATGGTCGTGCCGATGCTGTTGATGAGCACCTTGCCGTCGAGCTTCGGGAAGCGCTGCTCCACCAGCTCCGCCACCGCGCGCGCGTCGTCCAGACACGCGGAATTGGAGATAAAGCACTTGCCGTTGTAGTCGTGCCCGTCGCGCGCGTGCTTCTCCATCTGCTCAACGCAGGCGCGGATGACCCGCTTCTTGGTGCGGATTTTGAAGCGCGGGATCAGGCGACCCTTGAAGTCCACGTTCATCAGCGGGCAGATTTCCAGCAGTCCGCCGAACACCGCCGCCGTCTTCGAGATGCGCCCGCCCTTGACGAAGAAGGTGAGGTCGGTCGAGAAGAACCAGTGGTGCAGCTTGAGGCGGTTCTGCTCGAGCCACTTGACCAGCTCCTCGGCGCTGAGCCCCGCGTCGCGCTGGTCGGCGGCGCCGTCGATCAGCAGCCCGTAGCCGGAGGAAGCGGCGAGCGAGTCCACGACGTAGATGTGCCGCTCGGGGTAGCGCTCCTGCACGATCAGCGCGGCGTTCTGCGCGCCGTTGATGGAGCCGGAGATGCCGGAGGAGAGGGTGACGTGTACCACGTCCAGCCCCTGCTCGGCGAAGGAGGAGAAGAAGTCCACATAGTCGGAGATGTTCACCTGCGCGGTGCGCGTGTCAGCGCCCTTTGCCATGCGGTCGTAGAACTCGTCGAAGGGCATGCTCTGCCCGAGATCGTCCGGATACTCCACGCCGTCGAGGGCGTAGTGGAAGCAGAGGTAGGGGATGTGGCGCGCTTCAAAATGCTCCTTGGACAGATCAGCCGTGGAGCAGCAGCTCAGTACATAGGCCATAACGGTTCTCCTTATCATATTGGATTGCCTATACTATAGCCGATCAGAGCCCGCCAAGGCAAGCTACACCCGCGCGCGAGCGCTCTACAGAAGGAGCGCCCCGGCAGAAATCACTCTACCGGGGCGCATTTTCGGCTCTACGAATCGTAGAGTCAGGGCTTTTCACCGTTTTCGGGCTGCCTGGGGCGGCGGCGGACACGGAAGGAGAGGAAAACCAGCACCTCTGCCAGCGCGGCGATCAGGAAGATCTGCCAGGGGTTTGACTGGGCAAAGAGCAGGTAGACCGCGACGAACAGACTCAGCACGAAGCCCGCCACCACATATTTGAGCCGCTTCGTCCTGTGAAAGACGCAGATCAGCACGAGGTAGGTCAGCACCGAGATGGGCAGGGCGACCGCGAAGATCTGCCAGCGGATGATGTGCGCGAGCCAGAGCGCGACAAAGGCCGTGAGCGCGAGCGTCCACACCCCGATGACCGAGATGGCGATGATCGCGTCGATACTGTAGCTGTACTCCTGCTTGTGCTCAGGCTCGGGCGGCTTCCACTGGTCGGGCGGGGAGAGCAGGCTGTCCACCGTCACGCCGAAAATGTCCGCAAGCTGGGTGAGCACATAGGCATCGGGGATCGCCTCGCCCCGCTCCCACTTGGAGATCGTCTTGTCCGAATAATTGAGCATCGCGCCGAGCTCGGCCTGGGTCAGACCACGGCTCGTGCGCAGTTGGATCAGATTGCCGGCAGTCACCAGCTTGAGCTCCGCTAGCTGCATATGTCCCTTCCTTTTTGTACCTGTTCCGTCCCGGCACGGGACGGAACAGGCAGATGGATTGCAGCCTGCTACGGCACGCTTGCGCACTTGCAGGCTGAGAAGTGTTTTTCCGAGGTACACGCCCCCGGAAAAAACGGATTTATAGTAACCGCAAATACTATTTGCGGTTACTATACTGGATTAAAAGCCGTTTTTCTCGCCCCTGGCGGGGCAAGGCGAAAAACATGGCAATATAGTAAACTCATTTTTCAAATTCGTTTACTATAGTTTTCTTTGCCGCCTTCCGAGGCGGCAAATCAGAGGGGAGCGCCCTTCTGAACTTCCCCCAATCACGTCCTACTGAACAGTTTCTATAGTATAGCACAGTTTCGGCGCAATTGCAAACATAAGAAAACCTCGCCGACAGCTTCCCATCGGCGAGGTTCAGGCTTATCTCCTGGAGTGCTTGCCCTTTGCAGGCGGCTCCTCGGGCGGACGGCCGAGGAAGAACCAGACACCGGCGCCGCCGCCGAGCAGCAGCACCGCAGCCCCGGCGATCAGGGCGAGCTTATTCACGCCCTTGGACTGCGCGGTCTTGCTCTGCGTGTCCTGAACCTGGGGCGTGGCCTCGCCGGGCAGGATCACGCCGATGCCATTCTCACCGACGGGCGTCATATCGCTCGGCACCTCGCTGCTGCTCACAGGCGCTTCGGGCACCGCCGGCGTCGCGGAGGGCGCGGCGGACGGCGTCGGCGCAGGCGTGGGCGTCGGAGTCGGCGTCGGGGTCGGTGTCGGCGCAGGCGTCGGCGTGGCGGGAGGCGGGTTCACCGTGATCGTCGCCATCGTCGTGGGCGTGCTGCCGTCGTTGTTCGTGTACAGGCAGTAGACGCGCCAGCCGTTGAGCTCATAGGGGATCTTCTTGAGGATCATGTGGCTGAAGTTGCCGTTGAGGATCTGCAAACCGGGGAAGGCGTTCTTGTCGATGTCGTAGTAGGCGAGATCGGTCTGCCCGTCGGGGCTGACGAAGTGCCACACCGCCCAGATGGCGTTGTCAAAGCGCGCGACGAACTCCGCCTGCTTGCCGACGTCCACCGTCTCGTCCGTGGGGTTCTTGTAGATCACGGGCAGCTTGGGATCGGATGCACCGGGGGTCGGCGCGGGCGTGGGCGCCGGGGTCGCGACAGGCGCGGGCGTGGCCACAGGGGCGGCGGCGTCCCCGGTCACGGTGATGGAGAAGTCAAAGGTACCGTCCTTACTCGGCGTCGCGGGATCGCGCCCGATCATGTTGAAGTGGAGCGTACACACATAGGTGCCCGGCTCGGTCGGTGTACCGAAGGCGACCAGCGCGTCCCCGTCGCTGAACTCCAGGCCGGGAGCCACAGAGCCCACGGTCTCCGTGATGCTCACGGTGTAATCGTTATAGCGCACGAGCGTTTTGACGAAGTATTTCCCGACCTCACCGGCGTTGCCGCCCAGCACGGTCTCGGCCATGGCGGTGGGGCAGAACAGCGCCGCCGTCATCGCGAGCATCAGCAGCAGCGCAAGCATTGATTTCATGTGGAGTCTTTTCATGCTTCCATCCTCCTTTGTGTGCAGTGGTTGAGAAGCTACTTTATAAGTTTATCATGTCAAAGCGCAAATTGCAAGCGCCGCGCGGCGATTTCAGGTATTTTCCAGCGAAAACTGTCGATTTATCCGAGCCTCGCCAGCAGCAGACAGAGATAGGCGGTGGGGATCGAGAAGAGCAGGCTGTCCGCGCGGTCGAAGATCCCGCCGTGGCCGGGGATGAGATTGCTGAAATCCTTAATGCCGATCATGCGCTTGAGCAGCGATTCGGCGAGATCGCCGAGCTGTCCGAGGGTGGAGGCGAGGAGCGCCCCGCAGACGCAAAGCGGCAGAGAGAACTCCCGCATGAACGGCGCGAGGGACAGCAGCGCCCCGGCGACGAGCGAGGCGAGTGCGCCGCAGAGCGCGCCCTCCACGGTTTTCTTCGGGGAGATGTGCGGGGCGAGCTTGTGTTTGCCGAAGGCGCTGCCCCCGAAGAGCGCGGCGCTGTCGCACACCCAGGTGGGGACGCAGCCGAGCGCGAGCGCGGGCAGCCAGATCTCGCTGACGGAAATCATAATCAGCATCGCGAAGGGGAAGGCGGGGTAGCCGAGCCCGGCCACGGTGTCGAGCGCGCCGTTGCCGGAGACCCGGCGGCGCAGGATGCCCGAGAGCATGGCGAGGTAGACCGCACAGAGGAAGCTGCCCAGATAGAAGGCGCAGCCCGCGTGCAGCAGCGCCAGCACAGCCTGTGAGGCAATGTAGACATACAGCACCCAGGCGCTGAAGTAGACCTCAAGCGTTTCCATCTGACGGCTGAACTCGTAGCAGCAGAGAATGCCTGCGGCGGCGAAAAACAGCACGCGCGTGATGGGGGAGAGCAGGGTGCAGAGCAGAGCCAGAGCCAGCATGATGGCGGCGGAGACGAAACGGTTCTTCACGGGCGCATCCTTTCTGAGACGGAGATCGGGCAGAAAACTATCGTAATAAGAATACCATATTTTTCACGCGGCCTCAATATGCAATCGGCGCAAAACGACGGTTTTTTTCATGTCCCGTGCCGCGGTTGCGGCTTGTAATATGCGGCGCGGGGGAGTATACTTCACAAAGAGGGGAGGAGATGCGGTATGAAGTCTGAAAAATCCAGAGAGCTCTGGCGCGCGGTGAAGTTTACGCTCTTTTCCGCGAGCGCGGGGCTGATCCAGGCGCTGACGATCGTGCTGCTGGAACAGCTCAGCCCGCTGCCGAGCTGGGGCTGCTATCTGGGCGGCCTGGTGCTGTCCGTGCTGTGGAACTTCACGCTCAACCGGAAGTTCACCTTCCAGTCGGCGGCGAATGTACCCGTTGCCATGCTGAAGGTCGCCGCCTATTACGCGGTGTACGCGCCGCTGTCCACCTGGGGCGTGGGGATGCTGACAGAGCGCCTCGGCTGGGCTCCCGGCTTCGCCGACGGGCTCGCGATGGCCTTTAACCTTGTGACGGAGTTTCTCTATCAGCGCTTCTTCGTCTTCGGCAGGAGCATCGACACGGCGGTGAAGAAGGATTAGACCCCAAACAGCCGCCGCGCGTTTTCGCGCGTGAGCGCGGCGATCTCCGCCTCGCTGCGCCCGAGCTGCTCGGCGATGCAGCGCACGATGTAGCAGAGGTTCAGGGAGCTGTTGCGCTTGCCGCGCTGCGGCACCGGGGAGAGGTAGGGGCTGTCCGTCTCGATCAGGATGCGCTCAGGCGGGCAGATGGCCAGCACCTCGAGCGCCTTGCGGGCGTTTTTGTAGGTGATGGGGCCGTCGAAGCCCAGATACCAGCCGTCCTTGAGCAGCTCGCGCGCCATCTCGGCGCTGCCGGAGTAGCAGTGAAAGACCCCGCGCAGCCCCGGATAGTCCCGCACGATGGCCAGACAGTCGCCGTGCGCCTCGCGGTCGTGGATGATGACGGGCTTGTCAAGCTCCAGGGCGAGGACGAGCTGCTGCCGGAACAGGAGCTGCTGCTCGGCCTTGTGGGTGTCGTCCCAGTAGTAGTCCAGACCGATCTCCCCGATGGCGACGCATTTGGGGTGCTCGGCGAGCTCTGCGATCTCGGCGAGCTTCTCGGGCGTGCTGTCGGCGAGCTCCTCGGGGTGGATGCCAACGGCGGCGAAGACGAAGGGGAAACGCTCGGCGAGCGCGAGCGCGGCGCGGCTGCTGCGCACGTCGCAGCCGGGGTCGATGATCCGCTCCACACCGGCGGCGTGGACGCTTTCGAGCAGAGAAAAACGATCCGCGTCGAAGGCGCGGTCGTCGTAATGGGCGTGGGTGTCAAAATACATGGGCATACCTCCTGCCGCGACCCTGCGGCACTTTCAGTATAGGGCCGGGAGCGGACAAAAACAAGAGAAGTTTTTGCAGAAAACAGTGATATTGAAAAAGAAAGCATAGACAGCGCGCCGGAGATTTGATATGATGAGATAAACCAGACTGCCCGCGTGCTCTGCGGGCTAAGGAGTGGAAACAGTATGGCAAAGCCGGTCGTTATTACTGTGGACAGCACGGCGGATCTCTCCCCGGAGCTGCTCTCGCGCTATAATATTTATGTGATCCCGCTGACCATCACACTGGGGGAGGAGAGCTTCCCGGACGGGAGGGGCTTCGGCGCGCTGGATCTGTACGAGCGCTACCACAAGGACGGGACGCTGCCCAAAACCTCCGCGCCGGGCGTGCAGGAGTTTTTGGATTTCTTCACGCCCTTTGTCGAGCAGGGCTACGAGGTCGTGCATCTGGATATCAGCGCGGAGCTGTCCAACAGCTATAACGCCGCGCGTCTCGCCGCGCAGGAGCTCGAGGGGGTCTATCCGATCGACAGCCGCCATCTTTCAACGGGCATCGGGCTGCTTGCGCTCGAGGGGGCGGAGTGCCGGGATCGCGGTCTGGGGGCTGCGGAGATCGCCGCGCATCTCGAGGCGCTGCGCGAGAAGGTCAGCACCAGCTTCGTGCTCGATACGCTGGAGTTTATGTGGAAGGGCGGGCGCTGCACGGGTGTCACCGCGCTGGGGGCGAATCTGCTCAAGCTCAAGCCTGCCCTCGAGATGCGCGGCGGCAAGCTCTCGATTTACAAGAAGTATCGCGGCGCCATGCCCACGGTCTATCGGCAGTACATCACCGAGCGGCTGCGCGGCAAGGCTGTGCGCCCGGGGCACGTTTTCCTCGTCGAGTCGGGCGAGATCGACCCGAAAGAGGTCGAAGCGCTGATGGAGCTCGTCTCTGCGCAGACCGGCTGCAAGGAGCTGCACCATGGCGTGGCGGGGTGTACGATCTCCTCCCACTGCGGGCCGAAGACGATGGGCGTGATTTTCCTTGAGGCGTGATTCCGGCATATATACATATAATTATAAATTATATGGAACAAAAGGCGCTGTGAAAACAGTCCCCTGAGCCGTAGGGGCGGCTACCGGCCGCCCGTGCGAAAAAACGAAAAATATGTAGAAATAATGGGCGAATTCGTTTGAAATACTACGAATTCGCCCGCTTTTTGTAAAGAATAATAGTGCTGTACTGCCGGGCGGCTAATAGCCGCCCCTACGGAAGAAGCGGGAATTTCACCTTTTTTCACAGCCCCTTTTGTTTTGTGAGGTAGATCTCCGTCCCCGCGTCGCGGAAGGTGTCGAGAATGCGCCGCGCGTAAAGGCGCACCTCCGCCGGGGCATCGTCGAGCGGCATTGTGATCGCAAAGCGGCTGCCCTGATGCTCCAGCCCCGTGAGCACGTCATAGAGCGCGTCGAGGTTGTCCCCGTACCAGGGCTCCCAGGCCATTTTTTCGCGCATCTCGCGGTAGAGGGAGGGGATGTCCGCGCACTCGGAGAAGTCCAGCAGCACCGTACCGGTGAGCTTCTCGAGCAGGCCGCGGCAGCCCTCCTCGATATCGACCCAGGCGCGCTCGAAATCCCGCGTGAACCAGGGATCGGCGACCGCGTCGTTGGGGCGGGCGGTGAAGCCCATGAGACTGCGCAGCTTGCCCTGCGGGTCGCCCTGGAATAGCCGACGCATATTCCAGAGGTTCTCCTCGTCCATGCCGATCAGCAGATCCCAGGCAGCGTAGTCGGCGCGGTGGAGACGGCGCGCGGTCTTGCCGCTGCAGTCGATCCCGTGCTCAGCGAGCACGCGGCGCATCGGCGGGTAGACGGGATTGCCCAGCTCCTCACTGCTGGTGGCGGCGGATTCGACCCAGAAGTCCTCGCTCAGCCCCGCGCGGCGCAGCATATCCAGAAAGATAAACTCCGCCGCCGGTGAGCGGCAAATATTGCCGTGGCACACAAAAAGTATCTTAGTCAAGTGCGATCAGCCTCCTGAAAAGCCGGTTTCTGCCCCGTTTTGCAGCCCATTTGCCGGGCAGAAAAAGCTGTTAATACTAAAAAGCAAAATACGGCAAAATGCGGCAAATCAATGCCGTCAATGGTAGTCAAATGGTAGTAAAAACCGGGGTGTTTTACTACCGTTAGTTGCAGGGAAACAAGGTGCTGAACCGGCAGCTATCAGACTGCTGTTTTCTCAAATGAAACCGAATCTATTTGGAGACAGGTTTTCTGGTGGCGCGATATGGA
>JAZQCO010000021.1:0-15495 GCA_045546335.1 Candidatus Limivicinus sp. | reverse complement strand
AGGCTGAATCAAATGAAAAAGACGATTTTGGCGGCTATGGCGGCAATGGTGATCGGGTCGACGGGGACGGCGCTGGCGGCGACACCCCGAAAGTGCTCGAGATGGCTCTCGAGGCCAACCTCTGGGCTCCCATCGGCTGATCCACACATTCACACGAAAAAGGGTGCTCAAACGAGCACCCTTTTTCTCGATGAGGTGACATGATATGACGAAAAAACTCAGCGCCCTTCTTCTGGCGCTCACACTCCTTTTCTCGCTGCTTGTCCCCACCGCTGCTGCGGAGGACGCGGTGATCGTCGATCTGCGCACGCAGGGGCGTATCGAGCCCGTGGGTGTGGATTCGGCGCAGCCGAGCTTCTCCTGGCGCATGGAGTCCGCCGCCGTCGGCGCCGCGCAGACGGCGTACCGGATCGTGGTCAAGGACGAGGGCGGCGCGACCGTCTGGGATTCCGGCACGGTCGAGAGCGCCGCGTCCCGCGGCATCCTCTACGAGGGCGAGGACCTGCAGCCCTCCGCGCGCTACACCTGGCAGCTCACCGTGACCGATCAGAGCGGCAAAGAACTGACCCCGGCGGAAGCGAGCTTCGTCACGAGCCTGCTGTCCGAGAGCTTTGAGCCCTGGGAGGGCGCACAGTGGATCGGCGCGGACGCGCTGCCGCTCGATGCCGCCTCCAAGGCGGTCTACCGCATCAGCGCTGACGTGACGATCCCCGAGGGGAGCGAGCACGCCTCCTTCGTCCTCGGCGCGAACGATTTCCGCCTGCAAAACGCCGTCTATAACCCCTGGCGCGCGGCGGGCGAGAACTATATCCGCGTGGAGCTGGACTATTCCGCCGTGACGGAGACCGGCGGCGCGAAGATCAACTTCTACCGTGTGGGCTATCTGCCGGAGGACGATCCGACCGTTCCCGTCGCCGTGTTGGAGCAGAACGAGGCGCTGGACGCGCTTGTGAACGCCGCGAACGCCCATGACGCGCACCATATCGAGCTCTACTGCCCCGCGAACGGCCTGATCGTGAGCGTGGACGGCGTGCAGCTCAACGCCAACCGCATCGTTCTCAACCCCCTCGGCGAGAGCGAGTGCAACACCTATCCGAACCTGAACAGCGTCGGCTTCGCCTCTCGCCCAAACGAGAGCGCGGTGTTCACGGACTACAAAATCGAGAACGCCGGGAAGTACGCCCAGGGCGTGCTGTTCGGGGAGAACGTCGGCGCAACCTACGCGATCTTTTCCGGGATCGCGGCGGTGGACGGCAACAGCATCACCGTCACCGAGGAGAACGGGGTCAACGTCGTGAGCTATATCGACCCGAGCTTCGGCGCTGCCCCGACGCTGCGCCGCAGCTTCACCCCGGCGGGGGAGGTGGAGCGCGCCATGCTTTACGTTACCGCCCACGGCGTGTATGATCTCACGCTCAACGGCGCGGACGCGGACGGCGACGCCTGGTTCAACCCCGGCTCCACCGAGTACGACAGCCTGCTCGCCTATAACCAGTACGATGTGACCGCCGCCGTGCGTGAGGGCGAGAACGAGCTTTGCGCCGTGCTCGGTGAGGGCTGGTGGACGGGCATGATGACCTTCGAGCCGACCAACAACAACTATTACGGCGACCAGCCCGCCCTGATGGCGATGCTGAAGCTCGACTACGCCGACGGCACGAGCGAGACGATCGTCACCGACGAGAGCTGGCAGCTCAGCACGAGCGGCCCTGTGCGCCTCGCCTCCTTCTTCCAGGGCGAGCGCTATGACGCGACGGCGGAGGCGGACGACTGGCGCCCGGCCGCCATCGTCGAGATCCGCAAGCCCTTCCGCGCGCCGCGCCTCATCACGCGCTATGACGAGCCGGTGCATGTCGTGCGCGAGCTCAGCGCCGCTGAATGCCTCGGCGAGACGAAGCCCGGCTCCGGCGCCTACCTCTACGACATGGGCGAGAACCTGGTGGGCGTGCCGAGCATCACGATCCCCGAGGCGCTCGCAAAGGCGGGGGAGACGGTCACGCTGCGCTATGCCGAGATCCTCTATCCCGCGCTCGAGGAGTATGTCGAGCAGGGCGTGGACGGGACGCTGATGGTCGAGAACCTCCGCTCCGCCCTCGCCACCGATTTCTACACCATGACCGAGGGCGAGCAGGTCTTCTGCCCGACGCTGACCTTCCACGGCTACCGGTTTCTGGAGATCAGCGGCCTGGACGAGCCGCTTCCGGCGGAGAACGTCGGGATGAAGGTGCTCTCCTCCCTTGAGCCTGCCGCGACCTATGAGAGCTCGAACGAGCTCACCAACCGCCTCTTCCGCAATATCGTGAACTCCACCCTCGGCAACTATCTCTCCCTGCCCACCGACTGCCCGCAGCGTGACGAGCGCCTGGGCTGGACGGGGGATGCGCAGGTCTACGCGCTCTCCGCCTCCTATGTGGCGGATACGCTGCCCTTTATGCGCCAGTGGATGGATACCGTGCGCGCCGACTGCGGCGAGACGGGGCTCTCGAGCCAGTACTGCCCCGCCTTCGTGAACTATGACGCGGTGAATGACGACACGATCCCCCACAAGGGGCAGAGCTTCGGCATCACCTGGAACTGCCTGGTCGTGACGATCCCCTACAGCCTGTATTTGCAGACAGGCGACCTCGGCATCGTGCGCGACAACATCGAGAACATCAAAACCTATGTCGATCACCTCCTCGATACGCCCTTGACGTATAAGGACGCGAACAAGAAGAAGCAGACCGAGCCGCGCCTGACCGGCGAGACCGGGACGCTCTGCGACCATCTCGCCCGCGTGCCGAGCGACAGCGTGAGCCTGGGCAACGCCGTGTTCATCGCCTGCCTCGATGAAGCTGCGCGGATGTGCGAGGCTGTGGACGATGCGGAGACCGCCGCGCGCTACCGCGCCGCCGCCGTGGAGGCGCGCGAGGCCTGGAACGCGCTCTTCCTCGATCCCGAGACCGGCCTGACGCGCAGCGCCAAGGGCGTGATCCAGGACACGCAGGCGAGCTATGCCACTCCGCTGCGCTTTGGCATCATCAGCGAGGAGAACCTTCCGCGCGTGATGGAGCACTATCTGCGCACGATCGCGGAGCCGGGCGTGAGCGATTCCAGCGGCCTTGCCGTGCCGCCGTATTCGATCACCACGGGCTTCAACGCCACCGGCAACGTCCTGCCCGCGCTGAGCATGAACGGGCAGAACGAGACCGCTTACCGCCTCTTCGAGTCCACCGACTACGCAAGCTGGCTCTATCCGGTCACGCAGGGCGCGACGAGCATCTGGGAGCGCTGGAACGGCTACACCGCCGAGCGCGGCTTCGACGGCAACAACGCCATGAACTCCTTCAACCACTACTCCTTCGGCGCGGTGTATGAGTGGATGATGGCCTATCAGCTCGGCATCGCCGCCGATCCCGAGGCACCCGGCTATCAGCACTTTATCCTCCAGCCGACCGCCGGCGGCAGCTTCACCTCCGTAAAGGGCAGCTTCGCCTCGCCCTACGGCACGATCAAGAGCGCCTGGACGGCGGAGGACGGCGTGCTGACAGCCTGCGAGTTCACCGTGCCCGCGAACACGCGCGCGACGCTCTATCTCCCGCTCGACGCGGTCGGGGGAGAGGCGGCGGACGCCGTGATGCACAACGGCCAGCTTTGCTATATGACCGAGCTCGAGGCCGGAACCTGGCAGTTCACGCTGCCCTTCACCCCGGCAAACTGAAAACAGCACGGGGCTGTCTCAAAGGTCCGAAAGAGAGTGTAGGGGAGGCTATCAGCCTCCCGGCAGCAACATCAAAATATTTGCAAAAAGGTTGGGCGAATCCGCTGATTTGCGCGAATTCGCCCAACTTTTCAACTGTTTTGCTTTTGCTGCACGGGCGGCTGGCAGCCGCCCCTACGGCTGCTCTTCCCGTTTTGAGACAGCCCCTTGAAGAATAGTATGAAGCGGCCCTGCGGCGAGAACTCCGGAGGTATCTTCCCCGCTCTTTCGGGCAAGCTGTAGATACAGAAGCCTCTCTGCGCGGCTTCCCTTGTCAATTTCTACAAAAACGGGGGAAAAGCCCCGGCGCGGAAACGCCCGTTTCGGTGAGAGAGACGAAATATTGTTAATCGCTTGACAAACTCAAAACGGCTTGTTATTGTGTGAGCGAAGGAGGCGATTCCAATGAACAAGGAGTATCCGTTTATCGACTCGGTGGAGAAGCTCCAGGAGGAGATCCACCGCGTCAAGAAGGCCCAGGCCATCTATGCAAGCTATACGCAGGAGCAGGTTGACCGCATTTTCCTCGCCGCCGCGACCGCCGCCAACAAGGCGCGCATCCCGCTGGCGAAGGCCGCTGTCGCCGAGACCGGCATGGGCATCGTGGAGGACAAGGTGATCAAGAACCACTTTGCCTCGGAGTATATCTACAACGCCTATCGCAATACGAAGACCTGCGGCGTCATTGAAGAGGATGCCGCCTACGGCATCCGCAAGATCGCGGAGCCGCTTGGTCTGATCTGCGCGATCATACCCACCACCAACCCCACCTCTACCGCTATCTTCAAGACCCTGCTCGCGCTCAAGACGCGCAACGGCATCATCATCAGCCCCCACCACCGCGCCAAGAGCTGCACCGTCGAGGCGGCGAAGCTCGTGCTTGAGGCGGCTGTCGCCGCCGGCGCGCCGGAGGACATCATCGGCTGGATCAATATGCCCTCGCGCGACATGACGGGGCTGCTGATGAAGCAGTCTGACATCATCCTCGCCACCGGCGGCCCGAGCATGGTCAACGCCGCCTACTCCTCCGGCACCCCGGCGCTGGGCGTCGGCGCGGGCAACACCCCCGCCATCATCGACGAGAGCGCGGATATCGAGCTTGCGGTCAACAGCATCATCCACTCCAAGACCTTCGATAACGGCATGATCTGCGCCTCGGAGCAGTCCGTGATCGTGCACAGGAACGTCTATGACGCGGTCAGGCGCGAGTTTGCGCGGCGCGGCTGCTACTTCCTCAATCCCGAGGAGACCGAGAAGGTGCGCAAGACCATGCTCATCAACGGCTCCCTGAACGCCAAGATCGTCGGACAGCGCCCCGTCACTATCGCCGCGCTCGCGGGCTTCGAGGTTCCCGAGGGGACGAAGATCCTGATCGGCGAGGTGGAGTCGGTGGAGCTGAGCGAGGAGTTTGCGCATGAGAAGCTCTCCCCCGTCCTCGCCATGTACTGCGCCGAGGATATCCAGGACGCCTTCCGCAAGGCGGAGAAGCTCATCGACGACGGCGGTCTCGGCCACACCTCCTCGATCTATCTCGACCTCGCCACCGGGCAGGACAAGCTCGCCGAGTTCCAGGCGCGCATGAAGACCTGCCGCATCGTGGTCAACACCCCCTCCTCCCACGGCGGCCTGGGCGATCTGTACAACTTCGCCCTCACCCCGTCGCTGACGCTGGGCTGCGGCTCCTGGGGCGGCAACTCCGTGTCTGAGAACGTGGGCGTCAAGCACCTGCTGAACATCAAGACCGTTGTGGAAAGAAGGGAGAATATGCTGTGGTTCCGCGCGCCGGAGAAGATCTATATTAAGAAGGGCTGCCTGCCTGTCGCACTCGGCGAGCTCAAGGAGATGGGCAAGAAGCGCGCCTTCATCGTCACCGGCCCCCACCTGTACAAGACCGGCGCCGCTGAGCCGATCATGCGCAAGCTCGAGCAGCTCGGCATTCAGCACACCGTCTTCTTCGACGTGCCGAACGATCCGACCCTCGCCTGCGCCCGCGAGGGAGCCAAACAGATGCTCTCCTTCAAGCCCGATGTGATCATCGCCCTCGGCGGCGGCTCCGCCATGGACGCGGGCAAGATCATGTGGGTGCTCTACGAGCATCCCGAGGCGGACTTCGCCGATATGGCGATGCGCTTCTCCGATATCCGCAAGCGCATCTACACCTTCCCCAAGATGGGCGAGAAGGCGTATTTCATCGCCGTGCCCACCTCCGCCGGCACCGGCAGCGAGGCCACGCCCTTCGCCGTCATCACCGACGAGAGCACCGGCATCAAGTACCCGCTCGCGGACTATGAGCTTATGCCCAACATGGCGATCGTGGATACCGACTACCACATGACCGCGCCCAAGGGGCTGACCGCCGCCTCCGGCATCGACGCGGTCTCCCACGCGCTCGAGGCCTACGCCTCCGTCATGGCGACCGATTACACCGACGCTCTCGCGCTCAGAGCGCTCAAGACGCTCTTCGAGTACCTGCCCCAGGCTTACGAGAACGGGCAGGATGTCAAGGCGCGTGAGAAGGTCGCGAACGCCGCCACGATGGCGGGCATGGCCTTTGCCAACGCCTTCCTCGGCGTGATGCACTCCATGGCGCACAAGCTCGGCGCCTTCCACCACATCGCCCACGGCCTTGCCAACGCCCTGATGATGGACGAGGTCATCCGCTTCAACGCCGCCGAGGCGCCCACCAAGATGGGCACCTTCCCCCAGTACGATCACCCGCACACCATGGCGCGCTATGCCGAGGTCGCCGAGTATCTCGGCTGTGGCGGTGGCAGCGACGAGGAGAAGGTGCAAAAGCTCATCGAGAAGATCGACGCGCTCAAGGCGAGCATCGGCATCAAGCCCACGATCCGCGACTATGTGCCCGACGAGGCGGCCTTCCTCGCCACGCTCGATGAGATGGTCGAGCAGGCCTTTGACGACCAGTGCACCGGCGCGAATCCCCGCTACCCGCTGATGAGCGAGATCAGGCAGATGTACCTCAACGCCTACTACGGCAAGACCTTTGTGGAGACGCCGAAGCCCGATGTGAAGCAGTTGGAAGGGAGAAGTGCAGAATGAATCTGGGAACTGTGATTGCCGAGCGCAAAACCAAGACCATCTACCGGGATGGGGACAGCGTCATCAAGCTGTTCAATCAGAACTATTCCAAGGCCGATATCCTCAACGAGGCGCTCAACCAGGCGCGCGTGGAGGAGGTCGGGCTGAATATCCCCAAGATCCTCGAGGTCACGAACCACGAGGGCATGTGGGCGATCCGCTCCGAGTTCATCGAGGGGCAGACGCTCTCACATTTGATGCGGGATGATCCGGAGAACACGGACAAGTACGTCGAAATGCTCGTGGATACGCAGATGCTGATCCACTCCCGGCACTGCCCGCTGCTGAGCCGCCTCAAGGACAAGATGAACCGCAAGATCCTTGCCGCCGACCTCGAGCCGGTCACGCGCTATGAGCTGCTGATCCGTCTGGAGGGTCTGCCCACGCACGACAAGCTCTGCCACGGCGACCTCTGCCCCTCCAATATCATCCTGACCCCGGAGGGCGAGCTCTACGTCCTCGACTGGGCGCACGCCACGCAGGGCAACGCCTCGGCGGATGTGGCGCGCACCTATCTGACCTTCCACCTGCGCGGGGAGGCGGATGTCGCGGAGAAGTACCTCGATCTTTTCTGCCTCAAGAGCGGCACCGACAAGCGCTATGTGCAGAAGTGGATGCCCATTGTGGCGGCCTCGCAGTCCGTCAAGGGCAACCTCGAGGAGCGCGACTTCCTCCTGCGCTGGGCAAACGTCGCCGAATACGAATAATCCAATCCGAAAAACACCCGCGATCCGCGTCGGATCGTGGGTGTTTTTTGATTCCGGGACATAAGGGATGGAATGATCGAAGATATCAGTGGAAAAGCGGAGAGCTTTGGTGTATACTACGGAAAAACGTGCAATGGAGGGGAAATTATGGCGGAGATCCGGGCGAGGCTCACAGCGCGGGATGAACGCTTTCTGGAGCGCAGCCTGAACGGGAGCGTCTGGAAGGTCGTGCTGCTCGTCGGCGCGCCGCTGGCGCTGTATCAGGGGCTCAATATGCTCTTTACGATCCTGGACACGATGATGGCGGCGCATATCAGCAAGGAGTCGGTTTCAGCGGTCGCCTATCTCTCGCAGCTCAATCTGGTTCTCTCAGCGGTCGGCGGCGGGCTCGCGGTCGGCGCGGGCATCCTGATCAGCCGCGCCTACGGCGAGGGGGACTTCGCCCTCGTGCGCAGGCGCGTGAGCAGCCTGTATGTGCTCTGCCTCGCGGTGGGGCTTGCGATGCTCGCGCTGATCCTGCCCTTCACGCGCGGCTTCCTGCGCCTCGCGGGGACGCCGGAGGAGCTGATCGCCGTCGGCACGCGCTATTTCATGGTGCAGCTTGTCGTGATGGTCGTGAGCTTCCTCAATAACGTCTATATCGCCGTCGAGCGCGCAAGGGGCAATTCCCAGCGCATCATGCTCTTAAACTTCCTCGTCATCGCCGTCAAGCTCTCCCTCACGGCGTACTTCGTCTATGTGCTGGAGAGCGGCCTTGTGATGATCGCCGTCGCCTCGCTGGCCTCGCAGCTTACGCTCTTCGCCTTCGCGGTCAAAAACAGCCTCGGCGGGGAGGATAACGCCTTCAGCTTCTCGCGCGCGGCGGTCTCGATGGACAAGCGCACGATGCGCCCGATGCTTACCCAGTCCCTTCCGGTCATCACCGAGAAGGTGCTCTTCGCCTTCGGCAAGACCGTGGTCAACTCCATGAGTACCGTCTACGGCCCGACGCTCGTGGGCGCGATGGGCGTGTCGAACAACCTCGGCGGCATCACGACCAACCCGCAAAACGGCTTCCAGGACGGCACGGCGGCGATCATCAGCCAGAACTACGGCGCGGGGAAGTATCGCCGCGTGCTCAGCGCGTTTTACGCCACGCTCCTCATTAACGCCCTGCTCGGCGCGGTGATCTCCGGGCTCGAGCTGTGGCAGCTTGAATGGCTCGCGCGGCTCTTTGACAGCGGCAGCGCGGACTTTCACCGCGAGATCGTGGCGGTGTACCGCTATGAGGCGCTCGGCGCGGTGCCGCTCGGGGTCAACGCCGCCGTGCTCGCGCTGCTCTACGGCCTCGGCAAAACGCGCCTGACGCTGCTGCTGAACTTCGCGCGCGTGTTCGTGTTCCGTATCCCGGTGTTCTGGTATTTGCAGCACTTCACCCGCCTCGGCTCGGAGAGCGGCGGCGTGGTGATGCTCGTGAGCAATCTCTGCACCGGCCTGCTTGCGGCGGTGATCGGACTGATCGTGCTGCGCCGCTTCAAACGGCAGTACAAGATATGAGAAGGGGCTGTCCCAAAAGTCCGAAGGAGAATGCAGGGGAGGCTGTCAGCCTCCCGGCAGCAACATCCAAATATCTGCAAAAAAAGTTGGGCGAATCCGCTGCTTCATGCGAATTCGCCCAACTTTTCAAGTGCTGCTGTTTTTGCTGCGCGGGCGGGTGTTGACAGGCACCGTGGGCTTCAGTATAATTTGTGTATACAAGGAAATCTGGAAAAATACGAAGAGGGAATGAAAATGATCTATCTGTTGGAGGACGACGACAGCATCCGCAAGCTGGTGGTATACGCCCTGCGCAGCCAGGGGTATGAGGCGCAGGGCTATGACCGCCCCTCCGCCTTTTGGGCGGCGATGGGGGAGGCTCTGCCCGAGCTGCTGCTGCTGGATATCATGCTCCCGGAGGAGGACGGGCTCTCCGTGCTGCGCAAGCTCCGGGACAAGCGCGAGACGGCGGGCGTGCCTGTTATCATGCTCACGGCGAAGGGCTCGGAGTATGAGCGGGTAGAGGGGCTCGACGCCGGGGCGGATGATTACATCGTCAAGCCCTTCGGCATGATGGAGTTGGTGGCGCGTGTGCGCGCGGTGCTGCGGCGCAGAGTGCCCGCCGTGACGGAGTATCACATCGGCAGGCTGCGCCTCTCCCCGGACAGGCATGAGGCGGCGGTCGCGGGCGAGAGCATCCCGCTGACCGCGAAGGAGTTCTCTCTTCTCTGCCTGCTGGCGGAGAACGAAGGGAAGGTGCTCACGCGCTCCTATCTGATGGATCGGGTGTGGGATCTGGGCAGCGAGCCGGAAAACCGCACGCTGGACGTACATATCCGCACGCTGCGCGCAAAGCTCGGGGAGTGCGGCGCGGCGATCGAGACGGTACGCGGTGTCGGCTATCGGCTGAAGGGCGGCGAGGGATGAGAAGACAGATTTTCTTCAACTCCTTCCTTCTCGGCGCGCTGGTGCTCCTGCTCTGCGCGAGCCTCTTTTTCGCCCTGCAATACGCCCAGACCGTGAAGGAGGCTTACGCCGCGCTCAAGGACGAGGCGGTCTATGCCGCCGGCGGGCTGAAAACAGGCGGGCTGAGCTATCTCGAGAGCCTGGAAACCATCAATCCTATCACCTGGATCGCCCCGGACGGCGCTGTCCTCTACGACAGCGAAGGGGACGATCTCGACAGCCAGAGCGGCTATGCCGAGGTCAGAGCTGCCCTGGAAAAGGGCGAGGGGCAGAGTATGCGGGATTCCGCCTCCGCCGGAGTCGGCACCCTGTACTACGCCGTCCGCTGCGAGGATGGGACGGTGCTGCGCCTGTCCAAACCGCTCTCCGCCCTGCGTTACGCGCTGCTCGCCGTGAGCCCCGTGCTCTGGGTGTTCCTGCTTGTGCTGATCATCTCCGGCATCATGGCCTTTCGCGCCGCCGAGACGATCCTCAAGCCCGTCAACGCCCTCGATCTCGACGATCTTGACCCCGCCAGAACCTACCCCGAGCTTGCGCCGCTCGTGACGCGCATTCAGGAGCAGAAGAACGCCATCCGCGAGGAGATCGAGCGCCGGGAGAGCCTGCGCAAGGAGTTCTCGGCGAACGTGTCCCATGAGCTGAAAACGCCGCTCACGTCCATCTCAGGCTTCGCCGAGCTGATGCGTGACGGCCTCGTCCCCCCGGACAAGGTCAAGGAGTTCGCCGGGGACATCTACCGGGAGTCGCAGCGCATGATCTCGCTCGTGGACGATATCATGCGCCTGAGCAAGCTCGACGAGGAGAAGGGCTTCCCCGAGCCGGAGAATGTCGCGCTGCGCGACATGGCCGCGGAGGTGCTCGCGAGCCTCGAGCCGCAGGCGGAGAAGCGGCGTATCACCATGAGCCTCACCGGGGATCGCGGAACTGTCTGGGGCGTCGTCCCGGTTCTGCACGAGATGCTCTACAATCTCGTGGACAACGCCATCAAGTATAACCGCGACGGCGGCACCATCGCGGTCAGCGTGAAGGAGGCGGAGGGCGGCGTGTCGGTCTCTGTCGCGGACACCGGCATCGGCATCCCCGCCGGGGAACAGGAGCGCGTGTTCGAGCGCTTCTACCGCGTGGACAAGAGCCACTCCAAGCAGATCGGCGGCACGGGGCTGGGGCTGTCCATCGTCAAGCACGGCGCGCAGCTCCATGGCGCGCAGCTCTCTCTCGAGAGCGAGCCGGGGGAGGGGACGACCGTCACGGTGCTGTTTCAGGCTGACAGCGGCGAGGGGGAAGACAGAACCCGGAGGGCTGAAGCATGATCTACACCAGCACCTGCGAATCCCCGCTGGGGCGCCTTCTGCTCGCCGGGGATGAACAGGGCTTGACGGGACTTTGGTTCACAGAGGGCAGCAGATATACGGGGCTTGGTCTGAAAAAAGAGGCCTGTCCGCGCGAAACGGACTGCTTTGAGCAGACGAAGGAATGGCTGGAGCTCTATTTTTCAGGCCGCGACCCCGGTTTCCTCCCTCCGATCCATCTGACAGGCTCGGACTTTCGCAGGCGCGTCGGGGAGCTCCTCTGCGAGATCCCCTACGGGGAAACGGTCACATACGGCTGGCTCGCCCGGAGGCTGGCAGAGGAACGCGGGCTCGAGCGGATGTCCGCGCAGGCGGTCGGCGGCGCCATCGGGCACAATCCGATCTGCATCATCGTGCCGTGTCACCGGGTCGTCGGGGCGAACGGGAGCCTGACGGGCTACGGCGGAGGTATTTTGCGCAAGAGAGCTCTTCTGGAGCTCGAAGGGAACGATATGAGCCGCTTTTCGATCCCAACGAGGGGAACCGCTCTGTAGTCAGACACATCGCCGTTACAGCGGGAAGGCTACCGCCTCCCGGTACAGGCTGCACAGAAGGTCAACAAATGCCGCTGTGATCGGCCGCCTGTCCGCCTTGTGGGTACAGAGAACGCAGGAAAAGCTCTCCTTGCAGTCAAAGGGAACCCAGGCAAATTGACCGCTGTGATCGTTCAGAAAACCAGGCGCGAGACAGACACCCTTTCCGGCGGCGACATTCGTGGGCGTCGTGTCGTGGTCGGGGCTGTTGAAATACTGCACCTTCCCGGAATGGATCAGGCGGTGCTGGATCGCTCTCAGCGCACTCGGGGAGCCGCCGCCCACCATCAGCGTGCGCCCGTAGAGGTCCTCCTCCCGGATGCGAGCCTTCCCGGCGAGCGGATCGGCTCTGTCGGCAATCAGATAGACGCGGCTCTCAAACAGCTCACGGATGGCGAGACCGGGGATCTGTTTCGTCTGCTCTTTGAGCGCAAAGAGAATGTCCGCCTCGTTTCGCAGGAAAGCCTCGATCCCGTTTTCATACTGAAAGAGGGGCGTGATCTGAACGTCGGGGTTGGTCTGGGAAAACAGCCGGATCGCCTCGGGGAGAAAATACACAGCCTGGCGAACCACGAGGCTGATGGAGATACTGTCCCGGTACGCGGCGCTGTAATTTTGCCCCTGCTCGATGGAGCGCTTCAGCTCCTCGCGCATCCCGGCGAGGAAGGCGACGAACTGCGCACCCGCAGGTGTCAGTGCCGCGCCCTTGCCGCTGCGCTCAAAAATCGTAAAGCCGACCTCTTCTTCGAGCAGCTTGATCTGATAGCTCAGGGTCGGCTGGCTGACAAAGCTGTTCTCCGCGGCGCGGGAGAAGCTCAGCGTGTGGGCAAGCTCGATGCAATAGTCGATCTGTTTTGTGTTCATTGTCCGCTCCTGCTATCGAAAATTTCAATCAATTATACAGCATTTCAATTGGACTTTGCAATAGCCTCTCTGGTATACTACAATCACAACAAAACAGGAGGAAAACACCATGTCCAAGACCTTGATTGCGTATTTTTCCAGGGCGGATGAGAACTACTTCGGCGGCGCGATGCGCTATGTGAAGGTCGGCAATACCGAGATCGTCTGCAACATCATGCGGGAGCTGCTCGGGGCAGACAGCTTCAAAATCGAGATGCAGGAGCCCTATTCGCCCGTGTATATGACGTGCATCGAAGAGGCCAGGCGCGATCTGCGCGCGAAGGCGAGACCGGCGCTTGTCTCCCTGCCCGAGAGCATCGAGGGGTATGACACTGTGATTCTTGCCTACCCGAACTACTGGGGCACGATGCCGATGGCGGTCTTTACCTTCCTGGAGCACTTTGATTTTACCGGCAAAACGATCCTGCCGCTCTGCACGAACGAGGGCAGCGGCCTGGGCGGCAGTGAGCGCGATCTGAAACGCGCCTGCCCCGGCGCAAACGTGAAGAGCGGGCTGTCCGTCACCGGCAGCGGCGCGGCCGATTCCAGGGACGCTGTCAGGCGCTGGCTGAGCGCAAACGGTCTGCTGTGAGGAAAAGCGGATGGAATACAAAAAAGGCTATGTTTACGAGCTGATGGATCAGGGCGGGCCGACAGACACCCGGGAGCCGTATTTCAAGGAGGCCGTGGAGGAAATGCTGCGCGCCAGAACGCTCTGTGCCAAGGCCAACGCTGCACTGCCCGACGATCCCTCCTATGTCACCTGGCTCGAGGAGCTGTTTGGCAGAAAACTCGACGACGTGCGGATCCTGACACCGTTCACCTGTGATTTTGGGAACCGGGTCAAGTTCGGAAAGGGCGTGTTCATCAACCACTCCGCGATCCTCTCGGCCTCCGGCGGGATCGAATTTGAGGACGGCTCCATGGCGGCGCCGGGGCTGCGGATCGCCACGATCAATCACGACATGAACGAGCGCCACACCCGGTACACCTACGGGAAGGTGCTGGTCAAGAAAAACGCCTGGATCGGGATGAACGTCACGATCTGCCCCGGCGTGACGATCGGTGAATACGCGGTCGTTGCGGCTGGCGCGGTCGTCACGAAGGATGTGCCCGACTATGCCGTTGTCGGCGGCGTTCCGGCCAGGGTGATCCGGATGCTTGACCCGGCGGAGCAGAGAGAATAACGAAAAAGGAGCTGGCCTGAAAACGAACAATGTCATTAGCTCCAGTCTGATTCTGCATTTTCTTTGCCGATTCCACGCAAATTCCACATGGATCGCAAACCGGATTTCGTGATGATACTAATCTTCAAGAGGCCGTCTCAAAAGTCCGAAAGAGCAGGTAGGGGAGGCTGTCAGCCTCCCGGCAGCGAAATCAAAATATCTGTAAAAAAGTTGGGCGAATCCGCTGCTTATGCGGATTCGCCCAACTTTTCAATACCAGATCCTTTATCGCTTCCCGGGGGTCGCGTCCGCGCCGATGTGGGCAAACGCAGTGTCCGGCATCCGCGCCGGTCGCGCATCTGCTCGGCGGTCACGTCATAGCTCAGTACCATGTGGTGCGCGCCGCCGGCTTTATGCCCAGGGATTCTCCGTTGCATAGGGGAGGGACTTCGGCTGATTGTAGCCGATATCACCCACACCCAGGAACTTGAACACCTCGAAGAGCGTCTTGCCGTGGTGCCCGAAGGCGACCGCGCCGTGGTGCGGGAAGCGCTTCTGGATCAGCACATGGCGGTAGAAGCGCCCCATCTCGTGGATGGCGAAGACACCGATGCCGCCGAAGCTCTTCGTCGCGACGGGCAGCACCTCGCCCTCGGCGATGTAGGAGCGCAGCACACCCTCGCTGTCGCACTGGAGGCGGAAGAAGGTGATCTCACCCGGCGCGATGTCGCCCTCGAGCGTGCCGCGCGTGAAGTCGGGCTCAGAGCCTTCCGGCTCGAGCAGACGGTGCTGGATGAGCTGGTACTTCACGGCGCGGTCAGAGCACATCTTGCAGCTCGGGGTGTTGCCGCAGTGGAAGCCCATGAAGGTGTCGGTCAGGCTGTAGTCGTACTTGCCCTTGATCTGTTCCTCCCACATCTGCGCGGGAACGGAGTTGTTGATATCGAGGATAGTCACCGCGTCGCCGGAGACGCAGGCGCCGATGTACTCGGAGAGCGCGCCATAGATATCGACCTCGCAGCTCACAGGAATCCCGCGTGCAGCCAGACGGGAGTTGACAAAGCAGGGCTCGAAGCCAAACTGCTCCGGGAAGGCCGGCCAGCACTTGTCGGCAAAGGCGACGTACTTGCGCGCGCCCTTGTGCTCCTCCGCCCAGTCGAGCAGCGTCAGCTCGAACTGCGCCATGCGCGCGAGCAGATCGGGGAAGTAGCGCCCCTCGCCCATTTCGCTGGCCATATCGGCGCAGACGGCGGGGATGCGCGCATCGTTCGCGTGCGCCTTGTAGGCGACGAGCAGGTCGAGCTCGGAGTTTTCCTCGATCTCCACGCCCAGCTCATACAGCCCCTTGATCGGCGCGTTGCAGGCGAAGAAATCCTGCGGGCGGGGGCCAAAAGTGATGATCTTCAGGTTCTGTACGCCGATGATGGCACGGGCAATGGGGATAAAGTCCTTGATCATTTTCCCCAGATCCTCGGCCGTGCCGACCGGATACTCGGGAATGTAGCCCTTGAGGTGGCG
>JAZQCO010000020.1:0-8125 GCA_045546335.1 Candidatus Limivicinus sp. | reverse complement strand
ACCTTGCCCTCAAGGGAGAACATGTTCTTGTTTTCCATTTGAATCTCCTTAAAAGTATTAGGATGGATTATCTCTGGACGCGGCCGGTGCCGTCGCCGCCCATGAGCTTCTCGACCTCGTCCACGCTGACGCGGTTGAAGTCGCCGAGGATGGAGTGCTTCAGGCAGGAGGCCGCAACCGCGAACTCCAGCGCCTGCTGGCGACCCTCGTAGTGGGCCAGACCGTAGAGCAGACCGCCGCCGAAGCTGTCGCCGCCGCCGACGCGGTCAACGATGACGCGGATCTCATAGCGCTTGGACTCGTAGAAGTGCTCGCGGTCGTTGAGGCAGGCAGCCCAGCCGTTCCAGTCGGCGCTCTTGGACTCGCGCAGGGTGATGGCGATCATCTTCATGTTGGGGTAGGCGGCCAGCACCTTGTCGCCGAGAGCCTTGTACTTGGCACGATCCAGCTCGCCGGACTCGACCACGACGTCGGTGGTGATCTCCAGGGACTTCTGCACGTCCTCCTCGTTGGCGATGGCGACGTCCACATACTCGGTCAGCTCACGCATGACCTCAGCGGCGCGCACGCCGTACTTCCACAGGTTCTTGCGGAAGTTCAGGTCGCAGGAGACGGTGATGCCGCGCTTCTTGGCTTCCTTGACGGCCTCGAGAGACAGCTCCTTCGCGCTCTCGGAGATCGCCGGGGTGATGCCGGTGATGTGGAACCACTCCACGCCCTCGAACGCCTTGTCCCAGTCGATATCGCCGGGCTTGGCCAGGCAGATGGACGACCACTCGCGGTCATAGACGACCTTGCTCGGGCGCTGATTGGCGCCGGTCTCGAGGTAGTAGATACCGACGCGGCCCTTGTCGGAGCGCACGATGCGGCTGGTGTCCACGCCGAAGCGGCGCAGCTCGTTGACGCACTCGTCGGCGATGGTGTTCTTGGGCAGGACGGTCAGGAAGGCCGCGTCCTGGCCATAGTTGGCGAGAGAAACTGCGACGTTGGCTTCGCCGCCGCCGAAGGTGGCCTCAAACGCGGGGCTCTGGAAGAAGCGCTCCAGACCGGGGGACTTCAGACGCAGCATAATCTCGCCAAAGGTTAAGAATTTCATGGGAATCGTCTCCTTTTTTAATATAATTAGTTACTTTATTGCCTCCCCTGAAAGGGGAGGTGGCGCACAGCGCCGGAGGGGTCAACCTTAGTTTTTGCCTCCCCTGAAAGGGGAGGTGGCGCGCAGCGCCGGAGGGGTCTGACCCCTCAGTCATCGCCGCAAGCGGCGCTGACAGCTCCCCTTTCAGGGGAGCCAAGTCACGGGGGAAACCGCTGTCTTGCCTTACTTCTGCAGCAGGTGGACGGCGAAGCCGCCGAACTGATCCTTCAGATACACGGCGTTGAGGCGCTCGCCCTTGAACTTCGCGGTGTCCATATCGACCTCGAAGCCGCGCTTCTCGAGCTCGGGGATGGCGCAGTCCATCTTGTTGGTGCGGATGGCGAGGTGTCCCTTGTCGCCGAGGTACTGGGTCTTCATGACCTCGACACCGGCGCCGGCGAAGTTGGAGCTGTTGCCCGGCTTCACGCCGAAGCCGAAGGCCGCGTCAAACTCCTTCGCCACGCCGAGGGAGGCGTCCGCGTCGTCGGAATTGATGCCGATGTGGGCGACCTCAAAGCCGAGCAGCGCCTTGCGCGCCTCGAGGGAGAGCTGGGTGATCTTGTCCCAGTTGTGCGCAGCGATATCGGCGCGCGGGCAGACCCAGCTTCCGCCGATGGCGTGGATGACCGGGGAGGCCGCAAACTCGGCGATATTGTCGTTGTTCACGCCGCCGGTGGGGATGAACTTGAGCCCGACGAAGGGGCCGGCGAGGGACTTGATCGCCTTCAGGCCGCCGTAGACGTTGGCGGGGAAGAACTTGACGACCTTGAGGCCGCGCTTGACAGCCATCATGATCTCGGTCGGGGTGACGCAGCCGGGGGTGACGGCGATGTTGTTCTCGACGCACCAGGCAACAGTCTCGTCGTCATAGCCGGGGGCGACGATGAACTTCGCGCCGCGCTCGACGGCGAGCTTGCACTGCTCGAGATTCAGCACGGTGCCAGCGCCGACGCACATCTCGGGAACCTCGTCCGCCACAGCCTTGATCGAATCGGCGGCGGCGGCCGTGCGGAAGGTGATCTCCATCGTGCAGATGCCGCCGGCGAGCAGGGCGCGCGCGGTCGGGACAGCGTCCTCCGCGTTGTCGAGCACGACGACCGGAACGATACCGGAGGCGGCAAACTGTTTCATAATGTCCATGGGAAAGACTCCTTTCAAATGATACTTCTTTGGTATATGGGAACGGGCAGAGCCCGGGGTGCGCAAAATTGCAATGGAAACCGGTTTACAAGAGCAATATGAAAACCTGCTCAGCCCGCTTGGAGCGAGCCGCGCACGATCAGCTCCGTCTCAAGGGAGAGGCGGCGCGCCGCGTCCCCGCTGCGTTCGGCGATACGCTCGAGCAGCAGCCGTGCCGCCGCCGCGCCGATCTCCTCACTTTGCAGGCGGATCGCCGTCACATCGGCGAGACGGAAGATATCCCAGTCGTCGAAGGTACAAAGTCCCACGTCCGCGCCAGGCCGCAAGCCCAGTTCCTTCATTGCCAGCAGCAGCGCCTGTCCCGTCGCCCCGTTGGCGGCGAGGATCGCCGTGCGCTCACCGGGGAAGGCCGCGCGCAGCGCCTCAAGGCAGCGGCGGCAGGCCGCCGGGTCGCGGCGGTCGAACTCATAGAGCAGCGGCTCGACCTCCGCGTCCAGCTCCCGCAGCGTGTACAAATAGCTGTCGCGCCGCTGGAGGCGCGGGGTCACGCTCTGCATCCGCTCGGTGAAGAAGGCGAGGCGCGTATAGCCGCAGCGCCGCATGAGACGCAGACTCTCGCGGATACAGCGCTCATGCTCGCTGCAAACGGTGTCGATCTCCCCGCCCGCGCGCAGGGGGCGGTCAGCCAGCGCGACCGGCACGCCGCGCGCAGCCAGGGAGAGCAGATACTCATCGTTCCCGCCGGTGGTGTTGACGATCAGCCCGTCCACATCGTTTTGCAGAAAGTCCTCGATCGCCTGCCGCTCACGCCGCGCGTCCTCCCCGCTGTCGGCGAAGAGCACCTGATAGCCCGCCGCGCCGCACACGCGCGTGATGCCGCGCAGCAGCAGCCCCGAAAACGGGCCGCTCAGATCGCCCATGCAGCAGCCGATCAGCATCGAGCGCCCGGCCTTGAGCCGCTGCGCCGTGCGGTTGGGGCGATAATCGAGCTCGCGGATCACAGTTTCGATCCGCAGACGGGTGTTCTCGGAGATATTGTCGTATTTGTGGTTCAGAAAGCGGGAAACCGTGGTTTTGGAGACGCCGCAGAGCCTGGCGACCTGCTCGATCGTAACCTTCTTCTCGACTCCGGTGTCCACGTTCTCACCCATTTCCGTGAAGTCTTTCCGCTTCCTCAGTAACACACAGTATAACTTTACCATTCGCCCCCCGCCGTGTCAAGAAGGGAAAACGCACGATAAACCGCCCCCGATTCTGTGCATATTGCCTGCCCGCCGCCTCGCGTGCAGCAGGCCAACGCGGGGGAAGGGCCGCTTTTTCCGAATCGACACGCTTTTTCCGAAAAAAGCTATTGCCAAAGCCGGGGACAATAGTGTATACTTACAAAGAGATACTCTGTATCCGTGCGATCTTTTGATTGATTATACACACTGACAGAGAGGAAGCAACAACACATGGAAACGAAAAACATCCGCAACATTGCGCTGCTGGGTCATGGCAACAGCGGCAAAACCAGTCTCGCCGAGAGCATGCTCTACATCACCGGCGCGATCGACCGTATGGGCAAGGTGTCCGACGGCAACACCGTCTGCGACTACGATGCCGAAGAAATCGCCCGCCAGATCACCATTTCCACCGCGGTGGCGCCGGTGCAGTTCGGCGGCAACAAGATCAACGTCCTCGACTGCCCCGGCTACTTTGACTTCGTGGGCGAGGCGCTGTGCGCGCTGCGCGCGGTCGAGGCCGGTGTGATCACCGTCTCCGCGAAGGACACCGCCGAGAGCGTCGCCGTCGGCGCCCAGCGGAGCTGGAACTATCTGAAGAACGCGGGGCTGCCCGTCATGTTCTGCGTTACCAAGTGCCGCGAGGAGCACGGCGACTACTTCAAGGCGCTCGCCACGCTCAAGGAGCGCTATGGCAGCATCGTCTGCCCCGTGACCATCCCCAAGAGCGACGGCACCGGCGTCATCGACCTGGTGCACAACGTCGCCTACACCACCAAGGGCAGCAAGTTTGAGACCGGCCCCATCCCCGCCGCCGACGCCGAGCACGTTGAGGAGCTGCGCGCCGAGCTGATGGAGACCGCCGCCGGCGCCACCGAAGAGCTGATGGAGAAGTTCTTCGAGACCATGGAGCTCGACGAGGCCGATATCGTCGAGGGTCTGAAGGTCGGCGTGAAGGAGCGCTCCGTCGTTCCCGTGTACGCGACCGACGCCATGACCAACATGGGCACTGCCGCCATGCTCCAGGGCGTGAACGACTATTGCCCCGCCCCCGAGGCGAAGGACGGCGCGGCGCTTGGCTTCGTGTTCAAGACCGTGTCCGACAAGTTCGGCAAGTTCAGCTTTGTGAAGGTGCTCGAGGGCAAGATCGCCGCCGGTATGTCCCTGCACAATGTCCGCGCCTCCAGCAACGATAAGCTCGGCCGTCTCTACACCTTCACCGGCAAGAAGAGCGTCGAGGTCACTGAGGCCGTGTGCGGCGATATCGTCGCCATCGGCAAGATGGATTGGAAGACCGGCGATGTCGTCGTCGATTCCAAGGACGATGTCGAGCTGCCCGCCATTGAGCTGCCCGAGCCCAACTACTCCATGGCCATCGCCCCCAAGACCAAGGGACAGGACGACAAGGTCGCCGCGGGTCTGTCCAAGCTCGCCGAAGAGGACATCTCCTTCTCCGTCGTCGCCAACGCCGAGACCCACCAGATGGTCATTTCCGGTCAGGGTGACATCCAGGTCGCCGTGCTCTGCTCCAAGCTCAAGAACCTCTACAACGTCGAGACCGAGCTCAAGCCCGCCCGCGTCGCCTACCGCGAGAAGATCAAGGGTCGCGTTGAGGCGCACGGCCGCCACAAGAAGCAGTCCGGCGGGTCCGGCCAGTTCGGCGACGTGTGGATCCGCTTCGAGCCCCAGGAGGAGAGCGACGAGATGATCTTCGCCGAGGAGGTCTTCGGCGGCTCCGTTCCCAAGAACTTCTTCCCCTCCGTCGAAAAGGGTCTGCGCAACGCGGTGCAGAAGGGCGTGCTCGCGGGCTACCCGCTGGTCGGTCTGAAGGCCACGCTGTACGACGGCTCCTATCACCCGGTTGACTCCAACGATATGGCCTTCCAGACTGCCGCGCGTCTGGCGTATCAGGACGGCATCCCCAAGGCCAAGCCCACCATCCTCGAGCCGATCGGCCAGCTCTTCGTCACGGTCCCCGACGAGTACCAGGGCGCGATCATCGGCGATATCAACTCCAAGCGCCGCGGCACCATGATGGGCTCCATGCCCGCCGAGGCCGGTATGACCACTATCGAGGCCGAGGTGCCGATGGCGGAGATGAGCACCTACACCATCGACCTGCGCTCCATGACGCAGGGCGCCGGTTCCTTCACCTGCAAGTTCGTCCGCTACGAGGAAGCTCCCGGCAACGTGCAGCAGAAGGTCATCGAGGAAGCCAAGGCTCTCGCCGAGGCGGAGTAAGAGGAGTAAGAGAATTTCAGGCTGAGCCGTGAGTGCAAGCTCACGGCTCGCCTTTTATGAGGTACCGCCATGCGGCAAAAGCTGACTACAATCAAAAATCTCGCCTGGGCGCTGGGCATCTTTGTGATGCTGCTCTCGCTGCTGCTGGGGCTGCTGTTTCTCGCGGTGATCCGCTACGACGGCGGCATGGAGCGCCCGCAGGTCGTGCTCGGAGAGCGCGGGAGTACCGCCGCGCCGCTGGTCGATGCGGGCGGAACGGACGAGCCCGGCACACCGATCCAGACGGCGACGGGCAAGCTGATCCAGCTCGAGGAGACAAAGGACGCGGGGCAGGCGTATATCGACACGCTGACCTTCCTCTGCGACAGCGCGACCGCCGGGCTGCACGATTACGGGCTGCTCAGCGGCGGCACCGGCACGACGCAGGTCTGGTATCGCCGCGAGGGGACGCTGCCCGTCTCGACGCTCGACGACTGCCAGATCAACTACTCCGACGGCTCGCTCGTGAGCCCGGCGGACGCGGCAATGATCGCAAAGCCGGCGATCCTCGTGATCTCGGTGGGGCAGGACGGTCTCGGCGCGGTCGATCAGGACAGCTTCGTTCAGAAGTATGAGGCGCTGATCCGCTCGATCCAGGCGAAGAGCCCGAGGACAGTCATCGTCGTCTGCTCGATCATCCCGGTCGGGCCGAACTACAACGGCACGGACAACCTGAGCGCCGATCTCATCATCCGCGCCAACGACTGGGTGGAGCAGGTCTGCCGTGACACCGGGGTGTATTACTGCGACGCGGCGCGCGCGCTGCGCGACAACACGGGTGTGCTGTACGAGCGCTTCGCCTTTGCCAACAAAAAGACCCTCAATTCCTCGGGTCTGACCGAGTTTCTGAGCTATCTGAGGACGCATAAGGTGCCCTGAGAGAGGCTCCCCTTTGACTTGGCTCCCCTGAAAGGGGCGCGACGCGTCGTAAACGTGCCGGTGGCACGTTTACAGCCAAAGCGGGGAGCAAGCTATGCTTGCGACCCGGGCCGAAGGCTGTCAACGCCGCTTGCGGCGCTGACTGAGGGGTCAAGACCCCTCCGCCGAATTTCCCTCTTCCGCCTCTTGTGAAACGGCGCGCTCTGTGCTATACTTTGCAGTTAGAAGTCTACTACTGTGCAAAGGAGACAATCACAGATGAAATTAGGGATCGTGGGTCTGCCGAACGTCGGCAAGACGACGCTGTTCAACGCCCTGACCGGCTCGAAGGCCGAGACCGGCGGCTACACCGCAGCCGGGGCGAAGCCGAACATGGGCTCCGCCAAGGTGCCCGACGAGCGGCTTGACTGGCTGGCCGAGTACTGGCACCCCAAAAAATACAGCCCCGCCACCATCGACTTCGTGGACGTGCCCGGTGTCGCCGCCGGCGGCAAGGGCAACGAGGTCTTCCAGGCCATTCGTCAGGTGGACGCGCTGGTGGAGGTCGTGCGCTGCTTCGACAACGACGAGCTCTTCCTCGAGCCCGCCGACGCTGTGCGCGACGCGGAATCCTTCGACCTGGAGCTGATCCTCGCCGATCTCGATATCGTGCAGCGCCGTCTCGAGCGCGCGAAGAAGAACGCCAAGGGCGGCGACAAAAAGTATAAGCGCGAGGCGGAGATGTGCGAGCGGCTGATCGCCCACCTCGAGGCGGAGCGCCCTGCGCGCGAGTTCGAGTTCGCCGAGGAGGACAAGGATATCCTCGTTGACGGCGGGCTGCTCTCGGTCAAGCCGGTCATCTACGCGGCGAACCTCGACGAGGACGGCATGAGCGATCTCGCGGGCAACGCCAATTTCAAGGCGCTCGAGGACTTCGCCAAGGCGCGCGGCGCGGCGGTGCTGCCTGTCGCCGCCAAGTTTGAGGAGGACATCGCCGACATGGACACCGAGGACGCGGCGCTCTTCATGCAGGATCTCGGCCTGACCGAGACCGGCCTCGACCGCCTCATCAAGACCTCCTACGATCTGCTCGGCTACATCTCCTTCCTCACCGCCGGGGAGGACGACGTTCACGCCTGGACCATCGTGCGCGGCACCAAGGCGCCCAAGGCCGCCGGAAAGATCCACACCGATATCGAGCGCGGCTTCATCCGTGCCGAGATCGTCGCCTTCGAGGATCTCAAGGCCTGCGGCTCCATGAGCGCCGCCCGTGAGAAGGGGCATTTCCGCCTCGAGGGCAAGGATTACGTCATGCAGGACGGGGATGTGACCAACTTCCGCTTCAACGTATAAGGAACTGTTCCAAAATAACTTGAACAATCTGGCTTGCCTTTTTCGCCTGTAGCTGCGTTGCCAAATCTTGAAATACACAAAGTATTCCTGCGATTTGTCGCCTTGCTACAGGCAAAAAATCCTAAGCCATCTTTGT
>JAZQCO010000019.1:0-2170 GCA_045546335.1 Candidatus Limivicinus sp. | reverse complement strand
AGATGACCCCCTGCCACGACCCCAACGACTACGAGGTCGGCCTGCGCCACAACCTCGAGCAGATCCAGTGCATCGACGAGGACGCGAAGATCATCAACGGCGGCAAGTACAACGGTATGGATCGCTACGAGGCGCGCAAGGCCATCGTCGCCGATCTCGAGGAGCAGGGCTATCTCGTCAAGGTCGAGCCCTACAGCCACAACGTCGGCTGTTGCTACCGCTGCGGCACCGTGGTCGAGCCGCTCACCAGCCCCCAGTGGTTCGTGAAGATGGAGCCGCTCGCCAAGGCCGCCATCGAGGTCGTGAAGGATGGGCGCATCCGCTTCGTGCCCGAGCGCTTCACCAAAATCTACCTCAACTGGATGGAGAACGTCCACGGCTGGTGCATCTCCCGCCAGCTCTGGTGGGGTCATCAGATCCCCGCCTGGTACTGCGACGACTGCGGCGAGATCACCGTCTCCCGCGAGGACGCCTGCGAGTGCGCCCACTGCCACAGCAGGAACATCCGCCGCGAGGAGGACGTGCTCGACACCTGGTTCTCCTCCGCGCTCTGGCCCTTCTCCACGATGGGCTGGCCGGAAAAGACCGCTGAGCTGGACTACTGGTACCCGACCTCCGTCATGGTCACGGGCTATGATATCATCTTCTTCTGGGTCGCCCGCATGATCTTCTCCGGCATGGAGCAGATGAAGCAGGAGCCCTTCCACACGGTATTTATCCACGGCATCGTGCGCGACTCCCTCGGGCGCAAGATGTCCAAGTCCCTCGGCAACGGCATCGACCCGCTCGAGATCGTCTCGAAGTACGGCGCGGACGCGCTGCGCTTCAACCTCATCACCGGCAACTCCCCCGGCAACGATATGCGCTTCTACGTCGAGAAGTGCGAGGCCATGCGCAACTTCTGCAACAAGCTCTGGAACGCGAGCCGCTTTGTGATGATGAACCTCACCATCGACAAAAACGAGCTGCCCGAGAAGCTGGAGATCGAGGACAAGTGGATCCTCTCCAAGCTCAACGACGTGGTCAAAGAGGTCTGCGAGAACATGGACAGCTACGAGCTGGGCGTGGCCGCGGGCAAAATCTACGACTTCATCTGGGACAGCTTCTGCGACTGGTATATCGAGCTGACCAAGCCCCGCCTGACCGGCGAGGACGAGGCCTCCAAGATCGGGGCACAGAAGGTGCTGCTCTATGTGCTCACCGAGATCTTGAAGCTCGTGCACCCCTTCATGCCCTTCATCACGGAGGAGATCTGGCAGGCGCTGCCCCATGAGGGCGAGGCGCTGATGGTCGAGCGCTACCCGAGCTTCGATGAGAAGCTGTCCTTCCCCGAGGCGGAGGAGAACTTCGAGATGGTGATGAACGCCATCAAGGCCGTGCGCGCCCGCCGCAGCGAGATGAACGTCCCGCCCAGCCGCAAGGCGCACCTGATTATCGCCACCGACAAGGCCGCCGCCTTCGAGGCCGGTGTGAGCTATATCAAAAAGCTCGCCTACGCAAGCGAGGTCAGCGTCGTCTCCGCCGCGCCCGAGAGCACCGAGGGCATGGTCTCCGTCGTGACCGACAACGCCCGCATGTTCATGCCCATGGCGGAGCTGGTCGATCTCGAGAAGGAGAAGGCGCGCATCGAGAAGGAGCTTGTGAACGCTGAAAAGCAGCTCGCCGGGCAAAACGCCAAGCTCGCCAACCAGAACTTCGTCACCCGCGCGCCGGAGGCCGTCGTGAACGCCGAGCGCGAGAAGAAGGCAAAGCTCGAGGCGCTGATCGAAAACCTGCGCCTGAGCCGTGACAATCTGGGGAAATAACGTCGTTTCGACCGATTTTTCAAACCGAATACGCTACAATGAGAGCCGTGAAATCGAAAGGTTTCACGGCTCTTTTTGCTACCTGTTCAGTCCCCTTGCGGGGACTAAACAGGTAAGGGGCACTTGCGCTTATCGCACCCGGCGCACGGGGGACGCGCCGGGTTTGGTCGGCGCAAGGCAAGTCGGATCGTAGCCATGTCGTTCTGTGAGCCAAGGAGTTGTAGCTAAGTGTTGTCTTCCTAAGACCGCTTGGCCTCCGACTTGCTACCTGTTCAGTCCCCTTGCGGGGACTAAACAGGTAAGGGGCACTTGCGCTTATCGCACCCGGCGCACGGGGGACGCGCCGGGTTTGGTCGGCGCAAGGC
>JAZQCO010000018.1:0-20921 GCA_045546335.1 Candidatus Limivicinus sp. | reverse complement strand
TGACGCAGTTCAAGGACAAGAGCGCCAAGAACGCCGAGAACATCAACGGCGGCCTCTTCACCTATCCCGCGCTGATGGCGGCGGATATCCTGCTCTATCAGCCGGATTACGTCCCCGTGGGCGAGGATCAGAAGCAGCACGTTGAGCTCACGCGCGACGTGGCGCAGCGCTTCAACAATCTCTACGGCGAGACCTTCAAGGTGCCCGAGCCCTGGATTCCCAAGGTCGGGGCACGCGTGATGGATCTGCTCGATCCCAGAAGCAAGATGTCCAAGTCCGACGAGGTCGGCAACGGCCGCGTCTGCCTGATGGACGATCCGGCGGACATCATGCGCAAGTTCAGGCGCGCCGTCACCGACTCCGAGAGCGGCGCGGGCTGCGTGCGCTTCGATCCGGAGAACAAGCCCGGTGTGGCAAACCTCATGCAAATCTACTCCGCCTGCACCGGCAAGAGCTTTGCGGAGATCGAGCAGGAGTTTCAGAGCGCCGGCTACGGCGTCTTCAAGAGCGCCGTTGGCGAGGCCGTGGTGGAGACGCTGCGCCCGATCCGCGAGGAGGCCGGGCGCATCATGAAGGACAAGGCGTATCTGAACGCTCTGTGCAAAAACGGCGCGGACAAGGCCGCGTATATCGCAAACAAGACGCTGCGCAAGGTCTATAAGAAGGTCGGCCTCGTCGCGGCGAACTGACGGGGAGCGGCAGCGTATGATCACCCTCATCATCCCCCGGGAGCTGATGCCGCATCTGGACGACTGGCTGCGCATCGGTCTGGCCTTTGTGGTGGCGCTCTTTGTCGCCTGGCTGCTCACACCGCCGGTCAAGCGCTTCGCCGAGCACGTCGGCGCGATCGACGTGCCGAAGGACGATCGGCGCGTGCACGATCACCCGATCCCCCGCATGGGCGGCCTCGCCATCTTCCTTGGTTTTTTGCTCTCGGTGCTGCTGTTTGTGAACATCAGCACACAGGTGCTCGGCATCCTGATCGGCGCGATCATCATCGTCATCATGGGCGCGGTGGACGATATCATCTCCCTGCGTCCCATCGTCAAGCTCCTCGGCCAGGTCGTCGCCGCCGTCGTGGCGATCCGCTGCGGCATCGTGTTTGAGAACATCTCCAACCCCAACCTCTTCTCCTCCGAGACCTTCATCTTCGTCGGCTGGCTCTCCATCCCGCTGACGCTGCTGTGGATCGTCGGCTGCACCAACGCCGTGAACCTCATCGACGGGCTCGACGGCCTCGCCGTCGGCGTCTCCGCCATCAGCTCGCTCACGATGCTCGTCGTCTCGCTCTACGTCTCGGAGCCGGTCGTCTCGATCATGCTCGCCGCGCTCGTCGGCGCGTGCATCGGCTTCATGCCCTATAACCTCAACCCCGCCAAAATCTTCATGGGCGACGTGGGCTCGCAGTTTCTGGGCTTCGTGCTCGCGACGGTGTCGATCATGGGCGTGTTCAAGTTCCACGCCGTTATCTCCTTCTTCGTGCCGATCCTCGCGCTCGCCGTGCCGATCGCCGATACGACCTTTGCCTTTGCCCGGCGCATCGCCCACGGGCAGAGCCCCTTCAAGGCCGACCGCGGGCACTTCCACCACCGGCTGCTCGCCCTCGGCATGAACCAGAAGCAGGCGGTCGCCGTGATCTACGGCGTCTCCGCCATCTTCGGGCTGGTCGCCCTGCTCATCACCGGCGAGGGCGTGCCGATGCGTGTGATCTGCCTTGTGCTCGCCCTCGCGATCTCGGTGCTGGTCTGGCTCTTCGCCTTTCGCGGCAACCCCTATCTGCGTCTGCCGGGCAGCACCGCGCACAGCGGCGCGGCGCAGCCCTCAGAGCAGGAACATACCGCCCATCACGATCAGTAAATCGCTGTCCCCGGTCTCCCGGTACATCAGGTACAGGATCAAAAGCAGCAGCAGATCCTCGGTCTCGAGCTGCTCGCCGAGACCGGGCAGGAGCCTTCCGAGCGAAGAGAGCACACTCCCCTCCCGCCTCGGCGGCGGAGGCGGCGGTGCCGGTCGCGGAGGCGGCGGCGCGGGGCGCTCCTCCACCCGATGGACGCGACCCGTGTTTCCCTGATAGCGGTTATACATCGCCTTTCCCCTCCCCGAAGGCCAGCTTCGCCAGATGGCTCAGGCGCGCGAGCTTCATCGCCCGCTCGAGCTTCTCCCGGCGGCGGGGCGAGAGCCAGGGCTCCATCGCCCGCAGCATCCCCTGCCTGTCGTTTGCGCCGCCCTCGTCGCGCAGGAGCTTTGCCGCCCGCGCGAGCATCCCCGCGTCCAGACCGAGCTCCGAGGCCAGGCCGCCTGTCGGCTCCTTCGCCTCCGCCGTCTCGCCGCCTCCGCCCATGAGCGACTGCGCCAGGCGGCTGAGCTCCTCCATCTGCGCCGGATCGCTCAGCACCTGATTGATGCGATCCTCCAACTCCCCCACGGCGCTCCCCCCTCATTGTTACTTCTCCATCAGCGCCTCCACGCCTTTGGCCAGGCGCTGTCCCTCCGGCGTGCTGAGCACCCCGCGCAGCAGCTTTGCCAGCGCCTCCGTGTCGCCGCTGCGCGCCGCGCGCGAGACAGCGTCCGCATCGAGCGAGCGCGCCAGGCGCTGCCCGTCGTCGGACTGCGCGAGGCGCTTGAGCGCGTCGGTCTTGCCCCGGCGCTCGAGTTCTTTTCCAAGCTGCTCAAAATTTGGCATAACTCCCGCTCCTTCCCCATTCTATGCACCTGTACTGACAGACTTTCCAAAAGGAGACTCCTTCCATGCTCAAGGCCGCCGTTTTTTCCGATACCCACACGAACACCGCCCACATGCTTCGCGCCGTGCGGGCGTGTCAGCCCGACGTGCTCATCCATCTCGGCGACCACGCGCGGGACACGGAGATTCTGCGGCGGGAGTTTTCGGATATCCCCCTGTACAGCGTATGCGGCAACTGCGATTTTGGCGACAGCGCGCCGGAGACGCTGACGGTGGAGCTGGGCTCTGTCACGGTCTTTTTGACGCACGGGCACCTCTACCAGGTGGACTGGACGCTCGATTATCTGGTCTACGCGGCGCAGGAGGCGGGGGCGAGCCTCGCCCTCTACGGTCACACCCATGTGGCCGACCGCGCCGAGATTGGCGGCGTGCAGCTCCTGAATCCCGGCACCGCCGGGAAGGGGCGCACTCTCAGCTATGCCACGGTCACGGTCTTCGATAACGGCGGCCTCGCCTGTGAAATCCATGAGCTGTAATTTTGTAGGGGCGATTCACGAATCGCCCGGCGGTAACAGTGAATCATTGTATACAAATTGTGGGCGAATTCGTATCACAGGTTAAGATACGAATTCGCCCACAATTTCTGCCGGACACGGGATTTCTTTGCGCGGGCGCTTCGTGAAGCGCCCCTACGGCAAGAATGAAAGCTTTCTCATAAACCCGTCAGTTTGAAACCAACGCCTTGTCCCTTTCCTGTGTCAAAATTTCTTATTGAAGGTCGCGATCACGGCCTCGCAGACGGCGGAGCGGAACGCGCCCTGCTCGAGGCGCCGCACTCCCTCGATGGTGCTCCCGGCGGGCGAGCAGACGCGATCCTTGAGCGAGGCGGGGTGCTCGCCGCTCTCCAGCAGCAGCTCCGCCGTTCCCTTGAGCATCTGCGCGGCATAGCGCAGCGCCGTCTTGCGCGGCAGGCCGCAGGTCACAGCGCCGTCCGCGAGCGCGTCCACGAACATCGCCGCGAAGGCCGGGCCGCAGCCTGTGACGCCCGTCGCGGCATCGGCGAGGTGTTCGTCCAGCTCCTCCACGAGCCCCGAGGCGGCGAGCAGCGCCTTCACGAGCGCCTTCTCCTCCGCCGTGACCGCCTCGGAGGCCGCGAGCATCGTGATCCCTGCCCCGGCCGAGACCGGGAGGTTCGGCATGATGCGCACGACCGGCGCGCCGTCGAGCACCTTGCTCAGCGCGGCAAGCTCCCAGCCCGCGATCATCGACACCACGAGGAAGCGATCCGTCCGCGCGCGCAGCACGTCGCGGATGCCGGAGAGCATACCCTCCAGATACTGCGGCTTGACCGCGAGGAAGAGCACCTCCGCCTCCGCCGCCACACGGCGGTTATCCACCGCCTCTGCGCCGAGCTCCCGCGCCAGCCGCTGCGCCTTCTCCGGCGTGCGGTTCGAGAGCAGCAGGCGCGTGGTCTCCGCGCTCTTCGCCGCCGCCCGCGCGAGCGCCGAGCCCATGTTTCCCGTTCCGATAAAGCCTACAACTGCCATAAAAAATCAACCTCTCTTTCGTAATTTACCCCTTTGCTTTGCAAAAAGGCGCTCATATCCTCCGGCAGCGGGGAGCGAAGCCGCAGCCTCTCCCCGGTGACGGGCTGCTCGAGATCCAGAAACGCCGCGTGCAGGGCGGGGCGCTGCAAGGCCGCGTCCGCCGCGCCGCCGTAGCGCGTGTCGCCCCAGAGCGGACAGCCGAGGGACGCGAGGTGCACCCGAATCTGGTGCGTCCGCCCGGTGTCGAGCCGCAGGCGCAGCAGCGTACCGCCCGGGAAGGCGGCGATGCGCGCATAGTGCGTCCTCGCCGCGCGCCCGTCCGCGCGCACGCCGTAGCGCCCGGTGTCGAGCGTGGCGATCGGCGCGTCGATCAGCCCGCTTGCCGCGGGCACCTCCCCCGCGGCGAGCGCGAGATACTCCCGCACGAAGCGCTCAGTGTGCAGCGCGCGCCGCAGCCGCTCGGCGGCATAGGGGTGCCGCGCGAGCACCAGCAGCCCCGAGGTGCCCCGATCCAGGCGGTGTACCGGATAGACCGGCTGCCCCCGCCCCCAGAGCGCGGCGAGGGCGTTGAGCACCGTGGGGGCGCCGTCCGCCGCGCCGTGAACCAGCAGCCCCGGCGGCTTTTCGAGCACGACCATGTCCGCATCCTCATACGCGAAGCGCAGCGGCAGCGCGACCGGGGGCGCGGGATTCTCCGCCGCCGGATCGTCCAGGCGCACGCGCAGAAGATCGCCCGGCTGTACGCGCCTGTCCGTATGTGCCGCCGCGCCGTTGAGGGCGAGGCCGTCCTCGCGCCACTTGAGCGAGGAGACCATGCCTTGCGGAAGCTGAAGCGCGCTTTTCAGCAGATGCCCCAGCGTCTCCCCCGCCTGCTCGGGACGGACGGCGTATGTGAGATACCGCCTCTCTATCGCCCTCCCCTCCTCTCCGTTTCGCTGGAATACAGTATACCAGAGCATTGGGGAAAGGGGAAGTCTTTTTCCTTTTTATACCCGGCTCGAAAAAAGGAATTGACTTTTTCTGTCATTTTTGTCAAAATAATAAGGAAAGGAGATGGGCACAGTGAACTCCATTCGGGGCAAATTCCTTCAACTCACGATCATCAGCATTCTGCTCTGCGCGCTGCTGCTTGGCAGTGTGGCGCTTGCGAGCGTTTCCTCCATGCAGACCTACACCGCGCGGGAGCTCCTGAGCCTGACCTGCCGCGCGGAGGGGGCGGAGCTTGAGGCGACGCTGCACAGCATCCGGGCCGCCGTTGATGTCTTCTCCGACCTCGCGGACGCGCAGGTCTCCTCGCTGCTGCGGCTGCGCAACGACAGCTTTCTCGACGTCTTTTGTGAAGAGGTCGAGTATACCATGCTCGAGCTTGCCCGCGAGACGCCGGGTGTCTGCGCCTGCTACTTCCGCATCGCCCCGGAGATGACGCGGCTGCCCACCGGCTTCTTCTATTCCGTACACGCGGGCTCGGACGAGTTTGTCCGCGAGACGCTGACCGATCTCGATCAGTACGACCCCGCCGACGGCGACCACGTCGGCTGGTATTACCTGCCGCAGAGGGCGGGGCACGCGGTATGGCTTGAGCCCTATTATAACCAGAACCTCGGCGTTTACATGATCTCCTACGTCTGCCCGCTCTACCGCGACGGCGTGTTCTGGGGCGTTGCGGGCATGGATATCGACTTTGACGTGATCATCGAGCACGTCCGCAGCATCCAGTCCTACGAGACCGGCTACGCCTTTCTGGCTTCAGACAGCGGCGAGGTCTATTATCACCCCGAGCTTGCCGTGGGTGAGAGCATTCTCAGCTACAGCGACGAGCTGCAAGCCGTCGTCGATGCCTTCGCGCACGAGCAGGGTACGCACACAACAGGCGTCTTTCACTATCACTACCGCGGCGTCGGGAAGACGCTGAGCTATTTTGAGCTCAGTAACGGCATGAACCTGCTGCTGACCGCCCGGCGCAGCGAGATCAAAGCGCCCATGGTGTCGCTCTTTATCCTGTTCCTGATCATCACGCTCCTGATGTGCGCGGCGGTCGTCGCGGTCGTCATCGCGGTCTCCAACCGCATCACCCGCCCGCTCGACAAGCTCACCCTCGCCGCCAAGGAGATCGCCACCGGCAATATGGATGTCGAGCTGCCGGTGGCCGGAGCCGACGAGGTCGGCATCCTGACACGCAGCCTCGCCGTGACGGTGACGAGCCTCAAGCAGCATATCGCGCATATGTACGACATGGCCTACACCGATCCCCTCACCCGCGTCAAGAACAAAACCGCCTACGACAAGGAGTGCCTTGCCCTGGAGGAGCAGATTCGCGAGGGCGGCGGCGCGCCCTTCGGGCTGCTGATGCTCGATCTCAACAACCTCAAGGCGCTCAACGACAAGTACGGTCACGAGCGCGGGGACGAGTATCTGATCAACTGCTGCGCGCTCATGTGTAAGGTGTTCAAGCACAGCCCGGTCTATCGCATCGGCGGGGACGAGTTTCTGATCCTGCTGCGCGGCGAGGATCTGGCTGCGCTGCCCGAGCTGCTCGAGGAGATGGATCGGCGCATGGCCGCGAGCAGGAAGCATCCCGAGCCCTGGAAGCGCCTCTCGATCGCGAAGGGCTACAGCCTCTATAACGGCGAGGTGCAGACGCTCGAGGAGATCTTCAACCGCGCCGACGAGGCGATGTACGCCGACAAGCGGCGCATGAAGCAAGACTGATTTGACAGGGGCTGTCTCAAAAGTCCGAAAGAGAACGTAGGGGAGGCTATCAGCCTCCCGGCGTCATAGCCAAAATATCTGTAAAAAGTTGGGCGAATTCGCTGATTTGTGCGAATTCTCCCAACTTTTCAACTGTTTTTGCTTTCGTTGCACGGGCGGCTGGTAGCCGCCCCTACGGCTGCTCTTCCCGTTTTGAGACAGCCCCTTTTTTACGCAGTTGTCAAGCCGCTGCTTTTTTGGTATAATACTATTATAGCATATTACAGATTCACAGAAGGAGGTGAGGCGTTACGGAGCTGCTGATTTCCTATTGGCTGAGCTTTTCCAAATTCATGCTGCTGGCGCTGTCGCTGGCGATTTTGCTGCGCTGCATCCGCTCGCTGCTGCGTGAGCGGTACGAGCCGGAAATCTGGGGCACGCTCGCCGTCGGGGACACGACGCTGCCCATCTGCCACTGGGAGAGCCTGATCGGGCGCTCCCGTTCCGCCGACCTCCGTCTGCCGCTGGAGCGCTTGCAGCGCGTCCACGCCGTCCTCACGCGCAGCGACCGGGGCGAGTGGCGCATCCACGAGGTCTTTTCCCGGGGCGAGATTTGGGTCGGGGAAACAGCGGTCGAGCCGGGCGGTCTCCCGCTCTCGAGCGGCGATACGCTCAATCTCGCCGGGTACAAGGCCGTGTTCCGTGCGCTCTCTGCGACGACGCGCGGCGAGCTCGACGAGAAGCGCCGCGCCGTCGGCAGCGTCTCCCCCGCCCGCACGCTGCTGCTGCTCACCGCCATGCAGATTTTTCTGCTGCTCGAGCACTGCATCAGCGCAAAGCCGGAACACCTGGGCATGATCGCCCTCGCCTTCGCCGCGCTGATCGTGCTGGAGTGGACGAGCTTCAACGCCATGCGCGTGATGGGTCGGCGCGGCTTTGAGGTGGAGACTCTCGCCTTCTACCTCACCACGCTCGGCACCTCCGTCGCGGCGAGCTCTACCCCCGGCGAGATGGACAAGCAGATCTATCTGATCCTCGCCGGGGTGCTGCTCTTCGTGCTCGGCGGCTGGTGGCTGCGCAATCTCCGGCGCACGCTCTGGCTGCGCATCCCGGTGGGCGTGCTCGCGCTCGGGCTGATGCTGGTGAACTTCTTCATCGGGCGCGTCATCGGCGGCGCGAGAAACTGGCTGGTGATCGGCGGCGTCTCCTTCCAGCCCTCGGAATTTGTCAAGGCGGCCTATGTCTATGTCGGCGCGTCCACGCTCGATCTGCTCTATCGCCGCCGCAACCTCTACAGCTTCATTGTCTTCTCCGCCTTTTGCGTCGTGATGCTCGCGCTGATGGGCGACTTCGGCACGGCGCTGGTGTTCTTTGTGGCCTTCCTCGTCATCTCGTTTCTGCGCTCTGGCTCCATCGCGACCGTGCTGCTCGCCGTGAGCGCGGCGGGGCTCGCGGGCTTTCTGGCGGTGGAGTTTCGCCCCTATCTCGCCCAGCGCTTCACCACCTGGGGGCGCGCCTGGGAGGATATCTACGACACCGGCTATCAGCAGACGCGCGCCATGTCCGCCGCCGCGGCGGGCGGTCTCTTTGGCAAGGGCGCCGGCGCCGGCTGGCTCAAGGAGATCGTCGCGGCGAACACCGATATGGTCTTCGCCATGGTCTGCGAGGAGCTGGGGCTGCTGATGGCGCTTTGCATGGTGGCGGCGCTGCTGCTGCTGGCTCTCTTCGCCATGCGCAGCACGCGCAACTGCCGCTCGGCCTACTACGCCATCTCCGCCTGCGCCGCCGTGACGATTTTGCTCACACAGACGGCGCTCAACGTCTTTGGCACGCTCGATCTGCTGCCCTTCACGGGCGTGACCTTCCCCTTCGTCTCGCGCGGCGGCTCCTCGCTCATAAGCTGCTGGATGCTGATGGCCTTCCTCAAGGGCGCGGACAACCGGCGCGACGCGAGCTTCGCCGTGCGCCGGGGCACGCAGGAGACGGAAGGAGGCGAGGGGGCATGAAGAAGATCACCACGCGCGCCGTGTCGGTGCTGCTGCTGGCGGTGCTCGTCATCGTGGGGCTGAACGTCTATGTGCTGCACTATATCAGCGACGGGCGCAAGTGGGCGCTCACCTTCGCGCGCCTCAACAGCGACAGCACCGGTCTGATCGTGGATCGCAGCGGCGTGAAGCTCGCCTATTTTGACGCAGAGCACACCCTCTTCAATGCCGACGCAGAGACGCGCGTCGCAAACTACCACGTCACTGGCGACTACTGGGGCAGAACCGGCACAGGGCTGCTCTCGGCCTACTGGGCCAACGCCCAGGCCTTCAGCCTCCTCACCGGCACGACGCACGCGAGCGACAGCACCCTCACGCTCAGCATCGACGCGGCGCTCAACAACGTCGCCTTTCGCGCCCTCGGGGAACACACCGGCGCGGCGATGCTGATGAACTACAAAACCGGCGAGGTGCTGGTCATGGTCTCGACCCCCGCGATCGACCCCGCCGATGTCAGTGCCGTCCCCGCCGAGGGGGCGTTCATCAACCGCTGTCTCTCCGCGCGCTACACGCCGGGTTCGGTGTTCAAGCTCGTCACCGCCGCCGCCGCGCTCGAGCGGCTCTCCGGCGTCTTCACCGACACCTATCTCTGCGAGGGGGCGCACGAGGTTGCGGGCGTGACCATCTCCTGCGAGCGCCCGCACGGGATGCAGACCTTCGAGCAGGCGCTCTCCAACTCCTGCAATGTCGTGTTCTCGCAGTTTGCGATCCGTCTCGGGCAGGAGAGGTTGCTGCAATACGTCCGGCAATTCGGTTTTCTCGACCGGCAGAAGCTCGATGTGCTGAGCTGCGTCGCCGGGAGCTTCCCCACCGATTTTGTGGGCGACCCCGAGACGGGCTGGGCGGGTATCGGGCAATCGACCGACACGGTCTGCCCCTATGCGCTGCTGCGCTACGTCGCCGCCATCGCAAACGGCGGCGTGCTCGTGGAACCGACGCTCCTGCAGCGCGACGCGCCGGGCGCGGAGACACGGCTGCTCGAGCCCTACACGGCGAGCACGCTGAGCTGGATGATGAACTTCACGGTCGCCGAGCACTACGGGCCGGAGCATTTCCCCGGCCTGAACCTCTGCGCCAAGACCGGCACCGCCGAGCGAGGCGACGGCACGAACAACGCCTGGTTCACAGGCTTCCTCCTCGACGAGGCTCACCCCTACGCCTTTGTCGTTCTGGTGGAGAACGCCAGCTACGGCATCGTGGACGCCGCCCCCATCGCCAACACGATTCTGCAGGCGGCGGTGACGAAATAAGGAAAATCCGCCGTTTTCAGGCGGATTTTTCCATCTTTAGCAGCAGCCTTGCGGTGTAGCGTCCGTCCTCCACGGCGGTGGTGAACTCCCCGTCGTACTTTTCGGCGAGCTGGCGCAGGATCGTCTGTCCCATGCCGCGCGCAAGCTCGGGGACGCGGCGGCTCTTCTCCGCCTTCTCTGCCGGGGCGGGATTGCTCACGCACACGCTCAGATACGGGCTGCGGAACGCCGCCTCCAGCGTGATCTCCGCCCTTTCCGCCCCAGCGCTGGCCTCGGCGGCGTTGTCGAGGAGGTTCCCGAGGGCGCTGATGAGGTCGATATCCTCGATCCCTGTCTCCTCCGGGAGCAGCGCGCGGCAGCGCAGCGCGATTCCCTTCTCCTCCAGCTCCTTTTGCCGGTGCAGCAGGAAGCTCGCCGCCGCCGCGTTACGGCAGCCCTCAAGCAGCGCTTCTCCGTGCCGCTGCGCCGCGAGCGCTTCCGTATACGCCGCCGCGTCGCTGTAGCGGTTCTCCGCGAGGAGCGATTTGATGCCGAAGATGTGGTTGTCGATATCGTGCCGCATCTTCCGCACGTCCGCGTAATGCGCGGTGAGCGCCGCGTAATACTCCTTCTGCGCCGCTATCTGCGTCTCAAGAAGCCTGTTTTGCATCCGAAGCTGCGCGCTGCGGGCAAAACGGGCGAAGGCATAGGCCAGAATGATATCCGCCGCCAGCGAGGCGGCGAACGCGAGGAGCAGGAAGGCGGCGTTGCGGGAGAGGCTGTCGAGGTTCGAGGGGATGAACCAGAGGGCAAAGACGATGTACTGGCTGATCGGGAAGGCCGCAAGGAGCGGAGAGACGCGGCTGACCGCCGTCTCCCCATGCCTTGCGCGCAGCGCACGCAAAAACAGCACCACGACCGCGAGCAGCACGCAGTTGGAGAAAAGGTAGAAGGCGTAGGCCGTCGCCTGGACGCGGAAGGGTACCCCGGTCTCCAGCCAGTTTGGGGGCAGGAGCGTGAGGGAGAGGATTTCGGCGAGCGGCATCGTGAACACCACAAGTCCCGTCACCAGCAGCTTATACGCCGCCCGCCCCTCATAGCCCAGCCACACCAGCGCGGCGAGCAGCACGATGCCCGCCAGAAAGCGCAAGGGCGTGAGCAGCGGCAGCAGCGAGAAGGAGAGGAACACCGCCGTCCCCAGCAGCGCGACAAGGCGCATGACCCACGGCGAGAAGCGCGCAGGGAGGAGGAAATGGAACGCTGTGCACCAGAGCAGGAACAGCAGCGCGCTTGAGGCGATCGTCAGGATGGGATCGAGTGTTGTTTCCACACAGTTCAGTCCTTTTCCATGATTTTCCTGTTTATGATATCAGTTTTCTCCCCTGCAGGCAAGAGGTTTTTCCAAAAAACGCGGCCTGTCCGCTTCTTTTCAGACAGGCCGCACCGTTACCAGGTGTCTATACCGTTCCAGGCTGCATAGCGCTCCCCGAGCTTTTCGAGGAGGAGCTGCGTCTCCTCCCGGCTCTGGATCAGGGTGTGCCGCTCGATCGGCTCGGGGTAGTGAACCTCTACCGTCCAGAAGCCGCCGATTTCCTCCCGCGCTGTCAGCACGACGCCGCTGGGGAGACGCTTCACGATCTCTTCCCTTTCTATTGTCTGGCGCTGTTTATTCATTTTCCTTTCCCTCCGTTTTCATTGCCTCCGTGCGGGCGATCCCACGCCAGAGCATAAGTCTAGCCGTCTCTGCGAAGCTCATTTGCGGATAGCAGCGAGAGCGGATCGTTTCGATCTCCTGCGCAAGCGCCTCGTCCAGCTTCAGGTTCTTCATGACCGCCTCCCCCTTCCGCCTGACAGTATAGCAATTAGTCTCCACTTTTTGGCGCATTTGGCGGAAACGGTCATTTTTTCTGTCGATTCGACACAGTGACAGGCGTACGCTTGAAAAAAGCGGTGCGTCTGTGTTATACTATCTTGTCTGTATCCGAAAGGAGGGGGGGCTATGCACAGCCTCACAGTCGCCATCTGCGACGACGCGCCCGATACGCTCCGCTACGCCGCCTCCCTCGTGCGCCGGGAGCTGAGCGATTATGAGCTGACTCTCGACTGCTTCACCAGCGCCCTTGCGCTGCGCAAATGCCTCGCCCCCGGCGATTACCGCCCGGACGTGGCGGTGCTGGATATCGAGCTTGGCGCGGAGAGCGGCATTGCGCTCGCCGTCGAATTGAACGCCGCCGCGCCGGACTGCCGCGTGATCTTTCTCAGCGGCTACAGCGAATACATCTCTGCCGCCTATGAGGCCGAGCACGTCTGGTATGTGCTCAAATCCCAGGTGGAGGACTATCTCGCCCCCGCGCTGCGCCGCGCGGTCGGCACCCTGCCCGCCACGAGTGCGCAGGCCATCACGGTCACGAGCCGAGGCAAGAGCTTCACGCTCCCGCTGCGAAAGCTGCTGTACATCAGCGGCGAGAACCGGAGGACCTGCTTCGTCTGCACTGATGAGAGCTACACTGTCTCCGGCTCCCCGGCGAGGTGGCTCGCCCCCTCGCTCGACTGGGCGATCGTCCGCTGTCACCAGAGCTTCTGGGTCAATATCGCGCAGGTGAGCTCCATCGACAGGGAGGAGATCGTGCTCCACGGCGGGCAGCGCCTCCCCATCGGCCGCGCCTACCGCGCCGAGACCCGGCGGCGCGTGTTCGCACGCTGGGATAATAACGCTCTATGATAAAGAGGAACACCTATGGCAGAAATCAGTGTCAACAATCTGGTCAAGTCCTTCGAGATCGGCAGCAACGTGCTCGACGGGCTCTCCTTCACCGTGAGCCCCGGCGAGCGCGTCGGCATCCTCGGCCACAACGGCTGCGGTAAGACGACGCTCTTTCGCATCCTTGTCGGCGAGATCGACTACGACGAGGGGCAGGTCTCCGTCACGCAGGGGCGGCGGATCGGGCTCATTTCGCAGATCCCGGTCTACCCCGAGACTTGGACGACCGAGGATGTGCTCAAGGACGCGCACCGGCGGCTCTATGCCATGAGCGAGCGGATGGACGCGCTCACCGAACAGATGGAGCGCGACAGCTCCGGCGCACTTTTGCGGGAGTACGACCGCCTTTCCGACGAGTTTCGCCGTCAGGGCGGGTATACGATGGAGGTGGATCGCAACCGCGTCGCAAACGGCCTGCAGATCCCCGACGCGCAGCGCCGCCAACTCTTCTCCTCGCTCTCGGGCGGGGAAAAGACGCGCGTCAATCTCGCGCGCCTGATCCTCGAGGACACGGACATTCTGCTGCTCGACGAGCCGACCAACCACCTCGACCTGCGCGCCACCGAATGGCTGGAGGAGTACATTCTGCACTTCAAGGGCACGGTGCTCGCCATCAGCCACGACCGCTGGTTCCTTGACCGCGTCGTGCAGCGCTGCATCGAGATCCAGGACGGGCGCGCGGAGTTCTACAGCGGCAACTACAGCTTCTATGTGGAGGAGCGGCAGCGGCGCTTCGAGGAGAAGATGAAGCTCTATGAGCGCGACCAGGCCAAGATCGAACAGCTCACCCGCGCCGCCGAGCAGATGCACCTCTGGGCGTTCATGGGCGCGGACAAGCTGCACAAGCGCGCCTTCGCCATGGAAAAGCGCATAGAAAAGCTCCGCCACAGCGAAAAGCCGACGGAGCAGAGGAAGCTGAACGTCAAGTTTAAGGAGCGGGAATTCAACGGCGACGAGGTGCTGGTGATCGACGATCTGCAAAAGGGCTTCGGCGCCAGGCGGCTCTTCTCCGGTCTCTCGCTGAGCGTCACCGGCGGGGAGCGCATCGCGCTCATCGGCGACAACGGCACCGGCAAATCGACGCTCTTAAAGCTCATCATGCACGAGGAGACGCCCGAGCGCGGCTATCTCTACCAGGGGCCGGCGGTACGCACGGCGTACCTGCCCCAGCAGGTGACGTTCCCGGTCGCGGAACGCTCCGCGCTCGACACCATGCTCTACGAGGGGCGCTGCCAGCCGCAGGAGGCGCGCGACCGCCTCGCCGCCTTCGGCTTTCGCGGGGAGGACGTGTTCACGCCCGTCGGGGCGCTCTCGGGCGGCGAGCGCAGCCGTCTCAAGCTCTGCCTGCTCATGGGCGGAGACGTAAACTTCCTGATCCTCGACGAGCCGACCAACCACCTCGATATTGCGAGCCGCGAGTGGATGGAGGATGCGCTCTCGGACTACGAGCAGACGCTGCTCTTCGTCTCGCACGACCGCTATTTCATTGAGAAATTCGCCGAGCGCATCTGGGCGCTCTCCGAGGACGGGCTGACCGACTATCGCGGCACCTACCGCGAGTACTGCGCCTGGCGTGAGCGGCAAAAGCAGCTTGCGCCTGCCCCCGGCAAAGCCGCGCCGGAGAAAAAGCGGGAGGAGAAAAAGCCGCGCGTGCCGAATCAGGACAAGCTGATCGCCAAGACCGAACGCGAGATCTCGCGCCTTGAGGGCAAGCTCGCCGAGCTCGACGCCCTCGCCGAAGAGCACGCAAGCGACTACCAGAAGCTCATGGAGCTGGAGGCGCAAAAGGAGGAGCTGAACGAACAGCTCCTGACTCTGTATGAAAAATGGGAGGAACTCAACACATGAAAAAGCTCAGGCTCTGGCCGCTGCTCTGCGGCATCCTCACCGGCACGGCGCTGATCCTGCGCTTTGCGCTGCGCGGCTATGCCTACTGGGGCTACGCGCTGCTGTTTATCACGGCGCTGATCCTGATATACCAGCTTCTCCCGCTCTGGGTCTGGCGCATCGCGCTGGTGCTGACCTGCCTGGGGCTGGTATATTTCTGTATCGTGGAGGTGCCGATCATCAAAAATGCCCGCACGGACGCAGAGCCCGAGCGCCCCTATCTGATCGTGCTTGGCGCGGCGGTACACGGGGATCAGCCCTCGCTCACGCTGGTGCGGCGGCTCGAGGGCGCGCGGGAGTATCTCAATACCTACCCCGAGAGCGTCGCCATTGTCTCCGGCGGTATGGGTTCGGGCGAGACCGTGACAGAGGCCGAGGCCATGCAGAAGTGGCTGCTCGAAAACGGCATTGCGCCCGAGCGTGTGCTGCTCGAGGACAGGGCGACCTCGACGCGGGAGAATCTGGCCTTTTCCTTCGACATCATCCGCGCGCGCGGCGAGGAGCCGGACGGCAACGTCGCCATCGTCTCGAGCGCCTACCACCTCTATCGCGCCAAGTGCATGGCGCGTCTACAGGGCGTGGAGGCCGTCGGCGTCGCCGCCCCCTGGGGCTATCCGCTCGTCATGCTCAATTACTTCATCCGCGAGGCCTTCGGCATCACCCACCTCTGGGTGTTCGGGTCGTGAGGGCGACGAAAACTGTAGGGGCGACCCTTGTGGTCGCCCCTACATTCGTCCATATTATGTGTATTACAGGAACCGCTCCTCCATGTCCTCGATGATAAAGCGCTCGATCTCCTGCGCGGCACTGCGATCCGCGGCGGTGACGCTGCCATAGAGCTTGAGCTTCGGTTCGGTGCCGCTCGGGCGCACGATCAGCGAGCAGTCCCCGGCAAGGCGGAACTTCAGCACGTCGGACTTGGGCAGGCCGTCCAGCCCCCGGCTGTAATCCAGGCGCTCGAGCACCTCCCGCCCGCCGATGCGGGTGATCTCGCCGCGCAGCTTCTCCATGATCCCCGCCATGCGGCGCATTCCCGCCGAGCCGCCGAACTCATAGGTGTGCAGCGTGTTCATGCAGTAGCCGAAGCGTGCGTACAGCTCACCGAGCTTCTGCGTGAGGCTCACGCCGCGCGTCTTGTAGTATGCGAACATCTCGCAGATCATAAACGCCGCGTTCACCGCGTCCTTATCGCGGACATGGGAGCCGGTGAGGTAGCCGTAGGACTCCTCAAAGCCGCAGATATAGTCCGCCTCGCGCCCTTCCGCCTCGAGCCGCCCGATGACCTCACCGATGAACTTAAAGCCCGTCAGCACGTTCACGGTCTCGACGCCGTAGGAGGCTGCGATCTTCTCGGCGAGATCCATCGTGACGATCGTCTTGACAAAGACCGGGTGCGCGGGCATCTGCCCGTGCTTATTGCGCTGGCTGCAAATGAAATCGAGCAGCAGCAGCCCGACCTCGTTGCCGCTGAGCAGCTTGTACTCGTCCCCGTCGCGCACGGCGATGCCGCAGCGGTCGCAGTCGGGGTCGGTGGCGAGCAGCAGATCCGCACCCTGCTCCACGCAGCAGCGCAGCCCCAGCTCCATCGCCTCGCGGATCTCCGGGTTCGGGTAGGGGCAGGTGGGGAAATTTCCGTCCGGCTGCTCCTGCTCGGGCACGACCGTGAGGTTCGTGAAGCCCGCCTCGCGCAGCGCGCGTGTCACAGGCTTGAGCCCCGCGCCGTTGAGCGGCGTGTACACGATCGCGACATCCCGGCTGATCTCGTCCCCACAGAGGACGCTGCGCGCCTTGACGGCCTCGGTGAAGTCCGTATACACCTGCTCGGGGATATATTGAATCTCCCCGCTGCCCACGGCCGCGTCGAAGTCCGCCTCGCGCACGTCGGCGAAGACGTCCAGCTTCTCGATCTCTGCGAGGATCGCCGCAGCGGCCTCGGTCGTGATCTGGCAGCCGTCGGCGCCGTAGACCTTGTAGCCGTTATAGCGCGCGGGATTGTGCGAGGCCGTGACCATCACGCCCGCCGAGCAGCCGAGCGCGCGCACGGCGTAGGACAGGCAGGGCGTGGGCATGAGCTCGGGATAGAGCCAGACCTTGATCCCGTTTGCCGCGAAAACGGCGGAGGCCACACGCGAGAACACGTCGCTTTTGATGCGGCTGTCGCAGCTCACGGCGATCGACGGCGCCGCGAAGCTCGCGCGGACGTAATTTGCCAGCCCCTGGCTCGCCTTGGCGACGGTGTAGACATTCATGCGGTTGGTGCCCGCGCCGATCACGCCGCGCAGCCCGCCGGTGCCGAAGGCGAGCTGGCGATAAAAGGCATCCTCGATCCCGCTCTCGTCAAGTCCCCTGAGCTCTGTCAGCAGCTCCTCGTCCCTGACGTTCTCGAGCCATCTCTGATATTCCGAGCGATAGTCCATATTGCATCCTCCTTAGCAGGAAATATTGAGCAGTTGTGCTTTTCCGTGCAGCTTCAGCGGAATGCTGTCTGCCGGGACGAAAATACAGTCGCCCTTGAAGAAGTTGAGCATGAAGCCCTCCCCGAAGAGCACGCCGCAGCCGTCGGTACACAGCAGGACGTGGAAGCTGTTGCTCCCGGTTCGGAAATCCGCGAGCACCCGCCCCTCGGTGTTGAGCAGCATCCGTTCGACCTGGAAGTACTTGCAGCGCGTGAGCAGCTCACTCGCGCGCCCACGGTGGAAGCGCAGCAGGCGCATCGGCTGGCGCGGCGCCGCCGAGGAGTGAAGCTGCGCCACCGCGAGTGCCTTGTCCACATGGAGCGGGCGCGTCCTGCCGTTTTTGTCCTTGCGGTCGTAGTCGTAGAGGCGGTAGGTGAGGTTGGAGCTCTCCTGCACTTCCGCGATCAGCGTCCCCGCCCCGATGGCGTGGACGATGCCCGCCTCGATATAGAACACGTCGTCCTTATGGACCGGGACGCGGTTGAGATACTGCGTGATGCGCCCCTCGCCGAGCGCGCGGCGCACAAGCGCCGGGCTCATGTCGCGGTTGAAGCCGTAGACCAGCCCCGCCCCCGCCCGCGCGGCGAGGACGTACCACATCTCGGTCTTGCCGAGGCTGTCCTCATGCGCGAGGGCGTAGGCGTCGTCCGGGTGAACCTGTACGGAGAGATCGTCCCGCGCGTCGATGAGCTTCACGAGGATCGGCAGCTCCGGCCTCCCGCCCGTGGTGGCGAGGGGATGCGTGCCGAGATACTCCGGGTGCGCCGAGAGCACGTCGCGCAGGTTCTCCCCCGTCTCCGCGAGCACGGAGGTGCCGTCGGGGTGGGTCGAGCACTCCCAGGTCTCGGCCAGCGGTGAGAGCGCAATGTCCTTGCCGAAGTCGTCATTCAATCTGCTGCCGCCCCAGAGATAGCTCTTGGCCGCCGGGCGCAGCAGGAAGGGGCTGTTCCCGCTCATTCCAGCTCGAACTTGTGCTTGTCGGCGGCGCTGATCTCCGAGCCAAGCTGCACCTCGATGATCTGCAGCGCGGTGTCGGCGATCACCGTATGCTTGCAGCCCGCCGCCATTGTGATCACATCGCCGGGCTTCACCGGCTGCTCCATGCCATCCACGATCACGCGACCTGTGCCCTCGATGACTGTCCACATCTCGTCGCGGTGCTCGTGGGCGTGGTAGTTCATGCGCTTGCCCGGCTGGATGCCGAGCTTGATGGTCATGCTGTTTTGCTCCACGTCCAGCACGCGGAAGCTCCCCCAGCTCTTGTCGGCGAACATGACCTGCTGCTTGATGGCGTCCACATACGGCTTCATCTTCGAGCTGCGCTCCTTGTCGCTGACAAGGATCCCCTCGGGCGAGGCGGAGATCACCACATCCCGCAGCCCCATGGCGAGAATGGGGATGCTCAGCTCGTTGATGGCGTGGACGTTGACGCAGGTGTCGTCAAAGCGCACATCGCCCACGGCCTGCTCCTCCATTGCCTCGCTCAGCGTGTTCCAGGTGCCGAGATCCTTCCACTCCCCGGCAAAGCGCAGCACGGCGATATCCGTCTCATGCTCGCTCACAGCGTAGTCGAAGGAGATTTTCGTCAGTGTCTCGTATTTGTCGAAGAGATCGGTATAGTCGATAAAGTCGATCAGCTCATGCGCGCGCGTGAGCACATAGCGCAGCTTGAAGGCGAACACGCCGCCGTTCCAGAGCCCGCCCGCCTCGATATAGCGCTGCGCGGTCTGCTTGTCGGGCTTCTCCTTGAACTCGGAGACCTTCGCCACCTCGTCGCAGCTCTCGGGTAGGATGTAGCCGTACTTCTCGCTGGGGAAGGTCGGGTCGATGCCGAGGAGCATGAGGTTTGCGGTTCCGCTCTCGCTCAGCTCCCAGAGATGGCGCACGGCGCGGAAATAGTCCTCCTCCACATAGGGATCGACCGGGCAGATGACCACGGCCTCGTCGAGCCCCACGCCCTGCACGTCATGCAGGTAGGCCGCGGCGAGCGCGATGGCGGGGAAGGTGTCGCGCCGGCACGGCTCGACGCTGATGCCGACATCGTAGCCGAGCTGGTTGTGGATCGAGGAGACCTGCGTCTTGGAGGTCGCGACGGTCACGACCGCGTCGGGATCGACCGCGCGGATCTGCCGATAGACGCGCTGCACCATCGACTCATAGCCGCCGTCGTTGGTGCCGGTCTGGTCGAGCTCGCCGGGGCGCTTGAAGATTTTGATAAACTGCTTGGAGCGGATGTCGTTCGAGAGCGGCCAGAGGCGCTTGCCCGAGCCGCCGGAGAGAAGCACGATGTTCATGGTTCGACCTTCCTTTTTATCTGTGTTTGATGATCTCGTTGGCGCGCATGACCAGGTGCAGCGCCCGGTGCTCGCGCCGCAGGATCAGGCGCAGCAGCAGCCGGTACTTCGCCCCGAGCGCGCGGATATAGGGGTTCGACTGAAAATCGGGGAATTTACGGAGGAAATCCTCCAGCAGCGCCTCCTGAACGGGGCTCTTCGGATCGGTCAGGTTGACGCGGGTGCTCGCGGTCAGAAGCTGGTGGTAGAAGGCCATATAGCATAGCTGCGGCTCATAGCGCGCATAGACGCCGCGCTCACGGAAATCGACAAGTACGCCGTCCACCGCCGCGATGATCTCCAGATTGCGCTCGGCCTTGCCCGCGTGCATGATCGAGCCGCCGCGCTGCAAATAGCGGTACCAGGCGCGCGGCACATAGCGGATCGAGGCCGCGCGGTCATAGAGCCGGGGCGAGGTGGCCAGATCCTCAAACCACACCCTTGTGGGAAAACGCACGGCGCTGTCCGAAAAGAGGCTGCGCCGCCAGAGCTTGTTCCAGGCGTTGGGCGGATCGAAAAGCAGCTCGGGGTACTCCGCAAACGTGAAGCAGCCCTCACGGGCGCAGCCGCGCGTCGTCTCGAGCACGGCGCCGCTCTCGCTCACGGCGAGAAAGTCAAAGATCAGCACATCCTCGCCGCTCTCGAGCGCATCCAGCATCTCGCCCACCGCGCCGGGAGTGAGCGTATCGTCGCTGTCGAGGAAGGCCAGGTACTCCCCCACCGCCGCCTCAAGCCCGACGTTTCGCGCGTGGCCGAGGCCGCCGTTTGGCGTGTCGAGGCCGCGGATCAGGCCGGGATAGCGCCGCTCGTAGTCGGCGATGATACGCGCGGAGGCGTCCGTCGAGCCGTCGTTCACCGCGATGATCTCATACTCCGCCGCACGGCCGAGGTCGATACAGGAGTCAAAGCACGCGGCAAGATACGCCTGCATATTGTAGACTGGGATCACGATACTGAGCTTCGGCACAGCGCGGCCTCCTTTTTCCCTTTTTTCTCAGTATACCATCATCTGCGCGGCGCTTCAAGAGCGGAATGCCGCAAATCCGCGCAAGTTTTTCTTGACAAGCCGCCGTTCCTGTGCTAAACTACGTTAGCAATGCAGAAGTACCCAAGAGGCAAGTCGGAGGCCAAGCGGTCTTAGGAAGACAACACTTAGCTACAACTCCTTGGCTCACAGAACGACATGGCTACGATCCGACTTAGCGGAATGCCGCAAATCCGCGCAAGTTTTTCTTGACAAGCCGCCGTTCCTGTGCTAAACTACGTTAGCAATGCAGAAGTACCCAAGAGGC
>JAZQCO010000017.1:0-7094 GCA_045546335.1 Candidatus Limivicinus sp. | reverse complement strand
TTCCTAACCCGCTTGGCCTCCGACTTCTCCAACGCCAACCCCGGCACCCTCGGCGTCATCAACTACAACTACGCCCTGGCCGGCGGCTATCACATCGCTGACGCCCTCGCCATCGAGGACGCCTCCGGCGACGCCGCCCAGACCTATGCCAACATCATCGCCGTCAAGGAGGGCAATGAGCTTGATCCCGCCATCCAGCTCCTCGTCGCCGTCCTGCAGCGCGGCGCCGTGGAGGCCTACAACGAGGTCTCCGGCGCTGAGATCGTTCCCATCCACTGATTCAAACCGCGGGCGCTCTTCGGAGCGCCCGCTTTTTTTCGGCGGGATGTGACAGAAAAAGCTGCAATTTGCTCTTGCATTTTCCGCAAGGCTGTGCTATACTATCATACACACGCGGATGTAGTTCATCGGTAGAACTCCGGCTTCCCAAGCCGATAAGGTGGGTTCGACTCCCATCATCCGCTCCAAAAAGAAGAGCCATCCGTCAGGGTGGCTCTTCCTTTTTGACATCTATGGGAGTCGAACGGGAGCGGTGTTAGAAAACGTGCCGGGGGCACGTTTTCCCCGCGACCCGGCCTCCGCCGCAGCGGACACCACAATCATTCATTTTTCAGTATTCATCCTTCAGTATTCATGAATAATTTCCCCCGGAGCCGACAGGTTCCGGGGGAAATGTTCATTTGAGCATATTCTTGGAGAAGTAGTCCTTCGTGAGCTTTGCCACCACGCCGGAGAGCAGCAGCAGGGCGATCAGGTTGGGGATCGCCATGAGGCCGTTGAGGGTGTCCGCGATATCCCACATCAGCGTACCCGAGCCGACCGCACCGACGATGCAGACGAGGGAGAAGAGCACCTTGTAGGCCAGCACGACGGCCTTGTTGTTGTTCGTGAGATAGCCCCAGCAGTTCTCGCCGTAGTAGGCCCAGGAGAGGATCGTGGAGAGAGCGAAGAACAGCAGGCTCAGCTCGATGATCTTGCCGCCGAAGGTGCCGGGCAGGATCGAATTGAACGCGGCGGCCGCGGCGGCGCCCTTGGAGGCGTAGGCGGCCAGCCCGCCCTCCGCGTCGAGAATGCCGGAGAGCAGCACGGCGAAGGCGGTGATGCTGCAAATCACGATCGTGTCGATAAACACCTCGAACACGCCCCAGATCGCCTGTTCGCAGGGCTCCTCGGTGGAGGAGGCAGCGTGGGCGATCGGCGCGGAGCCGAGGCCGGCCTCGTTGGAGAACACGCCGCGGGCGAAGCCCTGCTTCATCGCCATCATGATCGTATAGCCGAAGAGACCGCCGCCGACGCTCTTGAGGGAGAACGCGCCGCGAAAGATCATGCCGAAGACGGCGGGGATGTGGGTGATGCGCAGCACGATGACGACGAGCCCCGCCACGATGTAAAACACGGACATGAAGGGCACGAGCAGGCTTGTGACCTTGCCGATGCGCTTGATACCGCCGAGGGTCACGAGCGCGACGACGATGGCGAGCAGCAGGCCGGAGATCAGCGCCGGGAGCCCGAAGAGGTCGCTGAGCGCGCCGGAGATCTCGCTGCTCTGGGCGATGTTGCCGATGCCGAAGGAGGCGAGACCGCCGAGCAGGCAGAAGATCACGCCCAGCCACTTCCAGTCCTTGCCGATGCCGTTTTCGATGTAGTACATCGGGCCGCCGTGGTAGACGCCCTGATCGTCCTTGACGCGGTACTTCATGGCGAGGACGATCTCGGCGTACTTGGTGACCATGCCGAAGAAGGCCGCGACCCACATCCAGAACACCGCGCCCGCGCCGCCGGTGAAGATCGCGCCGGTGACACCGGCGATATTGCCGGTGCCGACCGTCCCGGCGAGGGCTGTCGTGACGGCCTGGAAGGGCGAGATGTTCGCGCCGTGATCCTTTGCGTCCTGCTTCCGAAAGAGCGTGCCGACAGTGTTTTTCAGGATACGCCCGAAGTGCGTGACCTGCAGCCAGTTGACGCGCACAGTCAGGTATACGCCGGTGCCGACGAGCAGCAGCAGCATGAGCGGGCCCCAGGCAAAGCTGTTGACCGCGCCGTTGACCGCCTCGATTGTCGCAATGAAGTTTTCCATGTCCATCCTCCTTGTGATAAAAAAACAGAGCTGCCCGCACTGTGCAACTCTGGCTCGAACGCCGCGCGGGACAAGTCCCGACGACCGTTTCGCTCTGTCCTTTGGCCTGAGAGATTCGACCTTGCGGTCTTGCACCTTCGGCACCCAGAAGCTGGGATTCTCCAGAGTTCCTCCGCTCCCAGTCTGGCCGCTGCCATTCTGAAAGCCTCCACGGTATACTCGACAACTTCAACGCTTTGAAGCGCTGAACCATCACTTTTCTTTACAATAGCATAGCTGCCAAAAAAATGCAAGCATTTTTTGTGAAAAAAGCCGATTTCCCCGCGCCGGGGCTATCCCTCGGCGCGGGATGGGGCGGAGACTACTTCCCTGCCGCGTGGCTCCTCCTGCCGGAGTGGCCGCGCCCGCGGCGGCGGGACTGCGCCGCCTTGGTCTTGTAGTAGTCCTGCATGGCCTCGTCCGCCTCATAGATCAGCTTATTGGCGCACCAGGTGTTGTAGTCCAGATTTTTGCGGAAGCGCGCCCGCACAAGGTAGCTGCCGTGCTCGGGGCAGGCAAAGAGGTTCATGTACCGCTGGTCGCCCTGATTGACCCAGCGCTGTCCCTCCAGCGCCTCGCCGCAGACGGGGCAGCAGAGGCTCAGCATTCGCTCGTCGGCAAAGGCGGCCGCCTTGCTCTCAAAGCCCTCGAAGCTCTCATGCCGCAGCGCCTCGGGGCCGGCGTCCTCGGTCTTGGGCTTGTAGTTGGGCATACGCGCGGCGAGGATCTGCCCGGCGTCGGGATAGAGCCGCAGCCCCTCCGCCATGTCAAGGTGGGTGCTGACGAGGGCGGTATTATACGCATCGCCCAGCGCGTCGTGTGCCACGCGCGTCTGCTCGATGCCGAAGTGCTCCATGGCGCTGGCCAGGGATTTCTGGTTCTTGTCCCCGCCGGTTTGCAGGTTATAGATCATCTGCAGATTGACCCAGCCGGCGATCCAGTCCCAATCCAGGTCGTGGATGATGATGTTCTGCTCGAGGATACCCTGATCGTCACAGCCCCAGGTGAGGAAGGTCACATCGTCGCCGCACCAGGCGCGAAACTTCTCCATCGCGTCCGGGAAGCTGTAGCCGTGGCTCAGCCGCTCCTTATCGAAGCCCGTGATCTTCTTGACCTTATAGTGCATCCGGCGGAAGTAGACCGGCTTGACGTCGATGGTGAACTCCTCCCCGGGGCTCATGTCCTCGTTGAGCTTCACCGCGCCGATCTCGATGATCTCCCCGCGCAGATGGATGGGGAGATGGTTAAATACGGAGGATTTCGAGCTCATCGCCTGGTTCCACTCCAAATCCACCACTACATAGTGCATAAGCGTACCTCTTTTACCGTCGTATTCATCAACAGGAGTATTGTAGCATATCTTGTCGCAGAATGCACGAAGTTTTTTTGCACACATCCAAATTCTGTGTTATACTGATTCTGTTACTTGTCAACGGAGGATTCGCTTATGACGGACTTTACAATGATGCAGGCGGTTCTGGCCTGCGGCGGGCGGCTCTCTTCGCCCTGCGACACCGCTGCCCCGCTCGGCTGCGCAGTCATCGACAGCCGCAAGGTGCAGCCGGGGGATCTCTTCGTCGCCTACCGGGGCGAAAACGTGGACGGGCACGACTATATCGGCGCGGCCTTCGACAAGGGCGCGGCCTGCTGCCTGGCCGAGCGCGTCCCGGAGGGCGAGACACGCCCGGTGCTGCTCGTGGACGACGTGCAGCGCGCGCTCGAGCAGCTCGCGGCGGCCTACCGCGCGACGCTCTCGCTGCCGATCGTCGGCATCACGGGCAGTGTCGGCAAGACCTCGGCGAAGGAGATGATCGCGGCGGTGCTCTCGCAGCGCTTCCGCACGCTCAAAACCGAGGGCAATCTCAACAACCAGATCGGCGTGCCGATGACCGTCTCGCGCATCGGGCAAGAGCACGAGGCCGCCGTGGTCGAGATGGGCATTTCGGACTTTGGGGAGATGACTGCGCTCGCGCGCATCGTGCGCCCGCAGATCGCGGTTTTCACGGTGATCGGACACGCGCATCTGGAAAAGCTCGGCGACCTGGGCGGAGTATTTCGCGCCAAGACCGAGATGCTGCCCTTCGTGCAGGAGGACGGCGCGGTGGTCGTAAACGGCGACGATCCGTATCTGCGCGCTCTCCGCTGCCCCCAGCGGGTGCTGACGGTCGGTCTCGGGGAAAGCTGCGCGCTGCGCGCCGTTGGGCTCTCCCCCGCTCCCGGCGGCGGCACGGCCTGCACCCTCGTCTACGGGGAGCGGCGCATCCCCGTCGTGATCCCCGCCTTTGGGCAGCACATGGTCTACGCGGCGCTCGAGGGCGCGGCGGTGGGGCTGCTGCTGGGGCTGTCGGACGCGGAGATCACCGCGGGCATCGCGGCCTTCACGCCTGTCGGCCGCCGCGCGGCGGTGACGGAGACGTCCACGCTCACGCTCATCGACGACAGCTACAACGCCAATCCCGACTCTGTGCGCTGCGGGCTCGATTCCCTGTGTACGCTGCCGGGGCGGCACGTCGCCATTCTCGGCGATATGCTGGAGATGGGCGAGGGCGCGCGGGAGATGCACGTCGCCCTCGGCCGCTACGCGCGAGAAAAGGGCGTCGGGCTGCTGCTCGCCGCCGGGGAGCTTGGGCGCGGCTACGCCGAGGGCGCGGGCGAGATCGCCCGGTGGTACCCCAGCCGCGAGGCGCTGATCGAGGCGCTTCCCGCTCTGCTGCGCCGGGGCGACGCGGTGCTGGTCAAGGCCTCGCGCGGGATGCGCTTTGAGCTGATTGCGGAGGAGGTCAAGGCGCTGTGACGAACCGCCCCGCCATTCTTTTCGACCTCGACGACACGCTTCTGGACTTCGCCTGGGCGGAGAGGAAGTCGCTGCGTTCGTGTCTGCGCGGCTTTGGCCTCACGCCGACGGAGGAGATGCTCTCCCGCTACAGCGAAATCAACCGCCGCCAGTGGGAGCTGCTCGAGGAGGGCAAACAGACTCGGGAGGAGACGCTGACGCGGCGCTTTGAGCTGCTGTTTGCCGAGTACGGCCTGCGCATCGACGGAGCTGAAGCCTGTGCGCGCTATGAAAACGGCCTTGCCGAAAGCGGGCACCGCTTCATGCCAGGGGCGGAGGCGCTGCTTGATACCCTGCACGGGCGCTATGCGCTCTACATTGTCTCCAACGGCCTCACCCGCGTGCAGAACGCCCGCCTTGCGAGCGCCGGGATCGCCCCGCTCTTCGAGGGGATCTTCCTCTCCGAGGAGCTGGGCGCAAACAAGCCCTCCCCCGCCTTCTTTGAAAAGAGCGTCGATCTGATCCCCGGCTTTGACCGCCGCCGCGCCATCCTCGTAGGCGACAGCCTCTCGTCCGATATCCGCGGGGCGCGGGACGCGGGGATTTTGAGCTGCTGGTACAACGCCCGCGCGCGCTCGCCGCGTGCGGATATCGTGCCGGACTACACGATCACCGGGCTTGACGAGCTGCCGCCGCTGCTCGAGCGGCTCTGGCCGGCAAGCCGGTGCTGATAAAGGGGAGACGTGTATGGACTCTGCCTTCACCGCGCTGCGGGAGCTGAACCTCGGCTCCATGATGCTGCGCATCCTGCTCGCCATGGCGATGGGCGGCGTGATCGGCTTTGACCGGGAGCGCAAGCACCGTCCGGCGGGCTTCCGCACCTATATGCTGATCTGCCTCGGCGCCGCCGCGACGCAGATCCTCAGCCAGTATCTCGACCTGATGCTCTCGACCCGCTGGGCGGCTGATCTCGCGGCCGTCGGCAAGCGCACGGACGTCGTGCGCCTCGGGGCAAACGTCGTCAGCGGTGTCGGCTTCATCGGCACGGGTACGATCCTCGTCACCGAGAGACAGGAGGTCAAGGGGCTGACCACGGCGGCCTGCCTCTGGGCCTCGGCCTGCATGGGGCTTGCCATCGGCGCGGGCTTCTACGAGGCGGTGCTGATCGGCTTTGTGCTGATCGTGCTCATCATGAAGCTGCTGCCGCTGCTCGAGAAGCAGATGCTCGCAAGCTCGGTGAACATGAACCTCTATGTGGAGATGGACACGATCGAGAACGTGGGCGAGGTGGTGAGCTTCCTGCGCGCGGGGCGTATCAAGGTCTTTGACGTGGAGCTCGGCAAGCTCGAGCGAAACGGGAAGACCTTCATCAAGGGACAGTTCAGCCTTCGGCTGCCGCACCGCTTCCCGCACACCGATCTGCTTGCCTCGGTCGCGCTGCTCGATGGCATCGTCGCCATCGACGAGGTTTGAGGAGGACTAGGTATGCTGTCTGTCTTTGATTTTGCCAGAGAAATGAGCTTCGCCGGGGTCGCCGCGCGCATGATCGCCGCCGTGCTCTGCGGCGGCCTTGTCGGGCTCGAGCGCGAGTTCAAGCGCCGCCCCGCCGGGATGCGCACACATATCCTGATCTGCCTCGGCGCTGCCGTCACGATCCTCACGAACCTCTACCTGTACCAGACGCTGCACCTGTATACCGACATCTCCCGCATGGGCGCGCAGGTCATCGCCGGGATCGGCTTCATCGGCGCGGGGACGATCATCGTCACCCGGCGCAAGCGCGTGCGCGGCCTGACCACCGCCGCCGGACTCTGGACAGTCTCGGTCGTCGGGCTTGTCTGCGGCGCGGGCTATCTCGAGCTCGCGCTCTTCACGACGGGCATGGTGCTGCTCGCGGAGCTGCTGCTCATCAAGCTCGAGTACCGCTTCGCGCGCAAGCTCGAGGACGTAAGCCTCTATATCGAGTACCGCCACTCCATCTGCATCGAGCTCATTATCCAGATGCTCAAGCGGGAGAAGGTCAGCATCTCCAACCTCGAGATCACCCGCATCAACGAGGGCGATGCGCACCGCTACTGCGCCGTCATCGAGGTACAGGCCAGCCGCGAAAAGCTCGACGGCGACGTGCTCCGCGCCCTCACCGGCATCGAGGATGTCACCAACGTGGAGGAGCTGTAGCGGCTCCTATCTGCAAAGCGCCCCCGG
>JAZQCO010000016.1:0-17376 GCA_045546335.1 Candidatus Limivicinus sp. | reverse complement strand
GGGATGCCTGTGCTACCGCCTCAGACCAGCGCTCACGCGGTGGTCTATTTGTGTTGCGCCTTGATACCTTTCATTGCTCTGCAATTTTTTCTGGCTCAAGTCCTATTGGGGACTTGACTTTTTATTTGCAGGCTTTCACTTTTCACTCCGAAGGCCTCTACGCTCACGGGCGGTACCCCTTCGTGCTCGATCCGCTCTTCCCGATCGAGGGCAGCCCCTGCGGCTACGGCTTCGTCGATCTGTGCGCGAACACCCAGACCGCCATCGACCTGCTGCGCGGCGCGTTCGTGAACAACGCCCTGATCGGCGCGACGCCGCGCTACTTCGAGCGCCTCGACGGCTCGGTCAACGAGGAGGAATTTCTCGATCTCTCGCGTCCGCTGGTACACGTCTCCGGCAACCTCGGCGAGGACAGCCTCCGGCAGATCGGCTTCCTCGGCCTGCCGGGGATCTATGTGAACGTGCTCGAGAGCACCATCCGCGAGCTGCGCGAGACCTCCGGCAACACCGAGACCGCAAACGGCACCATGAATGTCGGCGTGACCGCCGCCTCCGCCATCGCCGCGCTCCAGGAGGCCAGCGGCAAGGGCAGCCGCGACGCGACGCGCGCCAGCTACCTCGCCTTCGCGCAGATCGTGGAGCTGTGCATCGAGCTGATCCGCGAGTTCTACACCCTGCCGCGCCAGTTTCGCATTGCGGGCGAGCGCTACGTCGCCTTCTCGAACGCCGCCATGCAGCCCAGACCGCTCGGGATGCTCGGGGAGCTTGCTCTCGGCTACAGCGAGCCGGTGTTCGATGTCCGCGTCAGCGCCCAGAAGCGCAGCGCCTACTCCCGCCTGAGCCAGAACGAGCTGGCCATGCAGCTCTACCGCCTCGGGCTCTTCGAGCCGGGACGCGAGCAGCAGGCGCTGGGCTGTCTGGAGCTGATGGAGTTCGACGGCAAGGAGGAGCTGCTGCGGCGCGTGCAGGAGGGCTTCACGCAGCGCGCGCGGCTCAACGAGCTCGAGCGCTACCGCGACCTCGCCCTTGCGCTTGCGCGGCGCTATCGCCCCGACCTCGCCGTGGGGCTGCTGGAAAAGGAGGGGCTTGGAGAGAGCACTTCTCGGGACGCCGGGGGCGGCGTCCCCTACGAGGAGACCCCCGCCGATCCGACTGAGCGTGCGCGGGTGCAGAGCGCGGAGGCGGTGCTGCCATGACGCGCGTGAGGTATGAGCCGGCGATCCCGGCGCTGGAGATGGACGGTCACGCCGGGGCGGGGGAGTACGGCAGGGACCCGGTGTGCGCGGCGCTGAGCATCCTGCTCTTCACGCTGCTCGACGCAAACGACGCCGCCACCGCGCACTTTGCCGACGGCTACGCCCGCATCTCCGGCGGCAGGAAGCGGGACTACGCCCTGATGGCGCGCGGCGCAAGGCTCCTGGCGGAGAATTACCCGCAGTACGTCAACTATGAGGAAATGAATAATGAATAATGAATAATGAATAATTGTGGTGTTCCCCTTCGGGGAACGGATTAAAATAAATTCGCGGAAATCTCCCGTCGTTGCCGTAGGGGAGGGGCTTGCCCCTCCCGCGGACACGCACGATCTCCCGCCGTTGCCGTAGGGGACGCCCTCGGCGTCCCGCAGATTCGCACGATCTCCCGCCGTTGCCGTAGGGGCGCTTCACGAAGCGCCCGCCGCCCCCACGTCATTGCGAGGAGGCGAAGCCGACGTGGCAATCCGTATTCCCCGCGGCAAGGGTAGATTTCTGGAAGGGTAAGGTGCCTCCGGCGGGCGGATTGCCACGACCAGTTTGCGAACTGGTCTCGCAATGACGGGGAGAGAGACGGGGATTGTGCCCCTCGCCCGGGCGAGGGTGCAGAAGGTACGATTTCTGTGCGCGGGCGGCTGATAGCCGCCCCTACGGCAACGACGGGAGATTGTGCGTGTCTGCGGGAGGGGCAAGCCCCTCCCCTACGGTGTTGCAATCTCTTTTCCAATCCGTCGCCGTCAGGCGACACCATAATTTTTCATTTTTCACTTTTATTTTTTAATTACCAATCGTCCGCGCAGCGGACACCACAATTATTCATTATTCATTATTCATTATTAATTATTATCGGTATTGCGGTTCCGGCAGCCGGGTGGGGAGCAGAACCTTGCCGAAGCACACGCACATCCGCCCGCCGCTGCGCGAGACGGTGATGTTCGCATCCTGCCGCAGGGGGTTGGCCGAGAGCAGATACAGCGAGCCGTCGTAGCCCAGGCACCACTGCTTGCAGAACACGTCCCCGTCCACGAAAAAAATCCCCACGTCAAACTCCCGCAGCGGCGCGTCGCGCTTGACGTAGACAAGACTGCCATCCCTGATGTACGGCTCCATGCTGTCGCCCCGGATCGTGAGGCAGAAATCCGCCTCCTCGGGCGTGTCCATCCCGCGCGCGAGCAGCTCGTAGTCCTCGCCCTCGATGGGGCTCGCGTAGCCCGCCGCCGCCGGGACGAGATAGTGCTTGATATAGTCGATCTTCTTCTGCTCCGGCGGGACGCGGTACGCCGGCTGCTCGGCGAGATAGCGCCCGTAGCGCACAAACTCCGCCTGCCCCGCCTCGTTCAGACTCTCGTAGACCCGCACAGCCGGATGCGCGCTCTCCGACGGCGCCTCACTCGGCGCGCTCTCCTCCAGCAGCGCCCCGCGCGTCACGCCGAAGTGCCGCGCCAGCACCTCGAGCTTGTCCATGCGCGGCATCTGCTCGCCGTGGATGTACGCCGACACCGCCGCCCTGCTCACCCCCAGCAGCCGCGCGATATCCGTCTGCTTCTCGCCGTGGCGCTCCATCTGCTCCCTGAGCCGCGCGGCGAAAATCTGCTTGTCGTACCGTACCCGCTCGTTCATGCTCTCCCGCTCCCTTGCAAGTGAAAAGTGAAAAGTGAAAAGATAAAAGTGAAAAGTTGTGGTGTCGCCTGACGGCGACGGATTGGAAAAACGCAAATTCACGGTGTCGTCGTAGGGGCGGATATCATCCGCCCGTAAATTTGCACAGATTCACGGTTTGACGTAGGGGCGATTCATGAATCGCCCGCGCGGGGAAATGTGCGTTTCCCGTCCTCGCCCCGGCGAGGGGGCACAATCCCCGTCCCTCTCCCCGTCATCGCGAACCAGTCCGCAGACTGGTGTGGCGATCCGCCCGCCGGAGGCACTTACCCTTTCAGAAATCTACCCTTGCCGCGGGGAATACGGATTGCCACGCCAACGCTGCGGCGCTTACCTCGCAATGACGTGGGGGAGGCCGGTCGCGTCCTCGCCCCGGCGAGGCGCACAACGTAGGTTTCCGCGCCGGGCGACCATAAAGGTCGCCCCTACGGCGAGACCGGGAGATTGTGCGAATCTGCGGGACGCCGGGGGCGGCGTCCCCTACGACGACGGGAGATTGCCGCGCGTTTGCGGGAGGGGCAAGCCCCTCCCCTACGGCGTAACCGTGGGCTTCCGCCTCATTTTCAATCGTCGCCGGAGGCGACACCACAATTTTTCACTTTTATCTTTTCATTTTTCACTTTTTCAATCGTCCCCGAAGGGGACACCTTAATTATTCATTATTCATTATTCATTATTCATTACATTCCCCGCGTCCTCACATCGGTCCCTTGTCGCGCAGCCAGGTGTGCGCCATTTTGCGGCGGATCTCCAGCGGATAGATCATCTCGCTGCTCACGCCGTCGAAGTGTCGGAAGCCCTGCTGCCGCCGCGACACCGCCCGCCAGATCGGAAGCCCCGCGCCGTTCGGGTCGCCGTAGCGGATGAAGTTCACCGCGTAGTCGATCATCTGATCCTTCAGCGCCTCGTCCAGCTTCTCGAAGGGGCGCCAGCCCTTGTCCATGTTGCCGAAGAGATACCAGAGGTCAACGCCGTGGAAGGCGCGGTACTTGTTTCCGGGCGGGACGCGGTCGAAGAGGTAGCCGTAGACCGGCTTGCGCCCCGCCGCCGCGCTCCAGCGCGCCAGGCCGTAGGCCATCTCGAAGATCAGGTAGGGCATGAAGTCCTGCGAGGTCACGCCGATCAGCATCGGGATGTTCAGAATCTTCCCGCGCGCGCGCAGCTTCTGCGGCAGGTCGGGGATGATCGTGCCGTCGATGCCCGGCTGTACGGCGTGCAGATCGTAGGGGTCGCGCGACTGCTCGAACCACGCCGTCCAGAGCTTCTCCGGCGGCAGCGCCTTGAGCTCCTCGTCTGTCTCGACCCCCGCGCGCGCTCTCACCGCGTCCCAGAACGGGCGGGACTGCTCCTCCGTCCAGGGGCCGGCGGGCGCGGGCACCAGCCCCGCCCCGGACATCAGGATCGCGCCGCGCACAATGCCCTCCAGCGCGTCGGAGTAGCAGAGATCCATGATGCTCATGGCCCCGGCGGACTGCCCCATCAGCGTGATGCGCCCCGGATCGCCCCCGAAGGCGGCGATATGCTCCTTCACCCAGCGGATCGCCGCAAGCTGATCGTGCAGGCCGTAGTTTTGCGAGCGGAAGAGGTGAAAGACGTTCAGCCGATAGCCCACGGAGACGAGGATCACGCCGCGCCTGGCGTACTCGGTCGAGCCGCCCCAGGGCAGCTCGCGGATCATGTCCGTCTCATGCCCGCCGCCGTGGATGTAGATGAGCACCGGGCAGTTTCGCGGCTCGGGCGGCGTGATGATGCTCAGATACATCGGGCTCTCGGCGTACTCAAACTCCGCCCCCTCGCGGAACTCCTCATAGTAAAACGGCAGATCGCCCTCCGCCTCATCGCGGAAGCTCGCGTACTGCCAGCAGTCCTTCGGCTCGCCGCGTGCGTCGAGCACCCCCTCCCAGGGGCCGTAGGGCTGGGGCAGCGTGAAGCGCTCCGTGATCGCGTAGGGAATCGCCGGGAAGCTGCGGCAGTCCTCCTCCTGCGTGCCGAGGATCGCCCCCAGCGCGGTCTGCACCAGACAGTCAGACATGGGTACCACCCTTTCTCTTTGATTTCAAAGCAAGTTTACCCCCTTTTCCCCGCTGCGTCAAGCGGGAGCGCGGAGCGGGAGATAATGAAAAATGAATAATGAATAATGAATAATTGTGGTGTCCCCTTCGGGGACGGATTGAAAACGAAAAGCGAAGAGTGAAAAATGCAGTTCTTCCGGGAGAATCCGCACAGACCCACGCTTTCACCGTAGGGGCGCTTCACGAAGCGCCCGCGCAGAGCAATTGCGGAGTAAGCAAAAAGGGTGGGCGAATTCGTACCATTTGTTGCGAATTCGCCCATGCTTGATAAAAGAAATACACTGTTTCGTGCCGGGCGCTTCGTGAAGCGCCCCTACGAGCACCACTGTGAGCTTGTCGCGAATCGGCGGGACACCGAGGGCGATGTCCCCTACCTACGCTCTCTATTGTCAACCTCTTTCTTTATACCAGTTGACAATCTCCCCGTATCGCGCTATACTGTCCCGGACAAGGGAGGGAGATTCATGTCAAAACCGTTTTCCGCGCGGGAGCTCGCGGAGATTGCCCTCGGTGCGGCGCTGATCTGCGTCTGCTCCTGGCTCACGATCCCCGGTGCGGTGCCCTTTACGCTGCAATCCTTCGCCATCTGCCTGCTCGCCGCCCTGCTCGGGCTGCGCGGCGGTCTCGGCGCGCTGGGGCTGTATCTGCTGCTCGGGGCGCTGGGGCTGCCCGTGTTCTCCGGCTTTCGCAACGGCCTCGGCGTGCTGCTCGGACCGACCGGCGGCTATCTGATCGGCTTTGTGTTCACGGTGCTCGCCGTCGGCTTTGCCGCCGGGCGCCGGAAAGACCGTCCGCTCGCCCTCGGCGTCGGGATGCTCGTCGGGATGCTCTTATGCTATGCTTGCGGGACGGCCTGGTTTGTGGTAGTCTATCTACGCAGCGGGAAGGCGATCAGCGTCCTGGGGGCGCTCGGGCTGTGCGTGTTCCCCTTCCTGCTGCCGGACGCCGCCAAGTGCGCACTCGCCATCGTGCTCTCGCAGCGGCTGCGCCCGATCTTACACAGGAGATGATAAAATGAGCGTCAAGGACGAGGTGCTTGCCCGTCTGCTTGCCGAGGGCGGTGAGCCGATCTCCGGCGAGGAGCTGGCCGCCGCGCTGCACGTCACCCGCAGCGCCGTGTGGAAGGCGATCCGTCAGCTTCGCGCCGACGGCTGCACGATCGAAGGCGCAACGAACCGGGGCTATCGCCTTCTCGGCGGCGACGTGCTGAGCCGCGAGGCCGTCTGCCGCCACCTGCACACCCCCGGCTGTGAGGTTACCATCTACAAGAGCGTCCCCTCCACGAACACCCTGCTCAAGGGCTGGGCGGAGGAGGGGCGCGGCGAGGGCTGCGTCGTCCTCGCCGAGGAGCAGACCGCCGGGCGCGGACGGCGAGGACGGCGCTTCTACTCCCCCAAGGGCTCGGGGCTGTATCTGAGCGTGCTTCTGCGCCCGACGCAGCGCGCCGACGCCGCCTTGCAGATCACGACCTGCGCCGCCGTCGCCGTCGCGGAGACGGTGGAGCAGTTCGCCGGACGCGGCGCGCAGATCAAGTGGGTCAACGACGTGTTCCTTGACGGGCGCAAGGTCGCGGGGATCTTGACCGAGGCGTCGCTCGACGTGGAGAGCGGCTCGCTGCGCTATGCGATCCTCGGCATCGGCGTGAACCTCCTGCCGCCGCCGGGCGGCTTCCCGGAGGAGCTGGAGGGCGTCGCCGGAGCGGTGTTCTCCGACCAAGCGGAACCGGGGCTGCGCGCGCAGTTCGCCGCCGCGCTGCTCGACCGCTTCTTTGCCCGCTACCGCGCTCTCGGGAGCGAGGCGTGCTTCGAGGCGTACCGCAGGCGCCTGTGTGTGCTCGGGCGGCGCGTGACCGTGCTCTCCGGCGGCGAGGCCGTCGCGGAGGCGGAGGTGCTCGAGCTCGGGCGGGATTACAGCCTGCTCGTGCGCTATGAGGACGGCCTGACGGCGCGGCTCTCGAGCGGGGAGGTGAGCATCCACCCATGAAGAACACCACACTCTGTTATATCGAGCGCGGGCGGGAGTACCTGATGCTCCACCGCGTCAAGAAGGAGCACGACTGCAACCGCGACAAGTGGATCGGCGTGGGCGGGAAGTTCGAGGAGGGCGAGAGCCCGGAGGACTGCCTGCTGCGCGAGGTGCGCGAGGAGACGGGGCTCACGCTCACGCGCTGGCGCTATCGGGGGATCGTGACCTTCGTGTCCGACGAGTGGGAGACGGAGTATATGCACCTGTTCACCGCCGACGCCTGGACGGGCGCAATGCGCGCGGACTGCGACGAGGGTGTGCTCACCTGGCTCGACCGGGCTGAGCTGCTGCAAAAGCCCATCTGGGAGGGAGACCGGGTCTTCCTCCGGCTGCTCGAGGAAGATCGTCCCTTCTTCTCGCTCAAGCTCCGCTATCAGGGAGAGAAGCTGGTCGAGGTCGTGCTGGACGGAATACCACAATGAAACAGGCAGCAGGGAAGACAAATCTTCTCCTGCTGCCTGTTTTGTTGTCGTATCGCTTACTCCTTGGGCGTGCCGTCGGGGTTGAAGAGCGGCAGGGTGCCGAGCACGATGATATCGTCGCGCTTCGCCGCGTCGCCCTCGGCGAGGACGGCCATGCGCCCGGCGATGATGCCGCCGGCCTGCTGCACCAGCTCCTCGGTGGCGCGAAGGCTCTCCCCGGTGGAGATCACGTCGTCCAGGATCAGGATGCGCTTGCCCTTGATGAGCTCGGCATCCGCCGTGTCGATGACCAGCTTCTGCACGGCGAGGGTGGTGATGGACTTCACCGTCACCTCAAAGACGCCGGACATGTAGGCCTTGGGGCCCTTGCGCGCGAGGAAATACTTATCCGCGCCGCTCTGCCGCGCCATCTCGTAGAGCAGGGGGATGGACTTGGCCTCGGGGGCGAGCAGATAGTCATACTCGGGCGCGCGCTTGAGCAGCTCCGTCGCACAGTGGACGGTCAGCTCCACATCGCCGAACATCACGAAAGCGCCGATGTACAGATCGTCGCTGACCTTGCACAGCGGCAGCTCGCGCTTGAGACCGGCAACGTCGATTTCATAAGTCATGGATTGTCCCTCCAGAATCAAATTACACTTTATTTTACAGCATTTACAGCAAAAATCAAGGGGGGAACGGGGAAAAAATGCTGTGCGGTCAGACCCCTCCGTCATTCGGCTCGCGGGAGATCGCCGAATGCCACCTCCCCTTTTAGGGGAGGCAAGTGCGCCCTTAGAACACGTCCTCATTCACCCGGCTGGGCGGGGTTTCGAGGATCTCCGGGTGCTGGAAGATGTAGCGGAAGGACTGCATGAGCTGGGAGAAGTAGTGCCCGTCCACGATGCCCTCGTCCACGACCATCTTGCAGTCGATGTACTTATTCTCCACCAGCTCCCGCTTGTGGGTGATCTCATATTTGCGGTACTTCGCCCCGAAGGCGAGGAAAACCGGGAGCGTGCCGAAGTTGTAGATATGGTGGAACACGGGTCCCAGACGCAGCGAGCCGAGGTCGGTGACGATCATGGAGCCGTGGAAGGGGCTCGCCTCGGTCAGCGCCTCGGGCAGCCAGCCGAAGTAGTCCATCATCCGCAGCAGTGCAAGCAGGAAACGCAGGATCGGGCGCGGCAGCTTGGCAAAGAAGCCCGCCAGCTCCTCGGTATTGTTCTCCGTCTCGGCCGCCTTGATCTCGGCGATCTTCGCGTTCATCTTGTTATAGACATCGTAGATCGTGTCCGTCGGCTCGAAGTGTACCTTGATCGTGGTCTCGGTCGCGTCGATCGAAAGGCTCTGCTTGACGGTCATGACGACGCTGATATCGTTGTGCGCGTAGATGCGCCGCCCGGCGACAAAGCGGTTCACGCCCGGGAGCATACAGACCGTGCGGATATACGCGGCGATCAGAAAATGCAGCAGCCCGATGCCCTTGTAGCCGCTCACGCGCATACGGCGCAGCGCCCGATCCGCCGCGGTGATCTCCAGGCTCTCCTCGTAATTGACAAGCCTGTCCACGCGCTGGGGCATGATGTAGGGGACAAATTTATTGAAGGCCGGGATCGAGCGCAGCAGGCGTCCATCCTTCCGGTCGCCCCGGCGGCGTCTGGTATTGGCCATGTTGAATCCTCCGAATCATAATCAGTCGGTTCAAGTCCTTATGATACCATGCTTTCGCGCGTCTGACAAGCCTCAACGTGCAGATTTAAGATTCTCGAGCCAGGCGTAGGGCACGGCGAGCTCACCGGTGCCGCTGCCGAGGGCGATATGCGGCTTGACCGCGCCGTGGAAATCACTCCCGCCGGTCGGGTGCAGGCCGTACTCCGCCGCGAGGGAGAGCAGGTACGCCGTCTGCTGCTCGTCATAGCCCGAGTAGCGGCACTCCATCCCCGCGAGGCCGAAGCCGCGCGCCGTCTCGATCAGCTCGCGCAGCCCGCTCTCGTCCAGGCGGTACTGGAAGGGATGCGCCAGCACGGCGAGACCGCCCGAATCGCGGATGCAGCGGATCGACTGCTCGAGCGTCAGGAAGTGGCGGCGCTCGTAGTAGGGTCTCCCCTTCTCCACATAGCGGTCGAAGGCGTCCTTCACGTCTCTGGCAAGCCCCAGCTCCACCAGCAGCTCCGCGAAGTGCGGACGGCCGATCGCCGCGCCGAAGCGCTCGCGCATCGCCTCGTAGTCGATGGGCAGGCCGTCGGCGGCCATGTGCGCGGCCATCTTGCGGTTGCGCTCGTCCCGGTCGCGGATCACCCACTCGAGCACCGGCTCGAGCGCCGGGGCGTGCGGGTCGATGAAGTAGCCGAGGATGTGCACCGGGCCGCGCAGCTCGGTGCTGATCTCGATGCCCGGCACGACCTCCACGGCGAGGCGCTCCCCTTCGGCGGCGGCCTCGGGATAGCCCGCGGCGGTGTCGTGGTCGGTCACGGCGATGGCGCGCAGCCCCGCCGCCTTCGCAAGACGCACGACCTCCGCCGGGGTGCAGGTGCCGTCCGATTCGGTTGTGTGAATGTGCAGGTCTATCTCTCTCATAGCGTTTTTATTTGTCGCACAGCGACACCTTAATTATTCATTATTACTTATTCATTTTACAGGCGTGCTGACCTGCGTCAATCCCACGGTATCACCGTAGGGGCGATTCATGAATCGCCCGGCAGTACCGCGTTGGTTGTGTATTCGCCCGGGCGAGAATGCAGGACGTGGATTCCCGCGCGCGGGCGCTTCGTGAAGCGCCCCTACGACGCTGCCGGGAGCTTGTGCGAATCTACGGGAGGGGCAAGCCCCTCCCCTACGGCGTGGGGCAGATTTTCGCCTCTATTTCAATCCGTCGCGCAGCGACACCTTAATTTTTCACTTTTCATTTTTCACTTTTCACTAATTTTCCCGCCATTTCGTCGTGCGCGGCGCGCTCTGCCGTGTCGTCGAGCGGCTGGAGCGCCGCCGTGCCGTACTTGCGCTCGAGGGCGGTGAGCAGGATAAAATCGCACAGCTCCGGGTTCTTCGGAAGCAGCGGGCCGTGGCTGTAGGTGCCGAAGACGTTGCGATAGCGCGCGCCCTCGGTGCCGTCCTCGCCGTTGTTGCCGTAGCCCGCGAGCACCTGCCCAAGCGGCTTCACACCGGGGCCGAGGCGGGTCTTTCCCGAGTGGTTCTCAAAGCCGACCACCAGGCTCCCGCCCGAGGCGGCATCACAGCGGAAGGCGTAGTTGCCGATCATGCGCGTGGGGCTGCCCACGGTATAGAGATCGAGTGCGCCGATGAAGTCACAGCGCTTGCCGTCGTAGGTCTCGTAGTAGCTGCCGAGCATCTGGTAGCCGCCGCAGATCGTGAGGAAGGGCAGACCGTCCTCCACCGCCGCGCGGATCTCCTGATCCTTGCCGCGGTGCAGATCCTCCAGCAGCACCTCCTGCTCGAAGTCCTGCCCGCCGCCGATGAACACGAGGTCGAACTGCCCGAGCCGCGCGCGCTCGCCGATGGGCAGGCGCGTGACCGTGCTCTCGATCCCGCGCCAGCGCAGGCGCTGGGTCAGGCAGCGGATATTCCCCCCGTCGCCGTAGAGGTTCAGCACGTCGGGGTACATGTGGCAGATTCTCAATTCCATCCGCTCACCCTCTCATTCCCAGAATTCCGCCCCGCCGCAGCGGCGCACCAGCTTCTGCCGCAGCTCAAGCATGGCGGTGTAGGTCGGCATGATGTACACCGGCCTCTCCTGCTGCGCCATCCAGTCGATCAGCCTGTCATAGTCCCGCTCCACGCGGATGTGCCGATCCTCGATGCCGGCGTACTTGATGCGCACGCGCAGATCCGCCGCGCGGTCGCCCGAGACGATGACCGTCTCGATGCGCCCCGCCATCGCGGCGAGCTTTTCAAACTCCGCGTCCCAGATCCAGGAGATATCCGTCCCGTCCGCGCCCCGGTCGTTGAGGCAGAGGACGAGCGAGAAGCGCTCGGTGATATCGCCGAGGAATTCCACCACCTGGTTGCAGCCGGCGGGGTTCTTCACAAGCATCATGCGCGCCCCGGCCTGGCCGAGCGCAAACTCCTCCATGCGCCCGAAGCCGCAGCGGAACTTCGAGAGCGCCTCGCAGACCGTGTCGGGGTCAAGCCCCATCTCACAGCCCGCCGCGAGCGCGCCGACGGCGTTATAGAGATTGTACATGGCGGGCAGGTTCACGTCCACGATGCGCTTCTCCGCCCCCACGCGCATCACGGCGCGGCTGCCGTTGCCGCGCAGCTCGAGCACGTCCGTGACCGCGTAGTCCGCCGCGTGGCGGGCATAGCCGCACTTCGGGCAGCGGAAGCCCCCGAGGTGCCCGTAGCTGATATAGTCGTACTCATACTCCGTCTTGCAGCGGATGCAGTGCGTCGCGTCGGAGAGCGCGGGCTTCTCCCGGCTCGGCGCGGCGCCCCGATCGACGCCGAAGTAGACCGCGGGGTTTGGCAGCTCCAGCGCGAGCGAGGAGCACAGCGAGCAGTCCGCGTTCAGGCACAGGCGGGCGTTCGGCGCTTTGCGCAGCCCCTCGCGGATGTTCTCGAGCGTGTGCGTGACCTCGCCGTAGCGGTCGAGCTGGTCGCGAAAGAGGTTCGTCACGACCACAAGGCGCGGCTGGAGCTGCCCGAACACCGTGCGCGCCGCCGCCTCGTCGCACTCGATGACCGCGTATTCCTTCTTCACGCGCCCGGTGAGGCTGCTGTTCATCACAAACTCCGTCGTGATCCCGCTCAGAAGGTTCGCGCCCGAGCGGTTGGTGAGAAAGCTCTTCCCCGCGCGCGTGAACGCCTCCTCCACCATGTGGGCGCTCGTGGTCTTGCCGTTGGTGCCGGTGATGGCGACGCACTTCACGTCCTTTGCGAGCAGCTCGAGCAGGTTCGGGCAGAGCCTGAGCGCCACGCGCCCCGGCATCGCCGTCCCGCCCCGGTGCAGCAGCCGCGAGAGCAGGCGCAGACTTTTACAGATCAGGATAGCCAATACGGCTCGTAGATTCATGGTGTTCTCCTTGGGAAGTAATCTCGGCTCCCCTGAAAGGGGAGGCGCCGCGGGGCGCAGTCATTCTTATGCCGCCGCATCAGTCCATATACCGCGTGACGGGGCGGGCAAGGGTGCAGAAGCGGCACTCGCCCGCGAGCGCCCGGCGCGCGCGCTCCGCCTTCTCGCGCTCGTCAAACACGCCGAAGACCGCCGAGCCCGTGCCCGTCATCATCGCGCCGAGCGCCCCGCTGTCGAGCAGCACGCTCTTGATCTCCCCCACCGGGCGCATCCGGCGGTCGGGCACGTCCTCAAAGACGTTGTACATCCGCCGCGAGATCGCCGCGAGATCGCCGCTGTGTATCCCCTGCAGCAGCCCCGCCGTGTCCGGATGGCGGCGCAGCGGGACGCTGTCGAGATTCTTGTACAGCTCCGGCGTCGAGATCGAAAACTCCGGCTTTGCGATCACAAAATGGCACTCCGGCAGCGCGGGCAGATCCTCGAGCAGCTCGCCGCGCCCCTTCGCGAGCGCGGTGCCCCCCGCGACACAGAACGCCACGTCCGAGCCGATCTCCTGCGAGAGCGTCTCCAGCTCCCGGCGGCTCAGGGGTGAGGCGAAGAGCGCATTGAGCCCCCGCAGCACCGCCGCCGCGTCCGCCGAGCCGCCGCCCATGCCCGCGCCGACCGGCGTGCGCTTGTCGATGCGGATATGCACGCCCTGCCCCTGCTTTCCCAGCGCCGCGAGATAACAGCGCGCCGCGCGCACGGCGAGGTTGCGGTCATCGGTCGGGATGAAGCGCAGCGAGCAGGAGGCCGTGAGCTTCCCGCTGTCGTTGAGGCTCAGCGTCAGCTCGTCGCCCACAGAGACCGTCTGCATCAGCATCACCAGCTCGTGGTAGCCGTCGTCCCGCTTTCCCGTCACGTCCAGCGAGAGGTTGAGCTTCGCCCAGGCTCTGACCTTTGTCTCTCTCATGTCCCTCTCCTCACTCCATCAGATACACCCGCAGCTCATAGGGGCGCGTGGTGAAGCCGTTGGCGATCACAAAATTCATCTCGTAGTTGCCGAGCACCTGCAAGCTCCTGTCCAGCGGGAAGTCCTCCGGCGCGTCGAAGCGAAGCTGCTCGGCTGTAAAGGAGCACACCACCAGCAGCCGCGACGCGCCGTAGCTGCGCTCGTAGATATAGAGCTTCTTGTTCTTCGGGTCGATCTCCCGGTAGCTGCCATAGAGCGCGACCGGGTTGTCCCGCCGAAAGCGCACCAGCTTGCGGTAGAAGTTCAGCAGGGAGTCGGGATCCTGCTCCTGCGCCTCGACGTTCACCTCGCGATAGTTCTCATTCACGGTGAACCAGGGCTCCCCTTCGCTGAAGCCCGCGTTCTTCCCCGCCGTCCACTGCATGGGGCTGCGGGCGTGGTCGCGCGCCCCGCGCTGCACGAGCTTGAGCACCGCGCTGCGCGGCAGCAGGTGCGAGGCGATGCGCGCGGCGTTTTGCGTCGAGACATCGGGGTAGAGCTCCACCTTCGGCAGACGCAGGTTCGTCATGCCGATCTCCTGCCCCTGATAGATGAAGGGCGTGCCGCGCTGGAGCATATACATCGCCGCGAGCATCTTCCCGCTCTCCACGCGGTACTTCTCACTGCCGTAGCGCGAGATCACCCGCGCGTGGTCGTGGTTCTCGATGTAGAGCGCGTTCCAGCCCTTGCCCTCGAGCTTGTACTGCCACTCGCTCATGGCGCGCTTGAGCTTTGGAAGGCTGAACGGGCGCGGGATCATGTCCGTCACGATGCAGTCGGCCTCCATGTGCGAGAAGGCGATCATCTCATCGAGCACCTGACGCGGCCCCTCCGTGATATAGCGCAGCGCCGTGTCCGCCGTCGTGTTCGGGCTCTCCCCCACCGTGAAGCAGTCGTAGTGATCCAGCACGTCGCGCCGAAACTCCATCAGGTAGTCGTGCACGCGCGGGAGATTCGAGAAGTGCCTGAGTCCGTTGGATGCCGGGAGCTTGGGGTACACGCTCGGCAGCCCCGGGGTCTTTGCGATGAAGGTCACCACGTCCTCCCGGAAGCCGTCCACCCCCATGTCCAGCCAGAAGCGCATGATCTCCTTGAACTCCTCGCGCACGCGGGGGTTCTCCATGTTGAGATCGGGCTGCTTCTTGGCAAAGAGGTGCAGATAGTACTCGTCCAGCTTCTCGTCGTACTCCCAGGCCTCGCCGTCAAAGTGGCTCGTCCAGTTGTTCGGCGGGAGGCGGCGGCCGTGGACGTACTTCGCCGGACGCCAGAAGTAGTAGTCGTGATAGGGGTTATCGCGGCTCTTACGGCTCTCCTTGAACCAGGGGTGCTCGTCCGAGGAGTGGTTCATCACGAGATCGAGGAACACGCGCATCCCCCGCTCGTGCGCCGCGTCCAGCAGCTCGCGGAAGACCTCGAGGTTGCCGTAGTCGGGGTGGATGTCCTTGTAGTCGCTGATGTCATAGCCGAAGTCCGCGTTCGGCGAGGGGTAGATCGGCGAGAACCAGATCGCGTTCGCCCCGAGGCTCTCGATGTAGTCGAGCTTCGAGAGTACCCCCCAGAGGTCGCCGATGCCGTCTCCGTTGCCGTCACAGAAGCTGCGTATCCAAATGTGGTATACGCACATCTCCTTGTACCACCTTGTCTCCGCCATAGTCCCAGCCCCTTTCCGTGCATTTTCAATATAGTTTACCACAGTTGCGCCGGTTTGTCATCAGGAGTTTTTGCGAAAAGGGCTCGCGTCACGCACTCTCCCTGCCCATTTTGGCGCAAAACATTGACAAACGGGGCAAACGGTGGTATATGTAGTCTGTATCAATATCTTTCGGTGAGGATTGACACCGATAGAGGAGAACTGAGCATGATAACAAAAAAACTCTGGCTTTCCGCGGCGCTCGCGCTGCTGCTGCTCTCGCTGCTGCTCCCCGCCGCCTTCGCCGATGCGATCTATCCCGCGCCCGGCACCGTCGAGGCCGGGACGGCGCTCGACCATCTGGTCGCCACCGTCGGCTCCGGGCTCTCCGTCGCCGTCATGGACGGGACGCTGCCCGAGGGCGTTCGGCTCGAGACGGAGGAGGGGCTGGAGGGGCAGAACATCTATCTGCGCGGCACGCCCCTGCTCGCCGGGAGCTATAACTGCCTCTTCACCGTCGGGGAGAGTGCGAGCATGAGCTGTCCCTTCACCGTCGTCCCCGCGCGCCCGAGCGTGAGCAGCAGCGACAGCCTCTCGCTCTATCCGGGCGAGAGCGCCACGATCTCCGTGCTCGCCTCCGCCGCCGACGGCGGGACGCTGAGCTATCAGTGGTATTTCAGCCAGTACGCCGACAACAGCACCGGCTCCGTCATCGGCGGGGAGAACCGCGCCGAGCTCAACGTCATCGCCGGGCGCTCCGGCACGAGCTACTACTACTGCGTCGTCACGAACAACAATAACGGCCAGCAGCTCTCCGTCGCCTCCCCGGTGATCTCCGTCTCCGTCTCGCAGGACAGCGTGCAGAGCGTGAGTCTGCGCTCCCTGCCCTACAAGCTCAGCTATACGGTCGGCGAAGCGCTCGATCCCACCGGCCTGCAGCTCACCGTGAGCTACGCAAGCGGCAACGTTGACAATGTAAGCAGCGGTTTTTCCGTCTCCCCCGCGGTTTTCAGCGCCGCCGGGGCGCAGACCGTCACCGTGCAGTACGAGGGCTTCACCTGCCTCTTCGATGTGAGCGTGCAGGAGGCCGCCGAGGTCATCTATGAGATCGGCGTGGCAAGCCCGCCCTACAAGACCAGCTACCGCGTCGGCGAGACGCTGGACACCAGCGGCCTCACGATCCGCGTCTCCAGCAATCTCGGCATCCGCGACGTGTCCAGCGGCCTGAGCTGCAGCCCGACCGAGTTCAGCTACGCGGGCAGCCAGCTCGTCACCGTGAGCTACGGTGACCACACCTGCACCTTCAGCGTGAACGTCCAGGAGGCGCTGCCCGCCGAACAGGCGGTGAGCCTCCAGGTCGAGACCATGCCGAACAAGACCACCTACACCGTCGGCGATACGCTCGATGTCACCGGCCTTGTGCTCAAGCAGATCTCCAACCGCCAGAACAGCCAGCTCGTCTACACGGGCTTCCAGTGCTCGCCAAGCAGGCTCTCGACCGTCGGCCGCCAGGTCATCACCGTGCAGTACGGCTCACTCTCCACCAGCTTCACCGTCACCGTGACCGACGTGATCCCCAGCCCCACGCCCAGTCCCTCACCGACGCCCAGCCCCACGCCCGTTCCGGTGGCGACGCCGGTTCAGACCACGGAGATCTACCGCAGCCATCAGGCGAACATCGGGCGCAGCCTGATCTCCGTCATCCTCATCACCTCGCTCGTCGCCCTCGCCGTGCTCGGCGTGTATGTGTATATCCAGAACCTCGGCGGCTTCGAGGAGGCGGAGGAGCGCATCCGCGACTTCTTCCGCAGGAAATAGCGCACCCTCGCCGCTCTCCGCAAATCTGCGAAGAGCGGCGAAAAAATTTCACAAACCTGTTGACAAGTGCGTATGATGTGTGGTATTATTTCCTAGCTGAATGAGGAACGTCCCATGCGGGTGTAGTTCAATGGTAGAACACCAGCCTTCCAAGCTGGATACGTGGGTTCGATTCCCATCACCCGCTCCATGCCTTGAGCGGGTGGGGCGTGCGATATGCGCCAATAGCTCAGCAGGATAGAGCAACTGCCTTCTAAGCAGTAGGTCGGGGGTTCGAATCCCTCTTGGCGTGCCAAAACGCCGGGAGAACCTGCTGATTCCGGCAGGTTTCTTCCCGTAACGTGAATATGGTGGGATTAGCTCAGTTGGTAGAGCACCGGATTGTGGTTCCGGGTGTCGTGGGTTCGAGCCCCATATCCCACCCTCTTTCATCCATTCAGAGGCTGGCCATGCCGGCCTCTTTTATGTAGAATATTGGGATGTAGTGTAATGGTA
>JAZQCO010000015.1:0-14876 GCA_045546335.1 Candidatus Limivicinus sp. | reverse complement strand
TCGACAATCGGCGCATGGAGATCGACTATCGCACGGAACGCCTGGCCTCGGCGGCGGAGAGAACGCTTGCCGCCAAGCGCGCGGCCTTCGCGCGCCTCGGCGCGTCCCTGGATGCGATGAGCCCGCTGCGTGTGCTCTCGCGCGGCTACTCTCTGACGGAGGACAGCCGGGGAGAGCTGATCCGCTCTGTGGACGAGGTGAAGTCGGGCGGGAAAGTGACGGTTCGTTTGCACGACGGGCGGCTTGCCTGCCGTGTTGAAGATGTGAAAAAAGGAGAATAAGCGTGGGGACACAGAAGCTGAGCTTTGAGGCGTCGCTCAAGCGCCTCGATGAGATCGTGAACCACCTGGAGAAGGGCGATCTGCCCTTGAGCGAGTCGCTCTCGCTTTTTGAAGAGGGAACCGGGCTGCTCGGCGCGTGCAGCAGGATGCTGGACGAGGCGGAGCAAAAGGTCGTGCGCCTTCGCAAGGGGCCGGATCGCGAGCCGATAGAGCTTCCCTTTGAGGAGGACGCGACATGACGGCTGCCGTATATAAAGAGAAGATCGAGGCGGCGCTTGCAGGCTGCTTTTCGACGGAGGAGGACTTCCCGCTGCATGGGCTTGCCGAGGCGATGCGCTACAGCCTTCTGGCCGGGGGCAAGCGGCTGCGCCCGATGCTTGTGCTGGAGTTTTGCCGCATCTGCGGCGGGGACGTGGAGGCGGCGCTGCCGGTGGCCTGCGCGATCGAGATGCTGCACACCTACAGCCTGATCCACGACGATCTGCCGTGCATGGATAACGACGATCTGCGCCGCGGCCGCCCAACGAACCACAAGGTCTACGGCGAATGCACGGCCACCCTCGCCGGGGACGCACTGCAGGCCGAAGCCTTTGGAACGATCCTGCGCTCCTCGCTGCCCGCCGAGCGGCGCGCCGCCTGTGCCGCCCATCTTGCCAACGCCGTCGGACTCGACGGTATGTGCGGCGGGCAGTATCTGGATATGATCGGTGAGGGGAAAAAGCTGAGTGAAGCGGAGCTCGATGCCATCAATACCCGCAAGACCGGGGCGCTCCTGACGGCGGCTTGCCTGATGGGTGTCGCCGCCGCGGGCGGCACGGCGCAGCAGGAGGAGGCCGCGGCGCGCTTTGGCGCGGCCATCGGCGCCGCCTTCCAGATCCGCGACGATATGCTGGATGTGCTCAGCTCAGAACAGGAGCTTGGCAAGCCCATCGGCTCGGACGAGCAGGAGCAGAAGAACACCTATATGGCGCTGCTCGGGGAAAAGCGCTGCGGCGAGCTGGTGGACACGCTCACCGCTGCGGCGAAGTCCGCGCTCGCCGAAGTCTTTACCGATACCGCGTTTCTCGATGCCCTGGCAGACTCCATGGCGGCGCGCAGGAACTGATTGCGCACAGAATCTGTTTGAAATAGGGGATTGGTTTGAGTATATTAGAGAAGATTCACTCCTCTGCTGACGTAAAGAAACTGAGGCCTGACGAGCTGGAGCCGCTGTGCGGCGAGATCAGGGAGTTCTTGATCCGCTCCGTCTCGCAGACCGGCGGGCATCTCGCGTCAAACCTCGGCGCGGTCGAGCTGACCGTCGCCATTCACCGTGTCTATGATACAGCCCGCGACCGGCTGATTTTTGATGTGGGGCACCAGTGCTATACCCACAAGCTGCTGACCGGGCGGCGGGAACGGTTTGGGACGCTGCGGCAATACGGCGGTGTCTCGGGCTTTCCCAAACCCTTTGAGAGCGTGGACGATGCCTTCATTGCCGGTCACGCTTCCAACTCCGTCTCCGTGGCCTTCGGCATGGCCAGGGCGCGCAGCCAGTTGAAGCAGAACTATGATGTCGTCGCCCTGATCGGGGACGGTGCGCTGACCGGCGGCCTCTCCTATGAGGGACTGGCGACAGCCGCCGCCGGGGGAGAGCCGCTTGTCATCATCCTGAACGACAACAAAATGTCCATTAATCCCAATGTCGGCGGCATGGCGCAGATGCTCCAGCGCCTGCGGACAAGGGAGCGCTATATCGACTTCAAGCGCTGGTACCGCTCGACCCTCCTGCAGCACCCGAATGTGTACCGCCTGAGCCATACGGTGAAGGAGTGGGTCAAGTCCCGCGTCCTTCCAGACAATATTTTCAGCGAGATGGGGCTCAATTACATCGGCCCTGTGGACGGGCACGATGTCAGGCAGCTTGAAACCGTGCTCGGCTGGGCAAAGGAGCTCAGAGAGCCGGTGCTGGTTCATGTTCTGACAGAAAAGGGAAAGGGCTGCGCCTATGCCGAGAAGAGCCCGGAGCTCTACCACGGCGTGGGGAAGTTTGACCCCGTCACGGGTGAACTCTGCGATGCCGGGACTGGCTTCTCTGAGGAGTTCGGAAAAACGCTCGAGGAGCTTGCCGAGGGGGATGAGCGGATCGTCGCCATCACCGCAGCTATGACCGGAGGCGTCGGTCTGAAACAGTTCGCCGAACGCTTTCCGAAGCGTTTTCTGGATGTGGGTATCGCCGAGGGCAACGCGGTCTCCATGGCGGCAGGTATGGCAAAGGCCGGGCTGATCCCGGTGTTTGCGGTGTATTCGAGCTTTTTGCAGCGCTCCTTTGATATGCTGATCCATGACGTATCGCTGCAGAAGCTCCATGTGGTCTTCTGCGTGGATCGGGCCGGGCTTGTCGGCAGTGACGGCGAGACCCACCACGGTATCTTCGATCTGGGCTTTCTCAGCGAGGTTCCGGGTATGACGATCCTGTGTCCGGCAAACTACGCGGAGCTGCGCTCCATGCTCCGTCAGGCCGTCCATGAGATCGAGGGGCCTGTCGCCGTGCGCTATCCGCGCGGCGGCGAGGGGGCGTTCCAAACCGGAACCTCGGGGGAGGCGGTCACACTCCGCGAGGGCTCAGACTTGACCCTGGTCGGCTATGGAACGATGATCAACGAGCTCTCCGCCGCCGCAGAGCAGTTGGAGAAGGCGGGCATCTCCGCAGAGCTGATCAAGGTAAACGCCATCCGGACAGACGAGTTTCCGCTCATTATGGACTCCCTTCGGAAAACCGGGCGCGTCCTTATTGCCGAGGAGGTCTGCTCTGTCGGCTGCCTCGGGCGCAGGATCCTCGCCCGGGCCGCGCAGATCGGCGTACCGCTCTACGCGGCGAAGGCCGTCAATCTCGGGGAAGGGATCGTCGCCCACGGGACGCGCGACCAACTCCTGCGGGACTATGCGCTGGATGTGTCCAGCCTGGCAGAGGCCGCGCGGCGGCTCGTGGAGCGGGAGAAGAGATGAAGAAACAGCGATTGGATCAGCTCCTCTTTGAGCGCGGCTATACCGAGAGCCGCGAGCGCGCGAAAACGACGATCATGAGCGGCCTTGTCTTTGTCAACGGTCAGCGCGTCGATAAGCCGGGCACGGCTGTCGATCCCGAGGCCGAGCTGGAGGTGCGCGGAGAGGCGCTGCCCTTTGTCTCGCGCGGCGGCTTCAAGCTCGACAAGGCGCTGAAGGTGTTTCCGGTCGATCCGGCAGGGAAGACCTGCATCGACTGCGGCGCTTCGACCGGGGGCTTTACCGATGTGCTGCTGCAGCACGGCGCCGCCAAGGTCTACGCGGTGGATGTCGGCTACGGGCAGCTTGCCTGGAAGCTGCGCACGGATGAGCGCGTCGTGAATCTCGAGCGCTGCAACCTCCGCTATATCGGAAGCGAGCAGATTCCGGAGCTGCTCGATCTCGCGGTGATGGATGTGTCCTTCATCTCGATCCGCCTGGTACTGCCCGCCGTCCGTCGGCTCTTGAAGCCGGGCGCGGACTATATCTGTCTCATCAAGCCCCAGTTTGAGGCGGGGCGCGAGGAGGTCGGCAAGAAGGGCGTGGTACGCGATGTCCGCGTCCATGAGCGCGTGGTGAGGGAGATCCTTGATTTTGCCCCAAGTGTGGGATTGAGCGTGATGGGGCTCGATTTCTCTCCGATCAAGGGACCGGAGGGGAATATCGAATACCTCTGTTATCTGAAAAACGGAAGCTTCCCGTCTCCTGCGATTGATGTTGCCGCGGTGGTGGCCGCCTCGCACGAGGCGCTGTAAGGAGAGTGTAACGATGATTGCGGTGTGTCCAAACCCGTTTCGTGACCATGAGCTTTCCCTGACAAGGCAGATCGTCGCGCTGCTCGAGGGTGCGGGCTTTTCTGCTGTGATCTGTCCTGTTTTTTCCGAGGACGATCCCGGCGTTTTGCCCGAAGACTTGTCGTACACGGCGCTCTCCGCTTGCGGGGAAGGCTGCACGCTCGCCGTCGTGATCGGCGGCGACGGAACGATCCTCGCGGTGGCGCGGGCGCTGCGCGGGCGGAAAATCCCACTGCTCGGCGTGAATCTAGGCACCAAGGGCTTCATGGCAAATGTGGAGCCGGAAGAGATCGCTATTGCGCTCGAGGCCGCGCGGGGAAAGCTGCGCGTGAGTCGGCGCATGATGCTCCAGGTCTCTCTGCGCCGCGAGGGGGGGATCATCCTGACTGACCACGCCTTGAACGACGTGGTGCTGCACGGGTTTGGGGACTGCGTGCAGCTCACCGCCTTCTGTAACGGTGATAAGGTGATGAGCTTTTCCGGCGACGGGGTCATTCTCTCCACGCCCACGGGCTCCACGGGCTATTCCATGTCGGCTGGCGGCCCGATCGTGGAGCCGGATGCCTCGAATATCATCCTCAGCCCGATCTGCGCCCACCGTATGGGCTCGCGCTCCTTTGTGCTTGACCCGCAGCGGGAAATCGTTATCCGCGCCGAACGGCTCCACAGCCGCCGCGCCTATCTCTCCGTTGACGGCATCGCCTCGGCGGATCTGCAAAACGGGGATGAACTGCTCGTCTGCCGCTCTGAATACGAGACGCTGATGGCAGTCCCGGGTACTCGCAGCTTTTTTGAAATTGCCTACGATAAATTGATGTGATGGAGGACTAACATGAAGACCGGAAGACAGCGTGCTATTTTGGAGATCATTGCCGAGCGCGATATCGAAACGCAGCATCAACTCCTGGAGGCGCTGGCTGAGCGCGGGGTAAAGAGCACCCAGGCGACCCTTTCCCGCGATATGAAGGATATGCGCCTTGTGAAGGAACTCAGCCCCAACGGCAGCTACCGTTATGTGGCGGGGCATATCGAGGAGGATAACTACGACGAGCGTCTGAGCAAAATCTTCAAGGAGAGCGTGATCTCCTTCGACGTTGCGCAAAACCTCGTTGTCATCAAGACCCTGCCCGGGCTTGGCCAGGGCGCTTGCAGCGCGATAGATTCCATGGACATTCACGGCCTTGTCGGTACACTCGCCGGGGACGATACGCTGTTTCTGGCGATGCGTGACAATGAGTGCGCGCTTGCGTTCCACCGCGAGATTGAGAGCCTTTTATAAGCAAGGGATAACCAAGGGGCAGAGACCATGTTACAAGAGCTGCACATTGAGAATATCGCAGTGATCGAAAAAGCGGACATCAGCTTCTCGGCGGGGCTCAATATCCTGACGGGCGAGACGGGCGCGGGCAAGTCTATTATCATTGACTCGATCGGCGCCATCCTCGGCGAGCGCGTGAGCCGTGAGCTTGTGCGCCGCGGCGCGGAGAAAGGTGTCGTGACGGCGGTATTTGACGCGGGAGGCGCCCAGGGCTGGCTCGAGGAGAACGAGATCGACGCGGAGGGCGAGCTGATCGTCCAGCGCCGCATCCTCTCCGACGGCAAGAGCAGCTGCCGCGTCTGCGGTGCGCCGGTCACAGCGGCGCAGCTGCGCGAGCTCGGGGCGCTGCTGGTCGATGTCCACGGGCAGAACGACGGCCGACAGCTCCTCGATGAGCGTCTGCACCGGGTCTATCTCGACCGCTTCGGCTGCCTGGACGGGGAGCTTGCCGCCTATCAGGCGGTGTATCGCCGCTATACGGAGACCCGCTCGGAGATCGAATCCCTGCAGCTCGATGAGATCGAGAAGGCGCGGCTGAGCGAGAGCCTGCGCTATCAGATCGCAGAGCTGGAGCGCGCGGAGCTGAAGGTCGGGGAGAAGGACGCCCTCGTCGCGCGGCGCGACCTGCTGCGCAATTCCGAGAAGCTGACCGAGGCGCTGGATGCGGCCTTCGGCGCGCTCTACGGGGGGGATGAGAACGCGGTGAGCCTCACGCAGAACGCGGAGTATTACACCACGCGCGCCTCCGGCATCGCACCAGAACTGGAGGGCGCGGCGAAGAGCCTGCGCGAGGCAGCGTTTCTGCTGTCGGACGCGGCGGAGACGCTGCGCGATTTCCGCGACGGGCTGGACTTCTCCCCGGAGGAGTACGACCACCTGGAGGAGCGCATCAGCCTGCTGCACAAGCTGGAGCGCAAGTATAACCGGGACGAGGAGGCGCTGCTGGAGCACCTCAACGCCTGCCGGACACGTTTGGATGAAATCGAATACGCCGACGAGCGGATCGAGAAGCTCAAGCGTGAGCTCTCTGTGCAGAAAGCGAGCTGCGCCGCCGCAGCCGGGAAGCTCGGAGAGGCGCGGCGGAAGGCGGCGCGGGAGCTTGAAAAGCGGATCGTCGCCGAGCTGCGGGAGCTCAATATGCCCTCCGTGCGCTTTACGGTGGACTTCTCGCCGATCCCGTCCGAACCGGGCTTTGACGCGACAGGCAGCGACCGCATCAGCTTTCTCATGTCGGCCAATGCCGGGGAGACACCGGGGAAAATCAGCCGCATCGCCTCTGGCGGTGAGCTCAGCCGCATCATGCTCGCCATGAAGAACGTCTTTGCGGAGAACGACCCGGTGCCGACGATGATCTTTGACGAGATCGACACCGGCGTTTCCGGTATCGCCGCGCAGCGCGTCGGGGAAAAGCTCTACGCCGTCTCGCGCGGCAAGCAGGTGCTGTGTGTGACACATCTGCCGCAGATCGCCGCGATGGCGGACAGCCACTACCGCATCCTCAAGCAGGAGCACGAAGGGCGTACCTATACGCAGGTGCAGCCGCTCAGCCGCGAGGGGAGACGGGAGGAGCTGGCACGTCTGCACGGCGGCGACAATATCACGGCGACGACGCTCGCCAGCGCCGAGGAGCAGCTCGCTTCCTCCGAGCGCTTTAAGGCGAGACTGACTTGACAAGCCGACGATCATCGGCTATAATCCAATCCGTTAACGCGAGGAAGAACAGAAGTACCGCTGTTGACTCTGCACAGAGAGCCCCTGGTCGGTGAAAAGGGGAGAGGGGACAGCGGGAATACCGTTTGGAGCGGCATACCGAAAGCAAGGCAAGTAGGCTATGACGGGCGCGCCCGATACAGCGCGAGAGTGCTTGGGAAAGCGCTGATCCAATCGAAGCGTGGTTCAGAGCCTTCCATACACTCGCTGAGGCTCTCTCCGTGAGGGGAGGGCGATCAGAGGTGGTACCGCAATTTTGCCCTCTGCCCCGAAAGGGACAGAGGGTTGTTTTTTAGGAGGTGTATGAATGGGAGCGAAGGAGAAGGCGGCGGCTCTGCATGAGAGCGGCTTCAACTGTGCGCAGAGTGTTCTGTGCGCTCTCGGGGCGTATACGGGCTTGGACGAGAAGACGGCGCTCGCAATCACCGGTGGCTTTGGCGGCGGCGTGAGCTGCGGGGAAATCTGCGGCGCGGCCTCCGGCGCGGTGATGGCGCTGGGGCTGGCCTGCCCCTTTACCGACGCGGCCGACGGTGAGGCGCGGATGCGCGCGAGAAAGGCTGCGGCGACGTTCAACCGGGCGTTCAAGGAGAAGTATGGCTGCCTGCGCTGCGTCGATCTCAAGCGCGCGGGGCATCCCTGTGACGAGCTGATCGAATTTGCCGCCGAGCAGGCGGAAGCGATGCTGAACGAAAACAAATAAACAGAAGGAGATAAACCATGGGAATCTACGAAGAACTGGTTGCCCGCGGGCTGATCGCCCAGGTGACCAATGAGGATCTGATCCGGGATGTGCTCAACAGCGGCAAGGCTGTGTTCTACATCGGCTTTGACTGCACGGCCGACAGCCTGACTGCCGGGCATTTCATGGCGCTCACGCTGATGAAGCGCTTACAGCAGGCGGGCAACAAGCCCATTGCCCTGATCGGCGGCGGCACCACCATGATCGGTGACCCTTCCGGGCGCACCGATATGCGCAAGATGCTCACCCGCGAGGACATCAACCACAACGCCGAATGCTTCAAGCGCCAGATGGAGCGTTTCATCGATTTTGGCGAGGGACCCGGCCAGGCGATGATGCTCAATAATGCCGACTGGCTGCTGAGCCTCAACTATGTCGATCTCCTGCGCGAGGTCGGCGCGTGCTTCTCCGTCAACAATATGCTGCGCGCCGAGTGCTACAAGCAGCGTATGGAGAAGGGGCTGAGCTTCCTGGAGTTCAACTACATGATCATGCAGAGCTACGACTTCTACTACCTGTTCCAGCATTATGGCTGCAATATGCAGTTCGGCGGGGACGATCAGTGGAGCAATATGCTCGGTGGGCGCGAGCTGATCCGCCGCAAGCTCGACGAGGAAGCGCACGCCATGACCATCACCCTGCTCACCGACTCCCAGGGCAAGAAGATGGGCAAGACGGCCGGCAATGCCGTCTGGCTCGACGCCAACAAGACCAGCCCCTACGACTTCTACCAGTACTGGCGCAACGTGGACGACGCGGACGTGATGAAGTGCATCCGGATGCTGACCTTCCTGCCGCTTGCGCAGATCGACGAGATGGCGAACTGGGAGGGCAGCCAGCTCAACCGCGCCAAGGAGATCCTCGCCTTTGAGCTGACGTCCATGGTTCACGGCGAGGAGGAGGCCAGAAAGGCCGAGGCCAGCGCCAGGGCGCTCTTCTCCGGCTCCGGCGCGAGTGAAAATATGCCGACGACCGAACTGACGCAGACTGATTTACAGGACGGTTCGCTCGATCTGCTGACGCTGCTTGTCAAGGCGGGGCTCTGCGCCTCCAAATCCGATGCGCGCCGCAACGTTCAGCAGGGCGGCGTTACCGTGAACGAGGAGAAGGTCACGGACATTGCCCGCGCCTACTCCGCCGACGAGCTGCGCGCCGGGCTTGTCCTGCGCCGCGGCAAGAAGAACTACAATAAGGTGCTGCTGAAGTAAGAAAAGACGGGGGCTTTCTGCGGAAAGCCCCTGTTCTTTAATAAAAAGGAGCTGTCCGTTAGGACAGCTCCGAAAACATATTACTCGGCCAGAACCTTCTTGAGGCGGGCGTAGCGGGGGAGAGAGTTTTCCAGCGGCAGCTCGGGCTCACCCTGAATGAGCGGCAGCACATAGTCGATGAACTCGTGCTTCAGACCGTTCTGGGTCTCATTGATCCACTCCAGCGGCACCTTCTTCTCGTAGTTTGCCACGGAGGAGAGGGGCAGCAGCTCGTACTTGCAGGTGTACTTGCCATCGACCATCTCGCGCTTGAAGGCGACCATGTAGCCGGTGGTACCCTTGACAGCCTGCTCAACCGCCTCGCGCCCGGCGCCGCAGGCCTCGGTCACGTCGGTCAGAGAGGCGAGGTGAGAGCCGCAGCGCTGCAGGAGGCTCAGCTCGATGCCGCGCACCTTCGCGCCGCTGCGGCGCTTGACAACGTCGGCGAGCATACTGGCCAGACCACCGAGCTGGGCGTGGCCGAAGCCGTCAGTTGCGGAGGCCTTCGCCTCGGAGACGAAGCGGCCGTCGGCGTAGTGGATGCCCTCGGAGACGGCGACCATGACCTTGCCGTTGTTCTCGTGGTAAACGCGCTTGACATCCTCGATGAACTGATCCATGCTGAAGTCGGTCTCGGGGAGGTAGATCAGGTCGGGGCCGGAGCCAAACTCGGTGGCGAGCGCAGCGCTCGCGGCGAGCCAGCCGGCGTGACGACCCATGATCTCAACAATGGTGATCATCGGCGTGTCATAGACGCAGGCGTCCTTGTGGATCTCCATGCAGGAGGTGGCGATATACTTTGCGGCGCTGGCGAAGCCGGGGCAGTGGTCGGTGCCGAAGAGGTCGTTGTCGATGGTCTTGGGAACGCCCATCACGCGGCACTCATAGCCAACGGACTCCATGTAGCGGCTGATCTTGTTGCAGGTGTCCATGGAATCGTTGCCGCCGTTATAGAAAAAGTAGCGGACGTTGTATTTTTTGAAGATTTCAAGGATACGCTTATAATCGGTGTCGTCCTTCTCGGGGTCGGCGATCTTGTAACGGCAGGAGCCGAGCTCGGAGGAGGGGGTGTGGAGCAGCAGCTCCAGCTCGCGGGGATCTTCCTCGTCCATGACGTAGAGCTTATCCTCCAGCACACCGACGATGCCGTGGGCGGCGCCGTAGACCCTGGTGATCTCCTCCGCGTCGAGCGCGGCGCGGATCACACCGTAGGCACTGGCGTTGATAACGGCAGTCGGGCCGCCGGACTGGCCGAAAATGCAGGAACCGATCAGTTTCTCACTCATGTGAATTATGCCTCCAGACATAAAAATTTTGATATTTTGTGAAATGTGCGGCTTGATTATGCGCAGCTTTGAGTCTATAATATAAAAGCAAATTTGTAAATGTGGAAATTGAACAAATTTTGCGAATTTCTTATTAAAGGAGATTACCAATATGCCTCTTGTCAGCACAAAAGAAATGTTCGCGAAGGCTTATAACGGCGGTTACGCTGTCGGCGCCTTCAATGTCAACAACATGGAGATCGTGCAGGGCATCACCGAAGCCGCCGGCGAGCTCTAGAGCCCGGTCATCCTCCAGGTCTCCAAGGGCGCGCGCGCCTATGCCAACCACACCTATCTGGTCAAGCTGGTCGAGGCTGCTGTGATCGAGAACCCCGAGATCCCCATCGCGCTGCATCTTGACCACGGCGACAGCTTTGAGCTGTGCAAGTCCTGCATCGACGGCGGCTTCACCTCCGTTATGATCCACGCCTCCTCCAAGCCCTTCGAGGAGAACATCGCCCTGACCCGCAAGGTCGTGGAATATGCGCATGACCACGGCGTTGTCGTCGAGGCCGAGCTCGGCACCCTCGCCGGTGTTGAGGATGAGGTGGCTGTGGAGCACGGCCATGAGAGCTACACCCGCCCCGAAGAGGTCGAGGAGTTTGTGAGCCGCACTGGCTGCGATTCTCTGGCCATTGCCATCGGCACCTCCCACGGCGCGTACAAGTTCAAGGCCTCCCAGTGCACCCGCAACGCCGACGGCGTGCTCGTCCCGCCCCCGCTGCGCTTTGACGTGCTCGAGGAGTGCATCAAGCGTCTGCCCGGCTTCCCCATTGTGCTGCACGGCTCCTCCTCTGTTCCCCAGGAGTTTGTGAAGATGGTCAACCAGTACGGCGGCAATATGCCCGACGCCATCGGCATCCCCGAGGATCAGCTTCGTGAGGCTGCCAAGCTCGCCGTCTGCAAGATCAACATCGACTCCGATATCCGTCTTGCCATGACCGGCAACATCCGCAAGTACTTTGCCGAGCATCCCGATCACTTCGACCCGCGCCAGTACCTCAAGCCCGCGCGTCAGGCTGTCAAGGAGATGGTCGCGCACAAGATCGTGCATGTTCTCGGCTCTGACGGAAAGGCCTGATCCTTCCCGCTCGGCCTTCGTCTCAGATAGAAAATGGAGGTGGCAAAGTTGAACAAGTTTATAGAGCGGATGGCACAGCTGCTGAAGGACTCCGGTGAAGAATCCGGCAAAACCAGCCGCTTTCTGGTGATCCGGCTGCTCGTCTCGGGGCTGATCTTTGCGCTGGCGGTGATCCTCTCCATGTCCACGGCTCTGCGCATTGTGCTGTTGGTGCTTTCCGCACTCGCCGCAGGATACGATCTGGTGCTGGACGCCATCAATTCTGTGGAGGAGAGGGACTTCTTTGCCACCTCCGTGATTCTGGTTCTCGCAGCCCTGCTCGCGTTCATTGTGAACTACCCGGCGGATGCCGCCGCCATGCTGCTGGTCTACCAGTGCGGCAAGCTCGTCATCGCCTTAGTGGATGATCGCAGCCGCAAGGCGGCGCATGAGCTTCTCTCCGACGCGGATGAGGATATCGCCGCGCGCAGTGTCGAGCGCGGGCAGCACAGCGAGAACACGCAGCTCAAGCTCGCCGGTGTCATCCGGCAGAGCGGCGGTCTTGTTCTCAAGATCGCCATGGCGGCCTCGGTCGTCTATGCCATTTTGCTGCTTTTCCTCGGCGATTATACGCTGCGCATCTCGGTTCACCGCGCACTGATGATCGTGATTCTCTGCACGCCCGCCTCGCTCGTCGAAGCGATGCCGCTCTCGGCGCTCTTTGGCCTGTTCTTCAGCGCGCAGCAGGGGGTCGAGTTCAATCAGGCGGCGGACATGGAGAAAATGGCGGGAGCCAATGCCTTTGTGTTCGACAAAGCCGGTATCTTCTCGCAGGAGGAGCCGCGTGTGCTCGCGGTGTACTCTGACCATATCGACAGTCGCACGCTGATGAACTTTGCCGCGCACGCGGTCTATTACTCCGAGCAGCCGTTTTCTCAGGCGATCAGTCAGGCCTACGGCGCCGACTATATGCTCGATCTCATCAGCGACTTCCAGGAGATACCCGGAGGCGGTGTGGAGGTCAGGATCAGCGGGAACCCGGTGCTGCTCGCCACCGCCTCTGTGATGGCAGAGCGCGGGATCCGTGTGCCGCAGGAGCAGTCGGCGGATGTGCAGAGCTATTATCTGGTCGTCGCCGGGCGCTACATCGGCAAGATCGAGATTTCCGCGTCCTTTAACCCCGACGCGCAGGATCTCGCCGAAGGTGTGGAGGAGTGCGGCATCCGCCGCTGCATCCTGCTGACCGAGGACGGCAAGGAGGAGAGCGAACGCGCCGGTGAGGCGCTCGGGATCGAAGAGGTCTACGGCGAGTGCGATACCGAGAAGAAGCTGCGGATCCTCTCCGATCTTCGACAGGAAGGGAAGAAGGCCGTCTATGTCTACGCCCACGGTTTTGAGGCGCACAGCGACGCCGCAGTCGATATCCGCGTCGGCAAGAAGTCCCGCTTCGCGGATGCTCTTGTGAAGCCGGAGCATCTGTCGCAGCTTCCCTTCGCGCTGCAAATCTGCCGCAGGATGCAGGCGGTCGCCGCCGAGAACGCGGTGCTGGCCTTCACGGTCAAGGCTGTTCTTGTGTTCCTGAGCATGATCGGCTACAGCAAGCTGTGGTTTGTCCTCTTTGCGGACATGGCGGCGACGGTCGCAACGCAGCTCCACGCCAGCCGCATCACGCAGGAATCGCTCCTGAGCAGGCTGAAAAACAGACGATAAGGGTACAGTGAGGCCGTCCCGACACCGGGGCGGCCTCTTTTTACAGTATTGAACTTTTGCCTGATCTGTGCTAAGATGGAGCGCGGATGTGATGAAACCATGAGAGTTTTGGGGATCGACCCCGGAATTGCGACGATCGGGTTCGGCCTCGTCGAATCAAACAGGAACCGCTTTCAGCTTTTGCAGTGCGGCGTGATCACAACGCCCGCCCACACAAGCCTCTCGAGCCGTCTTGCACAGCTTTATGACGATCTCACACAGCTTTTGGAGCTGTACAAGCCGGACGCGGTCTCCGTCGAGGAACTGTTTTTTAACACCAATATCACCACCGGTATCGCCGTCGCGCACGGGAGAGGCGTGATCCTGCTCGCCTGCGAGAAGGCGGGGGTCGCGATTTACGAGTATACACCGCTTCAAGTAAAGCAGTCGGTGGTCGGCTATGGACGTGCGGAGAAGGCGCAGGTGATGGATATGGTCAAGCGCATCTGCAAGCTCCCCGCGCCCCCGAAGCCGGACGACGCGGCGGACGCTGTGGCGCTGGCGCTGTGCCACGCGCGCAGCACAACCTCTCTGCTGTACAAAGGAGACAGGGACGAATGTTCTACCATTTAGAAGGCACAGTGGCGGAATTTGGGCAGAATCTGGTCGTGCTCGACTGCGGCGGGCTCGGTTTTGCCTTGAACGCCACATTGAATACAATTTCCAGATTAAAGACAGGGGAGAGGGCAAAGCTCTATGTGGCCGAGTCCATCGGCGAGACGAACTTTGACCTCTTCGGCTTTGCGGACAAGAGCGAGAAGCGGTGCTTCGAGATGCTGGTCTCTGTCTCCGGCATCGGGCCGAAGGCCGCGCTCTCCATTCTCTCCTACAACAGTCCGGAGAGCCTGGCTCTGGCGATTATGAACAACGATCTCAAGGCGCTCACGGTTGCGCCGGGGATCGGGAAGAAGATCGCACAGCGCGTTGTGCTCGAACTCAAGGACAAGGTCGCAAAGGATATGGAGCCGCTGGACTTCACCGGCAGCCAGCCGATGCCGAGCGTCGGCGCGGCGGACGGGAACCTCTCTGATGCCATGGCGGCGCTGACGGTGCTGGGCTACAGCAGCGCGGAGGTCGCGCCGGTGCTGAAACAGATCGACACCTCCGCCATGACCGCCGAGCAGATCATCAAAACCGTTCTCAAGCAGATGGTTCGATAATGGGAGTGCAGCATGAGCATCAGCTTTTCCGAAGATAGCAACAACGAGATCATCACCAGTGCGGCGAGCCTCCCGGAGGATAACGCCGAGGGTTCGCTGCGCCCGAAAACGATAGCGGAGTATATCGGGCAGGAGAAGGCGAAGGGGAACCTTGAGATCTTTATTCATGCGGCGAAGCTGCGCGGTGACCCGCTTGACCATGTCCTGCTCCACGGCCCACCGGGACTGGGCAAGACCACGCTGGCCGCGGTCATTGCCAACGAGATGGGGGTCAATATGCGCATCACCTCCGGCCCCGCCATCGAGAAACCGGGCGACTTGGTGGCGATGCTGACCAATCTCAACGAAGGGGATATCCTCTTCGTCGATGAGATCCACCGCCTCAACCGCGCGTATGAGGAGATCCTGTACCCGGCGATGGAGGACTACGCCATCGACATCATCCTCGGCAAGGGTCCCTCGGCAAACT
>JAZQCO010000014.1:0-22292 GCA_045546335.1 Candidatus Limivicinus sp. | reverse complement strand
CGGAATTCGCCTGATGGATTGCATAGAAAAGAATTTCCCATGCCAGATCGGGACTCATATCATTCAGGAGCTGTGCCTGTATTTGAAAGAAACGGGCCTGAAACGGGTCCTCCTGGGGATCGATAAAGAGAATCCGCAGTCCAATGCCTTTTGGGCAAAGAACGGCTTTTCCGTGATCCGGGAAGTGGAGCAGGACGAAGGCACCATCCTGGTGGCAGAAAAGTGCCTGTGACAGCTCCCTGTTTGATTCAATCTGAGAGGTATCTATGATGAAAACAGATCGCTTGCGCATATATCCCGCCTCGCGGGAACAGATGGAGACCATGATTGCTTCCGAGCAGGACGAAGAACTCAAAAAGGCATATACCGAGATGCTGGATGGCTGCCTGCGGCACCCCAATCAATGGGAATGGTATGTCCTGTGGATGATTGAGAAGATGGATGGAACGCAGGTCGGGGATCTCTGCTTCAAAGGTCTCCGGGAAAACGGTATCGCGGAGATCGGATACGGAATTCTGGAGGAATACCAGGGGCAGGGATATGCCACGGAAGCGGTGCGTTCAGCCTGCCGATGGGCTTTCCTGCATCCGGATGTAACGTCGCTGGAAGCGGAAACGGATGCCGGAAACGCCGCGTCTCAGAGAGTCCTCGAGAAATGCGGCTTTCGCCCCAACGGGATCATTGGAGAGGAAGGGCCTCGCTTTTCGCTGGGCCGCCCGATCGATGCGGCGGAAGGAACAAGATGAATACTAAGGAAATGAACGGCAGCCTTGCGGTCAACGAAAAGGCTTACCGGATCGTTCGCCTGCTGGGAAAAGGCAAGGGCGGGTATTCTTATCTCGCGGAACAGGATGGGCATCCGGTTGTAGTTAAGCAGATCCATCACGAGCCCTGCGATTACTATACCTTCGGCAACAAGATCGAGGCCGAATTGCGAGATTATGAGCGGCTGCAGAATGCCGGGATCCGCATCCCCAGGATGCAAGCTGTTGACAGGGACGCCGAGCGGATCGTCAAGGACTACATCGAGGGGCCGACTGTGATGGAGCTGCTGCGCTCCGGCGCATCGGTCGAGCCGTACCTGCCCCAGGTGTGGGATATGGCGGCGAAGGCCATGGCGGCCGGGCTAAGCATCGACTATTACCCGACCAATTTTGTTGTGCAGAACGGACTGCTCTGGTACGTGGATTATGAGTGCAACGACTACAGCGAGCAGTGGGACTTCGAGCACTGGGGCATTCAGTATTGGCTGCCCAGGGTGAGCTTCCGCGGCTACCGGGACAAGGATTATGAGGCGGTCTGCGACTTTTTGATTGAATTGAATCGGAAGGACAGAACGCACATCAACTGGAACTGGGCCCGTTTTGAGTGGATGATGGAGCACCCGGAGTTTGGCAAAAGCGCCAGGGCCTCCATCGGGCTCTGGTGGTCGGAGGGCAAAGTCGTCGGCGCGGCAATCTACGATATGTACTTTGGAGAGGCTTTCTGCGCCGCGCTGCCGGAGTATGAGGCGCTGTACCCGGAGATCTTGGACTACGCATGCCGGGAGCTGAAGGACGATTCCGGGCTGGCTGTCGCGATCAATCAGGAAAACGCAGCGGAAATCAGAGCGGCTGAGCTGGCCGGATTCGAGCGGATCGATCAGAAAGAGACGATCATGGAGCTCTCCCTTGACAGAGATTTCTCATCAAATCTTCCCGAGGGACTGCAGCTTCGGGAAATGGATCAGATCGCGGATCGGGATGCTCTTGAGTGGTTGTTCTGGCAGGGCTTTGATCATGGGAACGATCGGGAAGCGTTTGAACGTTCGCGGGATCATGTTCCTCATGTCCGAAGGCATTTCAATAAAGCCCTATGCCTCTCCGCCGCGGATCCTTCCGGAGAGCCGGTATCGCACTGCTCCCTCTGGTTTCATCCTGATACGGACTACGCCTATGTGGAGCCAGTCTGCACGATCCCTGACTATCGCGGTAAAGGCATTGCCGCCGCGCTTCTTTCAGAAGCATTTTCCCGTGCAAAAGCTTTAGACGCAAAGAAAGCCTATGTGATTTCCGATCTCCCGTTTTACGAGAAGCTCGGCTTTGAAAAAGCGCAGCATTACTCGTTTTACCGGAAGGCATAAAGGTCTCGGCCTGGTCTTCCTCTTGGGTAGTTGCAGGACAGATCTGAGGTAACCGTCAAAAAGTACGCCATCCTCCAGTTAGATATGAGAAGTGATGGCGATTTATAGTTTTACAGGAAAAAGCAATGTGACGCTATTAAGGGGTTTCATTAAGGTATGGGACGGTATAGTGACTATGGAAATCTCTTTCCGACCATGCGACCGACGGAAAACTGAACATAACGCAGACAGCGCCCCGCATTCGCGGGGCGCTCACTTTGCAGCGCAAAGAAAAAGCCTTGAAATGACGGGGACGCCTTGCTATAATAAACGGGTATGTTCCGATTTCCCCGCATTCTCACGCTAACTGTGAAGGAGAAAAACAACTATGGCATGGTATGATGAGGCCGTCTTTTATCACATCTATCCCCTGGGGTTGACCGGCGCTCCCAAGAAGAACGATTACGGCGAGCCGGTTCACCGTCTGAACACCCTGCTTCCCTGGATCGGGCATCTGAAAAAGCTGGGCTTCACGGCGCTCTACATCGGGCCGCTTTTCCAGTCGGTCGGGCATGGCTACGAGACCACCGATTACCGCCTGCTCGACAGCAGACTCGGCACGAACGAGGATCTGAAGGGCTTCGTCGCGGCCTGCCACGAGGCGGGGCTGCGCGTCATCTTCGACGGCGTGTTCAACCATACCGGCCGGGATTTCTTCGCTTTCCGGGATATCCGGGAGAAGCGGGAGCACTCCGCCTACCTCGACTGGTACTGCAACGTCAACTTCTGGGGCAACAACGAGTATAACGACGGTTTCTCCTACGACAACTGGGGCGGATACAATCTGCTCGCGAAGCTCAACCAGAGAAATCCCGCCGTGCGCGACTATATCTGCGATGTGGTGCGCTTCTGGGTCAGCGAGTTTGACGTGGACGGGATCCGCCTCGACGCGGCGGACGTACTGGATTTCGAGTTCATGAAGGCGCTGCGCCGCACGGCCGACGCCGTGAAGCCGGAGTTCTGGCTGATGGGCGAGGTCATCCATGGGGACTACTCCCGCTGGGCCAACGAAAACACCCTGCACAGCGTCACGAACTATGCCCTGCACAAGGCGCTCTACAGCGGGCATAACGACCACAACTATTTTGAGATCGCCCATACCGTGAACCGCACGAACGGTATGGTTCCGGCGCATATCAAGCTCTACAATTTCGTTGACAACCATGACGTGGAGCGCATCAGTACCAAGCTCATGAACAAGGGGCACTATCTGCCGGTGCACATTCTGCTCTATACCCTCCCTGGCATCCCCTCGGTCTATTACGGGAGTGAGTTCGGCATGGAGGGGCGCAAGGAGCGGCACTCTGACGATTCGCTCAGACCCTATATCGACCTGAACGACTATCGGGGGGAGCAGGAGACGAACCCCTGCACGCGCCTGATCGCGGCGCTCGGTAAAATCCACAGCGAGTGGAGGCAGGAGCTCGCCTGGGGGGATTACCGGCAGCTCTGCCTGACGAACCAGCAGTTCGCCTTTGCGCGCGGCAAGCTGATCGTCGCGGTGAACAACGGCGACGGGGAGGCGCACATCAGCGTGGACGCGAGTGCGCCGACCTACCTCGGTCTGCTCAGCGGAAAGCGCGTGGAGAACGCCGGCGGACGGCTGAACCTCTGTCTGCCCGGCTGCGGCGGCGATATCCTCGCGCCGGACGAGGGGCAGGAGCGCCCTGCGCTCGAGACCGTGACGGCGGTGAAGCCCGCCCCGGTGAAGCCGGAGCCGCCGAAGGCCGTGCCCGAAGCGCCGAAGCCGGAGAACACGACCGACGTGAAGCTCGAGGAGACGGAGATCCCCGATATCCCCTATGACCTCATGACGGTCGAGCAGCTCCAGGCGGTGATCCTGTCCAAAATGGCGAAGAACGGGCCTGTCACCGAGCGCATGCGCCGGGACGTGATGGAGAACATCTGGCACAACTCCCTCGTCAACTGGGCGAACAGCTTCCGATAAGTAAGGGACGGGGCTGTGAAGAAAAGGAGAGAGGACTCTCCCGAACTTCACAGCCCCTTTGCTGCGGCTACAGGTTCGCGTTGGGGACGCGGGTGGTTTGACCGGCCTTGAGCGTGAGTGCTGTGCCCGGAACCGGGGCCACGGTCACATCGAGCGCGCTCGGATTGCGGATCAGCGACCCGTCCACGGCGTACTCAAGCCGCCTCCAGGCGTCGAGATAGGCGAGGAGCTCGCCGTTTGTCGCAAACCAGATATCCTCGGGCTGCGCCGCGAGGAAATCGAGCAGCCGCTCCATGCAGTCCCAGTTGCCCCGCCCGTCGAACTCATAGGCGTGACCCCAGACGAAAAAGAGCAGCGGGCGGCGCTCCACCGTGTCCACAAAGCGCTGCGCCAGCTCCATGAGCTGCGGGTCGCTGTGGTGGCAGGTGGGGTTCCAGCGCAGGGGATCGTCGGGCAGCGCGAAGCCGTGGGTCGAATTGACGGTGCGCGCCCCCTGATAGCCCGCGAGGCGGAGTGCGTCCTCCACATCGCTGTTGACGCCGCCGAAGGGATAGGCGAACATGCGCAGCGGCTCGCCCGTCAGCGCCTCGAGACGGCGCTTGTCCTCCGCGATCTCCCAGCAGCCGAGCGGCGTGCCGACGCTGGAGAGATTGGCATGGGTCAGGCTGTGCCCGCCGATTTCGTGCCCGGCGTAGACCTCCGCGAGCTCCTCGGGGGCAAGCTGCTCGATCTCGAGCAGCCGCCCGTCGAAGCGCGCCGTCCCACGCCGCCCCAGCAGCCCGGCGTTGAGATTGAAGGTCGCCTTGGCGCCATAGCTGCGCAACAGCGCGGCGAGGCGGCGATCCTGCGTCACGCCGTCGTCATAGCTGAGCGTGAAGACCTTGTGCTTCCCACCGGGGAAGAGCAGCGTATCAAAGCGTTTTACCATACTTACCCTCCTAAAAGTACCGTGAAGCCCGCAAGCTCGGGCGTTGCGGAATCCAGCAGCGTGTGCAGCCACCAGCCGTAGGCGAAGCCCTCCGCGCAGCGGAAGAAGGCCGCGCGTCCCGGCATCGCCTCCAAGGCCTCGCGCCGATCGGCAAGCGTGCCCTGCCAATAGGCGTTCAGCACGCCGTAGAAGAACTCCGCCGCGTCTGCCTCTTCCGCCTCGCTCAAGGGATTGCGCGCCGCCATCGAGGCGACGGTGGAGGCCGCGCCGCGATACAGATCCTCCTGCTGCCACCGGGCGTAGTGCAGGAGTCTTGGATCGTGCTGGCCGCTCTCGGCTGCCCAGGCGTCCACATCGACGCGGCGCGGCGTGTAGCGAAGCTGTCGCGCGCTCAGATCGAGCACACTGTAGCCGGTGGGATAGCTCAGCAGGTACTCCGTCACCAGCTCGCGCAGCCCGCCCACGCGGTAGAAGGCGCGGGTGTGGATGTGCCCGCTCAGATACAGCAGCACTCCGTACTCCCGCAGCAGCGCCGCAAGCGCCTCGCCGTTTTGCACATAATAGCCGTCGTAGCCGGGGTCACTGGCAAGCGCAGAGAGCAGATTGTAATGCCCCGCGCAGAGCACGCGGAGGCTCTGCGTCTGCGCCTCCCGCAGCATCGCCTCGACCCAGCGCAGCGTGGCGGGAGATACCAGGGCACTGCCCGTGCCCTCCGAGCCGGGCAGGTCACAGGCCGCGCCGGGATAGCCGCCGGTGTCGAGCATCAGGATCAGCAGCCCGTCGCGCCGGATGCAATAGCTCAGCGAGCTCTCGTCGCGGCTGTACGCCTCGGCGAAGCCGAACTCGTCATAGAGCGCGGCAAACTCCGTCTGCGTGACGGGGGAGAGGTCGTGATTGCCGGGGAGAACGTACACATCCAGCCCTGCCGCCTCGGCGCGCGCGAGCTTCGCGCACAGCGTCTCATGCCGCGCCGCGCGCCCGCCGTTGACGATGTCGCCGGTGAGCAGCAGGAAGGCCGCGCCCTGCCTCTGCGCATCCCAGAGCAGCGCGTCCACCAGCTCCATCGAGTAATCCGCCTGGATCGGCGCATCGCCGCGCTGCGTCTCGTGCAGATGCAGATCGGAGGCGACGGCGATCCGCAGCCCCTCCGGCTCCGGAAGCGGGCGCGGCGTGACCGCTGTGACCTGCGCCGAGACCGCAGCAGCGGAGGAGCAGGCGGGCAGCGCAAGCAGCAGCATTGCCAGTATGCCGCAGAGTATGTGCCGAAGACGGCGCATCGGAGACCCCTCCCTTGCCATTTTCTCTCAGTATAGCCCCTTTTTGCTGCATTTGCAAGACAATGGCAGAAGTTACCGGCACGAAAGCACAAATTGGGGCTTGTCCTTCACAGACGGCTGTGGTAGAATGATTTGAAATATAATTTCTATTTATCATAGAGGTACTGATATGAAACTGCTGACTGTTACCGTGCCCTGCTACAATTCGCAGGACTACATGGAAAAATGCCTCGAGAGCCTGCTGCAAGGCGGCGAGCGGGTGGAGATCCTGATCGTGGACGACGGCTCCACCGACCGCACCGGCGAGATCGCCGATGCCTGGGAGAAGAAGTATCCGGGCATTGTGCGCGCCATCCATCAGCCGAACGGCGGCCACGGCGAGGGGCTGAACCAGGGCGTCCGCAATGCCACGGGCAAGTACTTCAAGACGGTGGACAGCGACGACTGGGTGAGCCGCGACTTCACGCACTTCCTCGATACGCTCGAGAGCTGCGAGAGGCAGGGCGGTGTGGATCTCTTCGTGACCAACTACTACTATGACCACGCCGACGGCAAGGGCAACCGCTCCATCAACTTCTCCAATGCCCTGCCTGAGAACAGAATCTTCACCTGGGCAGAGACGCGCCCCTTCCACGTCGATCAGATCCTCATGGTGCACGCCTGCACCTTCCGCACCGAGATGCTGCGGGAAAACGGGCTGGAAATGCCGAAGCATACCTTCTACGAGGATAACTACATGATCTACGGCAACCTCCGTCCCGTGGAGCGTATGTATTACCTCAACTGCGACCTCTATCACTACTTCATCGGCCGCGCGGGGCAGAGTGTGCAGGAGGACGTGATGAAGCGCCGCTACGCCCACCAGCTTAAGGCGACAGAGCTGTGCTTCACCTGCTACCACCTCGACGAGATGCGCGATAAGCACAAGCGCGCCTATCTCAAGCACGAGCTGTTCATCATGTTCGGTATCTCGGTGCTGTATGCGCGCCTCAACGGCTCGGAGCAGGCGGAGAAGGATCTCGAGGAGATGTGGCAGCGCTGCTTCGCCTACGACTGGAAGTGGGCGGAATACTTCCGCCGCCGCACGGTGCTGCGTCTGGCCTGCCTGCCCGGCAAGGGCGGTGCGGCGATCGTGCGCGGCACCTACCGTCTCGCTCATAAGGTCGTGCGCTTCAATTAAAGAGAAAGATAACGCCCCCGATCTCTGATCGGGGGCGTTAGCGTTTAGAGATTTTCTTTGATCTTTTCGATCATGGCGGCGTATTCGGCGTCGCTGAGCTTCACCTGACCGGGGTTCATGGCGAAGACCCCGCCCCACTCAAAGCCGTCGCGGTACTTCGGCACCAGATGCACATGGAGATGGCAGCCGGTGTCACCGTAAGCGCCGTAGTTGAGCTTCTCGGGGTGGAAGGCGGCGTGGATCGCCTTCGCGGCGCGGGCCACGTCCTCCATGAAGGCGGCGCGCTCCTCCGCGCTGATATCGACGATCTCGCTGACGTGATCCTTGTAGGCCACGATGCAGCGGCCGGGGTGGCTCTGCTCCTTGAAGAGGATGAGCTGGCTCACGGACAGCTCACAGATTTTGATGCCAAAGGCGTCGAGCAGCTCGCCGCCCATGCAATACCCGCACTTGCTGCGCGGGGCTTCCTGTTCGGTCATAGTGTTTCCCTCGATTCTTTTTCAGTGTCCGGTTCACGGCGATCTTATTATAATGCAACCGAGGTCACGGCGCAATACTTAATAATCCTGAATTTCCCGGTAGGTCGATTGACTTCGACTTCGCGGCGAGGTATGATAAGATGAAAAGACCGGGAAGGGGAGTAGTCTAATGAGAAGAACACGCAGTCTGCTTCTATGTCTGCTGATGCTGGCCTCTTCTGCGGCGAGCGCGTTTGCGGAGGAGCCGTATGAGCTCGTATTCGGTGAGCGCGGCTTCACGCTGCGCTTTCCGGAAGGCGCCCCCGCCGAGGAGGGGCTGCTCTATGCCGAGGACGGCGGGGAGCTTGGCGGCGACGCGGCGTGCGTCTACATATACTACATCGCGCTGCCTGAGGCGCGCTTTCGTGAGCTGCTGGGAAAGCAGCGCAGCGAGAAGGAGCAGGACGAGCTGTATAGCGCGGTCTGCCCGCTGTGTACGGTGTACACGGTCGGCGGCGGGAAGGACTTTGGCGCGGTGAGTGACCTGTTTGCCGCGTATGGGTATGAGCTCGACGCGGCACGGACGGAGGAGCTGGCGCAGGTGGGCGAGTACCGCTTCTATGCCTGTGATGAACAGCTTGAAGCGGAGCTGGATGCGGCGTTTGCCGCAGAGTATGCCGCCACAGCCGAGGCGCTGCAGGCGGCGCTCGCGGCAGGGGAGTACTATGAACCTCTCCCGCCCTTCAGCGAGATGGTGGGGCAGCTTGTCCGCTTTGAGACCACCGACCTCGACGGCGAGACCGTGGACAGTGCGGAGCTCTTCGCCGAGCACGCGCTCACGATGGTGAATGTCTGGGCGACCTGGTGCCCGCCCTGCGTCGGGGAGCTGGGCGAACTGGACGCGCTCAACGAGCGTATCGCCGAACTTGACTGCGCGGTCGTCGGCGTACTGCTGGACGGGGACGAGGCCGGCGCGCCGGAACAGGCGCGCAAGCTGATGGAGGAGAAGGACGCGCACTATCGCGTGCTGCTGCCGATGGAGAAGGTCGATGAGCTCTTCCCGCTTGAGGCGATCCCGACGAGCTATTTCGTGGATCGAAACGGTGTCATCGTCGCCCCGCCGATCATCGGCGCGCGGGTGGACGAGTACGCGCAGACCTTCCGTGACCTGCTCACGGACGCCGCCCCGGCGGCGACGGCGAACAGGGAAGGGCTCTATCGCGTCTTTGTCGTGGACGGGAGCGGCGTACCGGTCAGTGGCGCGGCGGTGCAGCTTTGCTCGGAGAGCGTCTGCCACACCGCCGTGACGGATGAAAGCGGCCTCGCTACGTTTTCCGTGGAGCGGGACAGCTACAGCGCGTCGATCCTGAAAGTCCCGGAGGGCTTTACCGCGAGCGATACCAAGTACCCGATGCTTGAGACGTACAGCGACCTGACGATCACGTTAGGCTGAGGCTGTGGTACGCTGTGCCGTCGAGCGTCTTCCAGATGATCTCCGTGTCAGTGAGCAGAATATAACCGCGCGGGGAGCCGTCCTTCGGCAGCGAGATCGAGCCGGGGTTGAGGCAGAGGTTCCCCTCACCGAAGCTGTCCCAGCACGGAACGTGCGTGTGCCCGTGCAGCAGCAGATCACCCGGCGCAAGCGGGGGTGGGGTCTCGCGGCTGTAGCGGTGCCCGTGAGTGGCGAAGATCGTGCGCCCGCCGACAAACAGCAGCGCATATTCCGCGAGCAGCGGGAAACCCAGCACGACCTCGTCGATCTCCGCGTCGCAGTTGCCCCGCACGGCGCAGACGCGGCCTTCCAGTGTGCCGAGCAGCGAGGCGACGGCCTTGGGGTCGTAGCCCTCGGGCAGGGGATTACGCGGGCCGTGGTAGAGAATGTCCCCCAGCAGGAAGAGGCGGTCGGCCTCTTCCCGGTGGAAGGCCGCCACCAGCCGCTCACACCAGGCGGCGGAGCCGGGGATATCCGAGGCGATGAGAATGCGCATTTGCAAAACTCCTTTATAGAATGAATATCGACAAGGAAAGTATACACAGTCCGGCGCGATTTGTCACCCATAAAAAATTTTTCAAAAAATTTGCGTTTCCCTCTTGCAATCTGCGGGAGAGTGTCATATAATGCAATTACACTGTTACCGGGATGTAACTTTTAGAAAAATCCCTGTTTCAGTTCCGTCATATATTATTCGGCTTGTATGAGCCGGTCGGGAGGATATGAGAATGAAAAGACGTTTCCTTAGTATGCTGCTCTGCCTTAGCCTGGTGGCGAGCCTCTTCGCCATGGCCGGCGGCGCCGCCTATGCGGACGACACCCAGACCTATAAGGTGAAGCTCGGCGATACGCTGATCGCCATTTGCAAGAGCAAGGGTGTGGACTATGACAAGAATGTCGCCTGGATCCTGCAAAAGAACAATCTGAAGAATGCCGATTCCCTCCCTGTGGGGAAGACCCTGACCCTGCCTGCTGCGGGCAAGGTGCTCACGCCCGAGAGCAGCAGCTCCGGCAGCTCCTCCAGCTCCAGCAGCGGCTACAGCGTGCCCGTGCAGTACCATACGCTCCAGAACGGTGAAATCGTCATCAAGGTCTGCGAGCAGCTCAAGGTGGACTTCTATAAGAACGAGGCGTGGATCAAGGCCGCCAACAACATCACCAGTTGGAATAACCTCGCTGTCGGCCGCACGATCGTGCTCCCCGCGGCGAATACCGTGCCCGCGCTGAGCACCGCCACCAAGAGCAGCACGACCTCGAGCACGAGCACCACGACCGCCACCAGCACGGCGGCGACCACCACCACGACCACGACAGCGTCCGCCACCGGCACGAGCCTCAATCTCGCAAGCGGTGACAGTGTGCGTTACTACCTCGTGAGCTACAGCGTGAAGAACGGCGACACGCTCGGCAATATCTGCTCTGCCTACGGCACCAATATCGCCACCGTCCAGCAGCTCAACAACATCAAGAACGCGGCGAAGATCTATGTGGGGCAGGTTCTCTCCATCCCCAGCACCACCAAACCCACGAGCGGTTCTTTCACCGCCATCGTTGCCCACCGCGTAACGAGCGGCGAGACCGTCCAGGCCATTTGTGCCAAGTACGGCATGGCGCTTGACGCGAACCTCACCAACCAGATCAAAGCGCTCAACAACAAGACCAACATCAACAAGATCCAGGTCGGCGAGCAGCTCCTTCTCCCGGTGAAGGGCACTGTAACCACCACCACGACCGCCACGACCGGTACCACGACCGGTACCAGCACCGGCACGACGAGCAGCACCACGACCAGCGCGACCTACTATACCCTCAACAAGACCGGCGCTGCCAATGGCACCTATTCCCTCACGGTGAACGGCCAGGCCGTCAACGGCGCCGCCGCGAACCAGAGTGTTCATATTGTCGCCACGCCGGATCACGGCTACAAGCTCGGCAGCATCAGCGTGACGAAGGTCTACAACGGCGCTGCGCTCACGGTCGATGAGAGCAACAACTTCGTCATGCCCGCCTGCGATGTGAGCATCGTTGTGAGCTTCGTGGCGGATCCCAACGCTGTCGCGCACAGCATCAGCGCCTCGTCCGCGAGCGGTATGACCAATCTCACCTATGTGGTGAACGGCTACACCAACACCACCGCCGAGCCGGGCAGAACCGTGCGCATCGTCCTCGGGACGCTGCCCGACGGCAAGATCGTGGACAGAATCTACGTCACCACGAAGGACGGCGATTGGGCTACCATCGCGGCACTGCCCGAATCCGAATGCGTCACCCTCAATTCGGACTTCACCTTCACCATGCCCGCCGCGAATGCGTACATTACCGTTTTGCTGAAAAACGCCTGATTCGCGCTCCATACACGAGCGCCCCGGGGAATCCCGGGGCGCTCGTTTCATATCAGGGCGGCGCATCGCAGGTATGAAATGTTTTGAAAACACTTGAAAGATACTGAAAGCTGTCGTATAATATTCAGAAACTTGCGAAAGGGGGGGATGGGCGTTGAGAAAGATAGTGCGAACGGGTGTTCTGAGCGCGGTGTTCTGCGCGCTGCTTGCAGCTCTGCCTCTGCTGGCCGCAGCGGATGGCGTGCCGGAGCTCGCGTGCAGCTATATCGCCCCGAGCGGCGAGGGATTTGCCGGAGTCGCCGCCCATACCCACACCGAGCAGTGCTGTAATGCGGCAGGGGAGCTTGTTTGTCCACTTCCCGAGCTCCCCGCGCACATCCACAGTGACGGCTGCTATACGGAGGAGCGGATCCTGACGTGTACCGAGCCGGAGAAACCCGGCCATCAGCACGGCGAGGGCTGCTATTCGCCTGTGCGCGGCGAACTGCTGTGCGCGGAGGAGAGCGAGGAGCATGAGCACACCGATCTCTGTTATGCCTGGACGCAGGAGCTGAGCTGCGCCATCCCCGAGGGCGAAGGCGCGCACACCCACGATGAGAGCTGCTATGTGACCGAGCGGCTTCTGAGCTGCGGACAGCTCGGCCTGCATGTACATGATACCTCCTGCTGCGATGCCGACGGCAGGCTGATTTGCGGCTTGCCGCAGTTTGAGGAGCACATCCACTCCGCGGCCTGCTTTACTGAGACAGAGGAGCCCGCGCCGGAGACAGTGGAGAGCGATCCCAATGCCGATGTGGAGAGCCACTGGGAGTGGGACAGCTTTTTTTCGACCCTGGAGCGCGGCGAGACCTGGGACGAAGCGCTGCTGACAGTCGCGCGCTCTCAGCTTGGCTATCAGGAGAGCAGCCGCAATTTCGACTATGACTCGGAATGGATACCGGGAGGCTACACACGCTACGGCGACTGGTACGGAAGGCCGTACAGCCCCTGGTGCGCGATGTTCCTCTCCTTCTGCCTCCACTATGCCGATATCCCGGAGGAGGCCATGCCGCGTGAGTGCGGTGTGCGCCGCTGGATCGACGATCTGGAGGCGCGAGAGCAGTATGTGCCAGCCGAGGACTATATGCCGAAGCCGGGGGATCTGATCTTCTTCGACTTTGACGGCGACGGCCGGGGGGATCACGTCGGCCTCGTCGAGGAGCTTCGGCAGGACGAACAGGGAATCTGGCGGCTCGCCACCATTGAGGGCAACCGTACCCCGGCGGTCGAGCGCTTCAGCTATCGGCTGACGGATCAGACGATCCTTGGCTATGGCGTCCTGCCTGTGTCTCAGCCCGTCGCGGAGACCGAGGAGCCCTTCGCCCAGTCTGACGATGACGCGCCGCGTCTGATGCGGAGAACGCCGGTTCGGCAGCGGGAACAGACTATGACTTGGAAAAAGTAAAAAAGGAGCGGCCAAGCGGCCGCTCCTTTGAGGTTATTGAGAAGATCACGCGCCGAGCTCGAGCGTGCCCTCGGCGGAGAGCACCTCGACCGTGGCAAGATCGACGTAGAAGCCCGCCCAGACCCCGTCAGTGAAATGCGCGCTGCCGGAGAAGAAGGCGTTGCGGTACTGCGGGGCGAGGTTGAAGAGGTAGTCGGCATAGGTGCCGCCCGCCGCGCTTTTAGGCAGGGCGCGGGCGGTGAAGGAGCAGTTGTGCTCGGCGCGCAGAGCGTAAAGCAGATCGTCCGTGTGCGAAAAGGCGCGGTTATCCAGGTCGATCTCCAGCGTGTCCACATACACGTCAAAGCCGATCGTGAAATCGACCTTGTAGCTGCCCTCCGTCCGCATCCGGTGGGCGAACTCCTCGCGCAGCGTGACGCAATAGTTTTGCACCAACTCGCGCACACCGCCGTTGGGGTTGAGGATGAAGAGCGGCACCTCGCTGAGTTCAAAATAGACGTTCCAGTTTTCCGCCGTGATGGGGATGCTCTCGACACGGCTGTAGACCACCGGTGTCTCTGCGGCGGGCGTGGGGCTGACGATGCCCGGCTCGGCGGGCGCGGCCTCCTGCTTGCCGCACGCGCAGAGCGTGAGGCAAAGGGTGAAGGCCATCAGGAGCAAGAACAGTTTTTTCATGCCTTTAGCTTATCACAGGCGGCGCGGAAAAGCAACAAAAAGCGCAGCCCAAACCGGCAAAGCGCAAAAAGCCGGGAGCCAGACTGCGACACACAACATATTTATTATACAGTTTTAACAAATGAAATGTCAATAGGAACAGACAAATCTGAAGAAAACCGGCAAAGCATACAAAAACGAAGGACATTCTTTGTCCAGATAGACGCTTGACGGACGGAGAGAAATCTGGTATCTTATAGATGCGAAGGGGAAAGACCCTTTTAGATAGACCGAGGTTCAGGGATCGAAAGAGTCTCATCGAGTACGTTCTTGAACGTTGCTGCATCCGGAAATCGCAGGAGCCCCCCTCGTTGGAAGGCGGAAGCTCAAAGAGAACCGGTGCTGGAATCGGCAGAAAGAGAGGTTAAACGATTTTAGATATCAAGAATGAACAGTAAGCCCTGACTTTTCCGAACCGTGTGTGAAAAGTCAGGGCTTACTTTTTTTATGCCAGAGAAGTTAACATAATACGATCGACATAACAGTACATACATAACTATAGATACATAGCATTATTTACATAAAAGAAGTAACGTAAAATTGTTAACGTAACAATAGTGACGTAACTACAACTACATAACATCGCTGACATAACATAGGAAACATAAAAAGCAACGTGGAGAAAGCGCGGTAAGTCGCCGTGGCCAGTAGAGCGAAAGAGGCTGTCTCAAAACGGCAAGAGCAGCCGTAGGGGCGGCTATCAGCCGCCCGTGCAGTGAAAACATCAACACTTGAAAAGTTGGGCGAATTCGCACAAAGAGCGGATTCGCCCAACTTTTTTCAGATCGTTTGATTTCGCCGCCGGGAGGCTGATAGCCTCCCCTACATTCTCTTTCGGATTTTTGAGACAGCCTCTTCGTTCCTTATGGTATTACGAGAACTCATATTGCCCGCCGGAGAGCCAGCCCAGCAGGAAAGCGCGGGCGAGGCTGGCGGGCTTGATCTTCTCTGCCGCCTCCTCCAGGCTGAACCAGCGCCACTCGTCCACTTCCCAGTTCGCCCTCACCGTATCCTCCGCCACCGTGACGGTGAAATTCAGCATCAGTGTGTTCGTGGGGGCGAAGTAATGGCTGTGGTTGAAGTGCAGCGCCGCCGCTGTCAGCCCCGTCTCCTCGTGCAGCTCGCGCGCGGCGGCATCCTCCGCGTCCTCTTCCTGGTTTACATAACCCGCAACCAACACATAGAAGGGCTTGCCGTACTGACGGATCAGCAGCACCTTGTCTTGGGTAGGATTGAGCACGACCATACTCACGGCGGTGTTGAAGATCGGGTGGCGGAACGCGCCGCAGCCGGGACACCAGGGAATCTCACGCCCCTCGTCGGGGTGCAGCTTTTTCTCAAGCCTTGCGCCGCACTGCATACAGTAATTCATATCCATTCCTCAGCCCTCGTTTCCCAGCACCCAGAACGCCACGGCGCTCGCTGCCGCGACATTGAGCGAGTCTACGCCGTGGGACATGGGGATCTTGACTGTGTAGTCGCAGCCGGCAATCGTTGCGGCGGCGAGACCGTCCCCCTCTGTGCCTAGCACGATAGCGAGCCGCTCCCGCGTGAGCAGCCGCTCGTCACGGATGCTGATGGCGCGCTCGTCGAGCGCCATCGCCGCCGTGGCAAAGCCGTAGCGTCGCAGCAGCGACAGCCCCGCGTCCGGCCAGCCGCAGTCCAGATACGTCCACGGCACCTGGAACACCGTCCCCATGCTCACGCGCACGCAGCGGCGGTACAGCGCGTCACAGCAGGCGGGGGTGAGCAGCACCGCATCCATGTTCAGCGCGGCGGCGGAGCGGAAGATCGCCCCGAGGTTCGTCGGGTTCATGATGTTCTCAAGCACCGCGACGCGCCGCGCTGTGCCCAGCAGCGCCTCCGGCTCGGGAAGCGTCGGGCGGCGCATGGCGCACAGCACGCCCCGCGTCAGCGGGAAGCCTGTGAGCTGCGTCAGCACGGGCAGGGGAGCGGTGTAGACCGGGATCTCCCCACAGCGGCGCAGGATGCCCGCTGCCTGCCCCTCGATATGCTTGCGCTCGAGCAGCATCGACACCGGCTCATAGCCCGCGTCGAGCGCGCGGTCGATGACGTTCGGGCTCTCGGCGATGAAAAGCCCGTTGTGCGGGTCGGCGCGGTTGACAAGCTGGTTCTCGGTCAGGCGGGCGTAAACGTCCAGCTCCGGGGCGAGGAAGTCCTCAATTTCAACGATGTTCGGCATGATTCGGCGTTCCTTTTCCTGTTATGCCGCCATTATACTCCCACCCGCGCCGTTCGTAAAGCCTTTATTGCCGCCCGTGCAGGTAGTCCAGCGCGTCCGAGAGCGTGCCGAGCTGGTCGATCAGCCCGAGGCGCACGGCCTCCTCACCGTAGATCACGCTGCCTACATCGTTGGCCAGCTCGTCCGTGTTCGTCATCAGGCGCAGATAGTCCTCGCGCGTGACGCGGGAGTGCGCCGTCACAAAGCCCACGATCCGCTCCTGGATGCGGGCGAAATAGTGGTAGGTCTGCGGCACGCCGATCACTACGCCGCTCACGCGCACGGGATGGATCGTCATCGCCGCCGAGGGGGCGATCATGCTGCGCTGCGCCGCGACCGCGAGCGGCACGCCGATCGAATGACTGCCGCCCAGCACCAGCGAGACGCTGGGCTTCTTCATCCCCGCAATCAGCTCCGCAATGGCGAGCCCCGCCTCCACGTCCCCGCCCATCGTGTTGAGCAGGATCAGCAGCCCGGATATCTCCGGCGTCTCCTCCACCGCCGCGATCAGCGGCAGAATGTGCTCATAGCGTGTGCTCTTGCTGTCCTCGGGCAGGGTCTGGTGCCCTTCGATCTGCCCGACGATCGTCAGGCACTGGATGCCGCCCGCACTGCTCGCGCCCATGTCCCGAATTTGATCCATAAAAAATCACCTCGGGTCTAGTTTGCCCGAGGTGAGATTCGTTTATAGCTTTTCGATCTGGCTGAGGACGTAAGGGAGGATCTCCTCACGCTCGATCACGTCCTTGTGGAGCACTGGCCGCTCACGCAGCCCGCGCAGCCCCTTCGGGATCGGCACACCGGAGAGCGCGGCGAGGGTCTCCATCTGCTGAAATTCGTCGCCGCTCATGTCGCCGCCCACGGCGCGCAGCACCGCCGCCGGGAATTTGTAGGGCGAGGCGGTGGAGAGCACCACCAGCGGCGTATGCCCCTCGCGGCTGTGTTTGTACTCCTGCGCGACGTGCATGGCGACCGCCGTGTGCGGATCACAGAGATAGCCGCACTCGCGCCAGACGCGCCCGATGGTCTCGCGGCTCTGCTCCTCGTCGCAGCAGCCGGCGGAGAACACAGCCTGGATCCGCGCGAGCGCTTCGCTGTCAAGTGTGTAGACACCCTTCTCGCTGAGCTCACGCATGAGCGCGGAGACCTTATCCGCGTCCCCAGTCGCAAGATACAGCAGCCTCTCGAGGTTCGAGGAGATCAGGATATCCATGGAGGGGGAGGTTGTTTTGAGAAAATCCCGGCGCTTGTCATAGACACCGGTGGTGAGGAAATCGGTGAGGATGCGGTTGGCGTTCGATGCGCAGACAAGCCGCCCCACGGGCAGCCCCATCAGGCGCGCAAAGTAGCCCGCGAGGATGTCCCCAAAGTTCCCGGTCGGCACGACGAAATCCACCGGCTCGCCGCATTTGACCGCGCCGCGCCGCACAAGCTCGGCGTAGGCGATGAAGTAGTAGACCACCTGAGGGGCGAGGCGGCCGATATTGATGGAGTTGGCGGAGGAGAGGCGGCGAGCTTTCCCCTCGAGCGCGCCGCTTTGATTGATGGCGGCGAAGGCGGCCTTCACACCGGATTGGCAGTCGTCAAAGTTCCCGCGCACGGCGCAGACCTTGACGTTTGCCCCCGTCTGTGTGACCATCTGTGCTTTCTGCACCGGCGAGACCCCGTCGGCGGGGAAGAAGACGAGGATCCCCGTACCCGCCACATCGTGGAAGCCCTCGAGCGCCGCCTTGCCCGTGTCGCCGGAGGTCGCCGTCAGAATCACGATCTTGTCCGTCACGCCCTCCTGCTCGCGCGCGGCGGTGACGAGCTGCGGCAGCATCGAGAGCGCCACATCCTTGAACGCCGCCGTCGGCCCGCGAAAGAGCTCGAGCACATAGTCCTCGCCCACCTTCACAAGCGGGGTGAGATCGTCGGTCTCGAACTTGCCCGCATAGGCGCGCTGCACGAGCGCGGCCATATCGGTATAGCCCGGCAGCAGATGGGACAGAATCTTCTCAGCCATGCCGAGCGGACTGAGCGCGAGGCAGCCTTCCCAATCGAAGGGGCGCTCGCCCAGGTGCTCATCGAGATACAGCCCGCCGTCCGGCGCGAGGCCGCGCAGCACCGCCGCTGTGTCTGTCACGCGCTCTTCGCTTCTGGTACTCCGGTAAAACATAGTCTTCCTCCTGAAATGAAATCATAATCATTACCTTTTTGGCTCCCCTGAAAGGGGAGCTGTCGCGCAGCGACTGAGGGGTCAACCTCTTAGGCGCCCCTTTCAGGGGAGGCAGGAGCCCGCCTACTCCATCGCGAGCAGCCGCACGTTATCCACACCGGGGGTGGCTTCGATGGCATCCACCAGCTCCGCCATGGTGAAGGTCATCGCGCTCACATCCAGCGAAAGTGTGACGCTCGCCATATTGTGGATCGGAAGGGACTGCGTGATGGTCAGCACGCTCGCCCCGGCCTCGGAGATCGAGCGCAGCAGCGCCGAGAGTACGCCCGGCGTGTGGTCGAGCATCATCGAGAGCACCGCCTTACGCTCGCCCGCCATATCCGAGGGCTCGAAAATATAGTCCTTGTACTTATAGTAAGTACTCCGGGAGATGCCCACCTGCCTGACCGCCTGGCTGACCTCCTTCACCTTGCCGCTTGCCATGAGCCGCCGCGCCTCAAGCACCTTTTCAAAGTACTCCGGGAGAATGCTTTTATGGACGATGAGATAGTTGTTCAGCATAGCTGTACGCTCCATAGCAAATTGAATAAAAAAATAGCTTGCTTTTTGTACAGCCCTATGATACACTGTGCCCGTGAAAAAAACAAGTGTCTTTTTTATACGGACACAAAATTTTTGGAGGCTGTTATGAAGGTCGCGTTATTGGGGTTCGGCACCGTGGGCGTTGGTGTATACGAGATGCTCGCCGCGGCGCGTGGTTTGGAACAGGGACCGGTGCTGGTTCGGCCGGGCAAGGCGGACGCGCCCTTCAAGCGCTGCCGGATCGAAGAGATCGTGAACGACCCGGAGGTCGGCGCGGTCGCGGAGGTGATGGGTGGCGTGGAGCCGGCGTACAGCTACGTTCGCGCGGCACTGGAGGCGGGCAAGCACGTCGTCACCTCCAACAAGGCGCTTGTCGCTGCCAAGGGCGTAGAGCTCAATCGCCTCGCCCGTGAGAAGGGCGTGGCCTTTCTCTTCAGCGCGGCCTGCGGCGGGGCGGTGCCCTTCCTGCACAATCTCGCGCTTGCGCGCGAGAGCGATGCGATCCTCTCCCTCGGCGGCATCCTCAACGGCACGACCAACTATATGCTCGACGCCATGCAGCGACTGGGGCTGGATTACAGCGAGGCGCTGGCTGACGCGCAGCGTCTCGGCTATGCCGAGGCCGACCCGACGGCGGATGTGTCCGGGCTGGACGCGCTGCGCAAGGTCATGCTCGCGGACGCGGTCGCCTACGATCTGCTGCCCACGGAGGGGCTGCTGAACGAGGGCATCGAGTCGATCACCGCAGCGGATGTGGCGCATTTTCAGCCGCGCGGCTACACCTGCCGTCTGCTGGTCGCCGGTGGCAGGAGCGAGAGCGGCGCGGTCAGCGCCTACGTCGAGCCGGTGCTTGTGCGCGGCGGCGCGCCCGAGTGCTCGGTGCTGCAAAACTATAATATGGCTCGCTATGAGGGCAAAAATTCCGGCTCCATCGTGCTGATGGGGCAGGGCGCGGGGCGTTATCCCACCGCCTCGGCGGTGCTGCGCGATCTCAGCGGCATCCTGCGCGGCGAGCGCTATATGTTCTCCGCTGACTGCGCCTCCGGCAGTGCCGACAACAGCGCGAGCGTCCACCGCTACTATGTGCGTCTGCCCGAGGCGCTGGCGGAGAGCCTTCCCGCCGAGAGCAGAGAGAGCGAGGGGGGCGTGACCCGGATCGTCACCGCGCCGCTGAGCGTCGCTCAGATGCACGCGAAGGCGAAGGAGCTGCGCGAGAATGGCGCGTCCGTCTTCTTCGCCGCGCTGCGGGACTGAGAGGTGGGACACGTGGGAATCAAGGTTGCAAAATTCGGCGGCTCCTCTGTCGCGGGGCCTGAACAGTTTCGCAAGGTCAAGGCCATCATCGAGGCCGACCTCGACCGCCGCGTTGTGGTCTCCTCCGCCGCCGGGAAGCGCAATGCGGGGGATCACAAGCTGACGGATCTGCTCTATCTCTGTCACGCGCATCTGACCTACGGGGTCTCCTGCGCCGATATCCTGCATACAATAGAGGAGCGCTTCCTCGAACTGCGCGACACACTGGGCTTGCGGTACGACGTGGAGAAGGATCTCGCGGTGCTGCGCTCACGGCTGAGCCGGGATATGTCGGTCGATGAGCTGGTGAGCCGGGGCGAGTACTTCACCTCCCGGCTGCTGGCGGAGTATCTGGGCTATCGCTTCGTGGACGCGGCGGAGTGCGTGTTCTTCGGTCTCGACGGGCAGGTGGATCAGGAGAAGACCTACGCCGCCATCGCCGCCGCCGTCGCCGAGCACGGGCGCGTGCTGATTCCCGGCTTCTACGGGAGCCTGCCGAGCGGGCGCATCAAGGTGATGAGCCGGGGCGGCAGCGATATCTCCGGTGCGCTTGCCGCCGCGGCGGTGGAGGCCGATGTATACGAAAACTGGACGGACGTGTCCGGCATCCTGATGGCTGACCCCCGCATCGTCAAGGACCCCAACCCCATCCCGAACATCACCTATGCCGAGCTGCGGGAGCTGGCGTTCATGGGCGCGTCGGTGCTGCATGAGGAATCCATTCAGCCGGTCAAGGAGAAGGGGATCCCCCTCAACATCCGCAACACGAACCGCCCGCAGGATCCCGGCACCCTGATCGTGGAGAGCATTGAGGGCGAGCAGCAGGAGGAGCGCTTCATCACCGGCATAGCCGGGCGGCGCAACTTCACGATCTTCACCCTCACCAAGCACAACATGAACCAGAGCGAGACGCTGCGCCGTGCGCTGGAGATTCTGGATCGCTACCACACCCCGGTCGAGCACATCACGCTGGGGCTGGATTCCTTCTCCCTCGTGGCCTCCAGCGCCGCGCTCGGCGAGGGGCTGTATGACGTGATCTCAGAGATCAGAAAGAGCTGCCGCCCGGACGATCTCGCCGTGCAGGACGGAATCGCGCTGGTCGCCTCTGTTGGCCGCCAGATGGCCTCGCGCCCCGGCGTGTCGGGTCGTCTCTTCGCCGCGCTCGGCGAGGCGGGGGTCAATATCCGCACGATCGCCCAGGGCGCTGACGAGCTGAGCATCACGGTCGGCGTGCAGAACGAGCAGTTCGAGACCGCCATCCGTGTTTTGTATGAAGGATTTATCAAGGGATGATTGGAGGAATAAACCATGAAAAAAGATAGCTATGTCGTTGCGATACTCGGCGCTACCGGCGCTGTCGGTCAGGAAATGCTCAAGGTGCTGCAGGAGTACGAGATCCCCGTCTCCGAGCTGCGTCCCCTCGCAAGTGCGCGCAGCGCCGGAGGCACGGTGCTCTTTCACGGGCAGGAGGTGACGATCCGCGAGGCGACGGAGGAGAGCTTTGCAGGCTGCGACTTCGTGCTCGGCGCGGTGGAGGGCGATATGTCCCGCCGCTTCGCCCCTGCCATCAAGCGCAGCGGCGCGGTGTATATCGACAACTCCTCCGCCTTCCGCCTCGAGCCGGACGTGCCGCTGGTGGTGCCCGAGATCAACGGCGCGGATGCCTTTGACAACCACGGCCTGATCGCCAATCCCAACTGCTGCACGATCATTGCGCTCATGGCCGTCGCCGGGATCGCGAAGCTCTCGCCGATCGAGAAGATGGTGGTCTGCACCTATCAGGCCGTCTCCGGCGCGGGGCAGAACGGCATCGCCGAGCTGGAGGCGCAGATGAAGGCGCTCGCCAACGGCGAGAAGCCCGAGGTCAAGACCTTCGCCACCCAGATTGCCATGAACGTCATCCCCTTTATCGACGCCCCCTACGGCAACGACTACACCAAGGAAGAGATGAAGATGCAGAACGAGGGGCGGCGCATTCTCCACAGCCCCGATCTCAAGGTCAACTGCACCTGCGTGCGCGTGCCGGTCATGCGCTCGCACTCCATCGCCGTGACGCTGCACACGCAGGAGAAG
>JAZQCO010000013.1:0-12065 GCA_045546335.1 Candidatus Limivicinus sp. | reverse complement strand
TGCCCCGCTGGTCCAGGATCTCCACCGTGGTCACGGGATACTCTTCGATCCGCTCCTCCCGGGCCCGCACGCCCGGGAGCTCTGTGACCGAGGCTCCGCCGCACAGGCGCCGACGCACCTCGCTTGCCAGATCTGTTCTTCCATTTATTACCATATTCTTCCTCCCTGTTCTTTTTCCCTCTATATATTGTGTTAAAGATGCCCGTTTTTCATACGGCGCAACAAGAGAAAAAAAGTGAAAAGAAATGTAAAAAAATGCTTGCTTTTCAAGGCTTTCTCTGCTATACTTACGAAACGCGGGTTATGTATTAACTCAATTTTGTAGGAGGAGGTGGCGAATCAAACATGGCCAACATCAAGTCTTCTGCCAAGAGAGACGAGAAGTCCAAGCAGCTCAGAGCGAAGAACCGCGCGGACAAGACCGAGCTCAAGACCATGATCAAAAAGTTTGACGCAGCCGTTGCCGAGGGCAACCGCGACACTGCCGTCAGTGCCTATAAAGTTGCTGTTAAGACTGTTGACCGCGCAGCCGGTAAGGGTCTGCTGCACAAGAACAACGCAGCCCATAAGAAGTCTGCGATGGCTGTGAAGCTCAACGGCATGGCGTAAATCCAAGCCACACACAGGGGACGCGAAATCCGCGCCCCCTTTTTTTATTCTTGAAACTGTGCAAGGAGAAAAAATATGCTTCAACTGCTGGAAAAATTCCCTGAGCTGCGGCGGTTTGAGCGCGACATCACGCTGCGTATGGATCGCTACTGCCTCAAGCGCGCGCAGCTTCAGCAGGGACAGGCGTCCCTCAGCAGCTTCGCCAACGCCCACACCTGGTACGGCTTCCATCAGCAGCCGGACGGCTGGGTCTACCGGGAATGGGCGCCGGCGGCCGATCAGCTCTATCTCACGGGCGACTTCAACGCCTGGGACTGGGGCGCTGCGCCCCTGCGCCGCCTCCCCGGCGGCAACTGGGAGCTGTTTCTCCCGGGCGAGACGCTGCACAAGGGCAGCCGCGTGCTCACCATCGTGGAGAAGGACGGCAAGAAGACCCAGCATATCCCGCTCTACGCCCGGCGCGTGACGCAGGATGCGGAGACCTATAGCTGGTGCTGCGAGGTCTGGGACGAACTCACGCCCTACCCCTGGACGGACGAGGGCTTCTACTGCCCTGAGCCGCCGGTGATCTATGAGGCGCACGTCGGCATGTCGAAGGAGGATGAGCGCATCGCGACTTACCGCGAGTTTGCCGACGATATCCTGCTGCATATCGTGGACGCGGGCTACAACACCGTGCAGCTCATGGCGATCATGGAGCACCCCTTCTACGGCTCCTTCGGCTATCAGGTGAGCAGCTTCTACGCCGCCTCGAGCCGCTACGGGAGCCCGGACGATCTCAAATATCTCGTGAACCGCGCCCACAGCCTCGGTCTGCGCGTGCTGCTGGATGTGGTACACTCCCACGCCGTCGGCAATACCCTCGAGGGCATCAACCTCTTTGACGGGACGGACTATCAGTTCTTCCACCACGGGCCGGAGGGCAATCACCCCGCCTGGGGCACCAAGCTCTTTGACTACAACAAGTCCGAGGTGCTGCATTTCCTGCTCTCAAACCTCAAGTTCTGGCTGGAGGAGTACCACTTCGACGGCTTCCGCTTCGACGGCGTGACCTCGATGCTCTACCATGACCACGGCCTCGGCGCGTCGTTTACGAATCTCGCGCAGTATTTCACAATGAATACCGACGTGGAGGCCATCACCTATCTGCAGCTTGCCAACGATCTCATTCGCCAGGTGAAGCCCGACGCCCTGACTAGCGCCGAGGATATGAGCGGTATGCCGGGGATGTGCGAGCCGGTGAGCGGCGGGGGACTGGGCTTCGACTACCGTCTGGGCATGGGACTTCCCGATATGTGGACGCGGCTTGTGCGCGATCGGCGCGACGAGAGCTGGAGCATGAGGGAGATCTGGACGCAGCTCACCTTCCGCAACGCCCGCACCATCGCCTATGTCGAGAGCCACGATCAGGCGCTCGTCGGCGATCAGACGCTGATCTTCCGTATGGCGGGGGCGGAGATGTACGAGGAGATGGCGCGCGAGCGCCACAGCCTCGTGATCGACCGCGCCATCGCCCTGCACAAGATGATCCGCCTGCTCACGATGGCGGCGGGGGGCAGCGGCTATCTCTGCTTTATGGGCAACGAGTTCGGGCATCCCGAGTGGATCGACTTCCCGCGCCCCGGCAACAACAGCAGCTTCCAGTACTGCCGCCGCCAGTGGAGCCTGATGCTCAATCCCTTCCTCAAGTATCAGGGGCTCTATCGCTTCGATCAGCAGATGCTGCGCACGGGTCGGGAGTACCGTATCTACGAAGAGGAGTACCCGACGCTCACGCTTTTGCAGGAGAGGGACAAGGTGCTCGCCTTCGAGCGCGGGGGACTGGTGTTTATCTTCAATTTCTCGCCCGACAGGAGCTATCAGGACTACCCGATCCCTGTCAGTCGAGGCGGGGACTACCGCGTGCTCTTTACAAGCGACGACGAGTGCTACGACGGCTTCGCGCGCATCGCGCATGAGCCGGTGTCGTCCCTCGTCCTCGGGGTAAAAGAAAACCGGTTGCGGCTGAATCTGCCCGCGCGCACCTGCATCGTCCTTGCGCCTGAGGACTAAGGTCTCGGCTCCCCTGAAAGGGGAGCAAAATATGGATCGTCCGCGCAGCGGACACCACAATTATTCATTCTTCAGTATTCATTCTTCAGTCTTCAGTTTCAGTATGCGCCGTTTCCCTTGCCTCCGGGCTGAAAATGTGCTATACTTCCGCCGTTATGAACATTCTTGTCAAACAAATTTTTGAAAACAGGGAAGCCGCCGCCCTCCCCGGTCTGCTGGAGAGCGGTGGGCTTCCCGCGCTCGTTTCCGGGCTTTCGGCGGTTCACCGCGCCACCCTCGCCGCCGCGCTGCGGCAGGAGAGCGGCCGGCCGCTGTTCGTGATCTGCGCGGACGACACCGCCGCGGAAAATTGCGCGCGCGATCTCACCGCTATGCTCCATGAGCCGGTGCAGACGCTCACGATGCGCGACTTCACCTTCTACCCCACCGAGGCCGCGTCCCGCCAGGGCGAGCAGAAGCGCCTCGCTGTGCTGTATGCGCTGAGCCAGAACGCAGCGCCCGTCGTGACGGCCTCCGCCTCCGCGATGCTCCAGCGCTGTATGCCGCCCGAGACCCTGCGCCGCGCCGCCTTCACGCTCGATGCGTCGAAGGGCTGCGCCGTCGAGGACGTGGTGGACGCGCTCGTGCGCTGCGGCTACGCACGTACCGAGCAGGTGGAGGGGCCGGGACAGTTCGCGCAGCGCGGCGGCATCCTGGACTTCTTCTCTCCCGCCGACCGCGAGCCTGTGCGCGTGGAGTTCTGGGGCGACGAGATCGACTCGATGGGTCACTTCGACGTGACCGATCAGCGCCGCAGCGAGAGCATCGAGCGCTGCACGATCCTCCCCGCCGCCGAGACCCTGCCCTCGCTCAGCGTCGGCGGGATCGAGGCGCTCTGCCGCGAGATCGAGCGCTTCGCCGACCGCTGCGCCAAAAAGCGCACGAGCGAGAACGCAGCGACCCTCGCGGCGACGCTGCGCTCCGACGCGGAAAAGCTGCGCGCGGGCGTGCTGCTCTCGGATGCCGACCGCTATCTGCCCGTCGTCTATCCCGAGGCGAGCGCCCTGAATTACATCCCGGAGGACGCCCTCGTCGTCCTCGACTACGCGAGCCGCTGCGCCGAACAGGCGCGCGACTACCTCGAACAGCTCTCCGACGACGTGCGCGAGCTGCAGCGGCGCGGTCAGGTCGCCGTCTCCGCCGACGGTTTTGCGAGGAGCTGGGAGGCGCTGCTCAAGACGGTCGCGGAGTTTCCGGTCTATATGGCCGAGTCCTTCACCATCAGCCGCCCGCCCCTGCCGCCGAAGACCATTGTCAGCATCCCCGCCAAGCAGCTCGCCTCCTACGCGGGCAGCGCCCAGGCCGCCGCGGAGGATGTCAGAACCTACCTCAAGCAGGACTACCGCGTCGTCGTCCTCGCCGGGGACGAGCGGCGCGGGAAAGCCTTACAGAGCTTTTTCCGGGATAACGACATTCCGGCGCTGTTGTATACAGAGCTTACGAAGCTGCCGGAGAACGGCGCTGTATGTATCGCCATCGGCTCGCTCTCGGCGGGCATCGAATACCCCGGGCTGCGCCTCGCCATCCTCACGGACGGCCAGTTCGTGCGGCGGGATAAGACGAAGCCGACGCATAAAAAGCGCAAGCTCCCGGCCGGCCAGACACCGATCGAGAGCTATGCCGACCTCTCCGTCGGCGATTACGTCGTACACGAAAAGCACGGCGTGGGGCGCTTTGCCGGGATCGTCAAGATGGCGCCCGACGGCTTCCAGAAGGACTATGTGAAGATCAGCTACGCCGGGACGGATATCCTCTACGTCCCCGCCACGCAGCTCGATCTCGTGACCAAATATACCGGCTTTGGCGAGGAGCAGTCGGTGCACCTGAGCAAGCTCGGCGGCGCGGACTGGTCAAAGACCCGCGCGCGCGCCAAGGTCGCCGCCAAGGACATGGCGAAGAAGCTCATTGCCCTCTACGCCGAGCGGCAGCGTCTGCCCGGCCACGCCTTCGCGCCAGACAGCAATTGGCAGCGGGAGTTCGAGGACTACTTCGGCTACACGGAGACCGACGATCAGCTCCGCTGCGTCGCGGAGATCAAGCGCGACATGGAGAGCTCCGTGCCCATGGATCGCCTGCTGTGCGGCGACGTGGGCTTCGGCAAGACCGAGGTCGCGCTGCGCGCGGTGATGAAGTGCGTGCTGGATAACCGCCAGGCGGCGATCCTCGTGCCGACCACCGTGCTCGCGCAGCAGCACTATCAGACCGCTTTGCAGCGCTTTTTCGGCTTCCCGGTCAATATCGCCGTGCTCAGCCGCTTCCAGACCGGCGGGCAGAGCAGCAAGACCCTCGCCGATCTGGCCGCCGGGCGGATCGACCTCATCATCGGCACCCACCGGCTGCTCAGCAAGGACGTGAAATTCAAAAACCTCGGCCTTCTCGTCGTGGACGAGGAGCAGCGCTTCGGCGTGACGCACAAGGAGCATATCAAGGCGCTCTCGCGCGGCGTGGACGTGCTGACCCTCTCGGCGACCCCTATCCCGCGCACGCTGAATATGGCCATGTCCGGCATCCGCGACATGTCCACCATCGAGGAGCCGCCCCAGGATCGCCTGCCCGTACAGACCTTCGTCATGGAGCACGACTGGGGCGTGATCACCGACGCGATCCGGCGCGAGATCCAGCGCGGCGGGCAGGTCTATTACCTGCACAACCGCATCGACACCATCGACCGCACCGCCGGACGCATCATGGAGCTGCTGCCGGAGGTGACGGTCGCCGTCGCACACGGGCAGATGGATAAGCGGATGCTCGCCTCCGTCATGGAGGACGTGTCGAGCGGTCAGGTGCAGGTGCTGGTGTGCACCACCATCATCGAGACCGGCATTGATATCCCAAACGTCAACACCCTGATCATCGAGGACGCCGACCGCCTCGGCCTCGCCCAGCTCCACCAGATCCGCGGCCGCGTCGGGCGCTCGACCCGCCGCGCCTCCGCCTATCTCACCTACCGCGAGAGCAAGGTGCTCAGCGAGGACGCGGAAAAGCGCCTGAGCGCCATCCGCGACTTCGCCGCCTTCGGCTCGGGCGTGAAGATCGCCATGCGTGATCTCGAGATTCGCGGCGCGGGCAACCTCCTCGGCGCGGAGCAGTCCGGGCACATGATCGACGTGGGCTACGATATGTATATGAAGCTGCTGTCCGAGGCGGTGCTCGAGGCGCGCGGCATCCCCGTGCCGCCGCGCGCGGAGTGCTCGGCCGATCTCGCCGTCGCCGCGAACATCCCCGAGCGCTATGTGAGCGCGAGCGAGCAGCGCATGGATCTCTACCGCCGCATCGCCCTGATCCGCAGCGAGGAGCAGGCCGACGACCTGCTTGACGAGCTGATCGACCGCTTCGGCGACCCGCCCCCGAGCGTGACCGCGCTCATCCACGTCGCGCTGCTGCGCGGCGAGGCCGGGCGCGCGGGGATTTCGGATATCAGCCAGAAGCAGGGCTGCCTGCGCTTTACGGTGGAGAAGTTCGAGATGGAGAAGGTCTCGGCGCTCTACGCAAGGCCGGAGTTCAAGGATCGGCTGCGGGTCGAGGCGGGCTCCATGCCCTGCCTGAGCCTGCGCGTGAAGGATAAAAACCGCGTCATCGACGAGGCGCGCAAATTTATCGCCGCCTGGGGCGGCGCGTGAACCGTTTGTAAACTCTTTTCCGCGCCCTTGTGCCGGGCGGGTTTTGGTGCTACAATATCACACGAAAAATTCTTTTCCACCTGAAAGGACGAAAACACATGAAACAGTTTTTCAGCATGACCCTCGCGCTCTGCCTGCTCTTCAGCATGGCGCTGGGCTTTTCCGGCACCGCCAGCGCCGAGAGCGTTGAGGAGAACACCGAAGAGGCCGTCGAGGAGACCGTCGAGGAGACCGTCACCGTCCCGCGCCTGGACTACGAGGCCATCTACGCCCTGCATGAGCCGGACGAGGTCGTTCTGACCGTCGGCGAGCAGGAGATCACCTGGGGCGAGTACTTCTATTACTTCTATCGCCAGGCCGCGAGCGTGGAGAGCTACTTCGACTCCATGGCCATGTACGGCATGAGCTGCAACTGGGACGACGCCATCGAGGAGGACAGCCCTGAGACCTATGCCGATTTTGTGCTCGCCGGTGCCGCGCAGACCGCGCTGAGCATCCGCGCCCTCGGCGGCTTTGTCGAGGAAAACGGCTTCACGCTCGATGACGAGGGCCGCGCCGCCATCGCTGAGAAGGAGGCAGAGGATATCGCCGCCGTGCTCGGCGAGGAGGGTACGCGCGAGGAGCTTGAGGCGTTTTTGCAGGAGATGTATATGCCCGTGGCCGTGTACGACTACATGAATGAGGTGAGCGCACTGTATCAGCAGGGCTTCAGGGAGCGCTACGGCGAAAACGGCGAGAAGCTCTCGGACGAGGACGCGCTCGCCTGGATGGAGGCGCAGGGCTACATGGCGGCCAATCACATTCTGCTGCTGACGATGGACATGGCGACCTATCAGGCGCTCGACGACGAGGTCAAGGCGGAAAAGCTCGCCAAGGCGCAGGCTATCGCCGAGGAGCTGCACGGCATCGAGGAGCAGGACGCGCTGCTTGCGCGCTTCGCCGCGCTCAAAGAGGAGTTCGACGAGGACAACGGCAAGGTCGCCTACCCCGACGGCTACGTCTTCACGCCCGGCACCATGGTGAGTGAGTTCGAGGAGGCGACCAGGAGCCAGGAGCCCTATCAGGTCTCCGACCCGGTGGAGTCCACCTACGGCTACCATGTCATTATGACCATGCCGCTCAACCCCGACGCGGTGCTCCAGTATTCCTCCGCCGGTACGCCGCAGACGGCGCGCTCCCTCGCCGCAAACGACCTCTACGCCGCTGCGGTGGATACCTACGCCCAGACGCTCGAGCTGACCTGGCTCGAGGGCTATGAGGCGCCCGACCTGCTGGCATTTGTGAAGTAAATACGATGAACGGCCGCCCGCGAGGGCGGCCGTTTCTTACGCCTTTTTCTCCCGCCAGCGCTGCATGAGCCACAGCAGCGGCACGGTTACAAAGCTGATGACGAGGTTCATAGCCGGTACGACGCGCTCGGAGAGCCGCCGGAGGCTTTGCAGATCGGGCGCGAGCAGCAGTCCCGCCCCGGTGGCGGCGAGAGCGCAGAAGGGGATCAGCCAGCGCAGATGCGAGAAATCCAGCCGTCCGCCGGGATCGAGGCGCGGCTGCTCGCCGAGCGCGAGGCGCACGCAGTACTGCGCGGCGAAAAAGCACAGCGACGCGAGCAGAAAATCCGGGAAGACCCAGCAGGCCACCACCAGCGCCTCGATCCGCTCGAGGCTGCGGAAGAAAACGAGGTTGCGCACAAGCGTAAAAAAGGGCAGCGACAGGCTCTCCACCAGCTCCGCGCCGAAATTTCCCTGCACCGCGAGCATCAGCAGCGTCAGCAGCGCGCACTCTCCAAGCAGCCAGCGGCTGTAGCGGGGCAGCAGCGCGCGTTCTTTTTCTTCGACAAAGCCGAGAAAAAACAGCGGCAGGAACAGCCCCAGCCCCAGCACGTCCAGCACCGGCAGCGCCCCGCGCGTCAGCCCCGGCAGATCGTAGATAGTCACGGGCAGCAGATTGTGCCGATCCAGCCCCTTGAGCGAGACGAACAAAAGCAGCAGCAGGATGCCGAACACCGGCGGGATCAGGAGCTTCGCCGTGCGGGCGAGGCTCCTGGCACTCCCGAGGGCGGCGATCAGGCAGCACAGCCCCATGCTCAGCGTGAACAGCCACGGCGCGCTGCGCGGATAGACTGTCACCACCAGCCGATCCGCCATGCAGCGCAGCACGAAGCCGCCGTAAAACAACAGCCACAGCGCGAGGGCGAACAGCACGCCCCGCCCGAGCTTCGGCCCGAGGATCGAGAGACTGGCCTCGCCCAGCCCCTCCTCCGCCCGGCGCGCATCCCAGAAGCGCGCGAGGAGCTGTCCGTAGACCAGCAGCAGCGGCAGCGCCGGGAGCGCGCAGAGCCACGAGGCGCGCCCGGCCTCCAGAACCGCCGCGCGCGGCAGCAGCCGCAGCATCGGCCCGAGCAGAAAGAGGCTCGACATACTCATCCACTGATGGGCGGTGATTTTCTTCATGCAGCAATCCTTTCCTTTTTGGCTCCCCTGAAAGGGGAGTTGTCAGCGCCGCTTGCGGCGATGACTGAGGGGTTCCCCCCTCCGCCCCAGTTTGCGAACTGGGGCACCTCCCCTTTCAGGGGAGGCAAGGGGTAGTGTTTTATTCCATATCATATTCATGCTGAATATGGCTCTGCACGGTCAGGCTGATCTCAAGCCTCGGCAGGAGCGCCGCGAAGGGCTCCTCCAGCCGCCGGTACGCGAGGGGCGAGGCCTCCTCCACATAGGCGGCGAGACCCAGATAGTCCGCCTCCAGCTCCTTCGCGCGCGTCAGGAGACTGCGCAGCCGCTCGCTGATCGCCCCCTCCAGCCGCGCCGTGAGATCGTCGATATAGGCGTTCGAGAGCGGGCTGCCCTCCGCCTCGAGGAGCGAGGCGGACACGCGCGCCGTGATATCCAGCCCCGCAAGCGACCCGTCCTCCCGCCAGACAGGCCGCACGCGGCTGCTGCCCTCGGCGATCTCCAGCGCGGCGTTTGCGCCGTTCATGTCCGTGAGCGTCAGCGTCTGCACGCCGAGGCTGTTTCGCAATAGCCCGATGCCGAGATAGTCCTCCGCCTTGAGCCAGGCGCGCACCTTCCCGTCCTGCACCAGCGCAAAGCCCGAGTGTACCGCCGTCTTCGCGCTCTCCTCCGCCGCGTCCGTATAGCGGATCGCGCACAGCAGCGCGCAGCCGCTGCGCCGCAGATCGCGCAGCACCCGCCCCGCTGTGAACTCCCGGCTGCTCCCGCCGTAATCGAGATCGGCGCGCACGGAGTCGAGGATCTCCGTCACGCCCCGTTCACCGCTGCCCGAGCGGCTCAGCAGCGTCTCGGCGCTCGCCCCGCGCAGCAGATACAGCGGCATATCCAGCCGCAGCTCCGCCGAGCGCCCCACCGTCTCCAAAAGCGGCTCGAGCCGCACGTCCTCTCCGACCACAAGCTGCCGCACATGACCGCAAAACAGCGTCTCCTCCGTCGAACGGCTCTCCGCCCGTTCCAGCGCCGCCGAGAGCGTCGGCCCGTCCGCGCTCAGGCACAGCGCCTCGCCGCTCTCCCCCTCGCCCGCCGCCGTCGCGAGCGAGAGGCGCAGTCCGCTGCGGTTCTCATCTACGCCGAGGGTCTGTATCACGCGAAACTGCTCCAGCCGCGTCTGCCTCGCCCGTCCGCCGCAGCCCGAAAGCAGCGGCAGACACAGACATATAAAACACAGGATGGCTCTTTTCACTTCTGCCTCCTCTTATCCGGTGTCCGCAGCAGCGGATCGCGGTACTTGTCCCAGAATTTGGGCGGCCGCAGCAGCAGACGGCTCAAGCCGTGCTCACTCTCGCTGAGCGGGGCGGTATAGTTGCAGCCAAAGCTCTCCAGCTCGCTCAGATGCAGCAGCAGCAGACACACCCCGAGCCCCACACCGTAGAGCCCCGCAGCCGCCCCCGCAAGCAGCAGCCCCAGCCGCCACAGCCGCAGCGCCGAGGCGAGATCCTGGCTCGGCACCGCGTAGCAGCCGATACCCGAGAACGCCACCACGATGATCGAGATCGGCGAGACCAGCCGCGCCTCCACCGCCGCCTGTCCCACGATCAGCGCGCCGATGATCGAGACCGTGTCCCCCACGGGATTGGGAAGCCGCAGCCCCGCCTCCTGCAGCAGCCCGAAGGCAAAGAGCATCCCCAGCACCTCCAGCGCCGCCGAGAAGGGAACCTGCTGCTCGGCCTCGATGATCGAGAGCAGCAGCCGCGTCGGGATCATCTCCGGATGGAAGGAGGCGACCGCCACATACAGCGCCGGACCCAGCAGGCTCAGCAGCAGCGCCGCCCAGCGCAGCAGCGTCAGCGCCGTCACCGCCGCGAAGTGTACGCTCGCATCATCCGTCACACGCATGAAGTCGGCAAAGCTCGCCGGGAGGATCAGACCCACCGGAATGCCGTCGATCAGCAGCCCGACGCGCCCTTCCAGCAGGTACTGGGCGAAGCGGTCGGGCCGCTCGGTGTGCAGAAGCTGCGGGAAGGGCGAGAGCGGCGCGTCCACCAGCAGCTCCTCCAGGATGCCGGTCGCGGTCACAGCGTCCACCTCGATGCGCGCAAGCCGCCGCCGCAGCGTGTCCGGCAGCTCCGGCGCGGCGATGCCCTCAATATATAAGAGAGAGACGCGCGTGCGGCTGCGCTCTCCGAGCATCTGCTCGGAGAGCTTGAGCTGCGGCGTACAGAGCCTCTGGCGCACAAGCGCGGTATTCGTGCGCAGCGCCTCGACAAAGGAATCCTTCGCGCCCTTGAGCGATTTCTCGAGCGTCGGCTGCGCGATGGCGCGCACCGCCTCGCTGCGTACCTCAAAGCTCAGCGCCGAGTGCGCCCGGTCGAAGAGCAGCAGGCAGCAGCCGTGCGTGAGATCATCCACCGCCTCGCCGAGCTCTGTGCGCACCTTGACCGCGCAGCGGTATACAGAGCCGCGCAGGATCTGTTCGATCATCGTAAGATCCGCCGCGGCCTCACCGCTGCGGGTACTCTGCGTCAGGGGACGCAGGATATCCTCCGTCACACGCTCCCCCGAGACAAGCCCGTCGATCCAGCAGACCGTGACGCTCAGAGAGGGATCAAGGCCAAAGTCTACCCGGCGGCTTTCAAAATCCTCGCAGCCGGAGAAGAGCGCTGCAAGGGGTGAAAAACTGATCGGGCCGGTAAGCCGTCCGGTAAAACGACCCGAGGTGATGACTGATTTATACATATGGTAGAGTATACCCGGAGAAACTCCCAATATGTAGCGGGAGAAAAAGTTTTTTGAAAAATGTGAAAAAAAGTGTTGACATTCGGAGAAAAGGGTGGTATATTAGCCAAGCGCTCGAGAGAGAGCCCCACAGAAATGAACAAAGCCTGAACAAGTCAGCTTTGTGTTTCTGGTCAAGGAAAACAAAATTTTGAAAAAAATTAAATTTCCTCTTGACAAACGAAAACTTCTGTGGTAAAGTAAACAAGCTGTCGCGAGAGAGACAAAAGACAGCGAGATGTACCTTGAAAATTGAACAATGTAAGAACAGCTTATGCAAAATAAGCACCAGAGAAGGGTTCTTGAAGTCAGAAATGACTATAAAAATTCTTTTGAGAGCTAGAAAGCTTCAATAAGATTTTAAAGAGCCGCAAGGCTTTTTAAGATACGATTTATTGAGAGTTTGATCCTGGCTCAGGATGAACGCTGGCGGCGTGCCTAACACATGCAAGTCGAACGGAGTGTCGAGAGCTTGCTTTTGACACTTAGTGGCGGACGGGTGAGTAATGTGTGAGCAACC
>JAZQCO010000012.1:0-12282 GCA_045546335.1 Candidatus Limivicinus sp. | reverse complement strand
GTTCAAGTTATTTTGGAACAGTTCCTAAGCCGAATTTTCTGTCCAGAATCTCGTAGAGCTTGAGATACCGCTCCTGCGTCATGCCGACGGTGTCAAGTCGGATCGTAGCCATGTCGTTCTGTGAGCCAAGGAGTTGTAGCTAAGTGTTGTCTTCCTAAGACCGCTTGGCCTCCGACTTTGTATTTCAAGATTTGGCAACGCAGCTACAGGCGAAAAAGGCAAGCCAGATTGTTCAAGTTATTTTGGAACAGTTCCTAAGCCGAATTTTCTGTCCAGAATCTCGTAGAGCTTGAGATACCGCTCCTGCGTCATGCCGACGGTGTCGCCAAGCTCCAGAAGCTGCGCGCCGTCCGCCGTCGCCTCCCAGGCGGGAAGCCCTTCGCCGTTCGGGTCGCCCGTGCGGATGAAGTTCACAAAATAGTCGCTGAAGGTGTCCGAGAGCGCGCGGTCGGTCTCGTCATAGAGCTTCGAGGACGCGGGGATGTTGTGGTAGCAGTAGATCTCCTCCCCGCTGTGCCAGGCGCCGAGGCGGCCGTTCGTTTTGGTGAAGTAGTACTCATACACCGGCACATCCAGCGCCGCCTGTCTGCCCCAGCAGTAGTGCCCGTAGCAGAAGAACCACACCGAATACAGCTCGATCCAGTTCTGCCGCGCCTCGGCGTCGCTCGCGGCGGGATAGAGCGCAAGCACCTCGTCGGCGCTCTCGCCGAAGAGCGTGCGGACAAGGCTCTCGTAGTTGGAGAGCTTCGCCATGTTAAAGAGGATAAAGGGCGTCCCCTCCTCGGCGTTGTAGCCGTGCAGCAGCGCGCTCTCGTTGTGCTCGCCCGCCCGGTACGCCTCATACGGGGTCGTCGGGAGGACATAGCCGTCAACCGTGATATGGTGGTTCACGTCCATCGCCGCGGCGAGCGTTTCCGCCGGGAGCTGCCGCAGCTCCTCGATACTCGCGGCGCCAAAGCGCGCCTTCGTCGCCTTCCCGGTCTCCAGCGCCTCGTCGAGCGTCCGGAAGGAGTGGGCGGGCACAGGCGCGGTGACGCTCGAGCTCTCCCCGATCGCCCGGACGAACAGCCCCTTGGCGAGCGGCGAGACGCACAGCGCGCTCACGCAGGCCGAGCCCGCCGATTCCCCCGCGAGGGTGACGTTCTCCGGGTCGCCACCGAAGGCCGCGATATTTTTCTGCACCCACTTGAGCGCCTGGATCTGATCGAGCAGGCCATAGTTGCCGGTCGTGCCGTTTGGACTCTCGGCGGCAAGCTCCTCGTCCGCAAGGAAGCCAAACACCCCCAGGCGGTAGCCGAGGTTCACGGCGATCACACCCTTGCGCGCCAGCCCCTCGCCGCTGTAATCGGCGTACCAGGGCTGCCCGGTTTGCAGCGAGCCGCCGTGGATGTAGACCAGCACGGGCAGCTTCTCCTGCGCGCCGGCGGGCTTCCAGATATTGAGATAGAGCGCGTCCTCGCTCACCGCGTCGCGGAAGTTGTCGCTGAGCGAAACGGTATAGTCGTGGTAGCCGATAAGCTGCGTGAGAGAGGAGACGATGGGCGGGTTCACGACCTGCATGGACATGGGCGCAAAGTGATCCGCCGCGTACACGCCCTCCCAGCTCTCCGGCTCCTGCGGCTCGCGCCAGCGCAAGTCTCCGACCGGGGGCGCGGCATAGGGGATGCCGGTATAGACCTCCACCGCCCCGTCCGCCGTCACAAGGCCGGTGAGCTGCCCCTGCTCAACGGTGACGATCTCTGTCACGGCGGGATTTTTGCCCTCCACGCCCGGGCGCAGGCGCACCGGCCCTTCGGTGAAGCGCAGCACGCCCGCGAGCGCGAGCGTCAGGGCAAGGAAGACCCCGAGCTTCACAAACCACCTCGCGCGAGGCATCCAGCGGCGCAGCAGCAGCGCATAGCCCACGAAGAGCAGCAGCGCCAGCGCCCAGCCGACGAGGGTGTTTTTGTTAAATTCCAGCGCCGCGAACCACAGCAGCGCATAGATGCCAAGTCCCAGATAAAACCACATGGCCGTCCTCCCTATCTCTCAAACTCAAATACGGATTCCCCAATCACCGCGATGCCCTTTGCCTTGAGCGCTTCGGCTGCGACCCCGTCGCCGGGGATCAGCGTACCGGTGAAGCTGCCGTCGTAGATCTCCCCGCTGCCGCAGGAGGGGCTGCGCTCCTTGAAGAGCGCGCGGGCGCAGCCGGTTTCCTCCGCAAGACGCAGCGCCTCCGCCGCGCCGCGGCGAAACTGCGCCGTCACATCTTCTCCCGCGCGGTTCACGACGCGCTCTCCGCGTCTCTCGCTGGGGATGCGCGGGGTCGGCAATCCGCCCGCCTGCTCGGGGCAGACCGGGATCAGCTCATAGCGTTCCCGCAGCGCCGCGAGCTTCTCCGCCGCAAGCGGCCTGGAGGCCGCGTCATAGCGGCAGGGTTCTCCGAGCAGACAGGCGCTGATAAGTAACTTCTCCATCTATCCAAAATCCCTTGTGAAAGTAAGGAATCAGGAGTGAGGACTTGCTGTGTAAACTCCTCACTCCCAATTTCTAACTCCTAATTCGTTATCGTCTCATGCTCAGACCCATAAACGCGCCGCAGAGGCCGCCGATGACGTGGGTGAGCTGGGAGACGTTGTCACTGAGCACCACGCCGTTTACGACCTCGCCGCCTATGTAGAGGATCAGCACGAGGATCAGCGTGATCGGGATGCACCCGTCCTTCATCCCCGCAAGCGAGGACATGACGATCATCATAAACACGATGCCCGAGGCGCCGAGCAGCATGACGTTCGGGAAGAAGAGCCACTGCACGAGCCCCGAGATCAGCGCGGTCAGGAAGATCGCCCAGAAGAGGCTGCGGCTGCCGTACTTCTCCTCGAGCGGCGGGCCGACGACGAGGATCATCATCATGTTGCCGATGAAATGGCTGTAGTCGCGGTGGCCGAGGACGTGCAGCACGAAGCGCGGCCAGGTGAAATAGTCGCTCAGCGGCGCGCGGTAGACGCTGAAAAGCAGCCGGTTGGACTGCCCGTGCGTGAGCACGTTCAGCAGCAGCGCCGCGAAGCTCAGGAGTGCGAAGCTCAGCACCACCGGCGAATTGTATTGCAGCCGGATCAGCCCCTTGCCCCTCATGCGCCCTCCCCGCTCTCCGCGAGTGCGCGCGCGTAGCTCTCGCGGGTGCGCGCGTTAAAGCAGACCATGCGCACGCGCCGAAGCTGCGGGTGCTTTTGCAGCTCCTCCCGGATCGCCGCAACGGCGATGCGCGCCGCCCTGTCGATCGGGAAGCGGTACACGCCGGTGCTGATGGAGGGAAAATCCACCGTCTCGCAGCCGTTTTCGACCGCGAGCTCCAGGCAGGAGACGTAGCAGCTTCTCAGCAGCGCCTCCTCCCCGTTCCCGCCGCCGTGCCAGACGGGGCCAGGCGTGTGGATCACGAAGCGCGCCGGGAGGCGGTAGCCCTTCGTGATCTTCGCCTTGCCGGTCTCGCAGCCGTGCAGCGTGCGGCATTCGGCCAGCAGCTCCGGCCCTGCGGCGCGGTGAATCGCACCGTCTACGCCGCCGCCCCCGAGCAGGGAGCAGTTGGCGGCGTTCACGATGGCGTCCACGCGCTGCTCGGTGATATCTCCGAGGATAATTTCAAGCGTCCCCATGCTTTACTCCAAACTCACAGTGATCTTCTCACCCTCCGCCGCGAGGCGCACGGTTTTGACCTCGCGGCCGCGCTGCTCGATGAGCTTTTGTGCGATCGGATCCTCGATCTCCTTCTGGATCAGGCGGCGCAGGTTGCGCGCGCCGTAGCTCACGGAGTAGCCCTTCTTCACAAGCAGCGCCGGGACGCTCTCATCCCAGACGAGCTCCCGCTCCTTCTCGCGCAGCACCTCACGCAGCTCCTCGAGCATCAGCACGGCGATACCGGCGAAGTTCTCCTCGCTGAGCTGCCTGAAGCAGATCACCTCGTCCACGCGGTTGAGAAATTCCGGACGCAAAAACTCGCCCAGCGCCTTCATCGCGCGCTCGCGGCTCATGTCGCTGAGGCTGCCGCCGAAGCCGACGCTCGCAGTCTTGGTATTGCTGCCGGCGTTGGTGGTCATAATGATGACGGTATTTTCAAAGTTCACCGTGCGCCCCTGCGCATCGGTGATGCGCCCGTCGTCGAGGATCTGCAGGAGGATGTTCATTACATCCGGGTGCGCCTTCTCGATCTCGTCGAAGAGCACGACGCTGTAGGGCTTGCGGCGGATCTTCTCGGTGAGCTGCCCGGCCTCGTCATAGCCCACATAGCCCGGAGGCGAGCCGATGATGCGCGAGACCGCGAACTTCTCCATAAACTGCGACATATCCAGGCGGATCAGCGACTCAGGGCTGTCGAAGAGATCGGCCGCGAGGCGCTTGACAAGCTCGGTCTTGCCCACGCCGGTGCCGCCGACGAAGATGAAGCTCACGGGCTTGCGCTTGACCTTGAGGCCGACGCGGCTGCGCTTGATGGCGGCGCACACGGCCTCCACCGCCTCGTCCTGCCCGATGATGTGCGCCTTGAGGCGCTCGTCGAGCTTTGCCAGGCGCTCGAGCTCATCCTCGGTGATGCTCGAGGCGGGGATCTTCGTCCAGAGCTCGATGATGCGCGCGAGGTTATCCACGGCGAGCGCGGGGCGTCCCTTCGCCTTGAGCTGATCGAGCTCGCCCTGGAGCTGGATCTCCCTGCTGCGAAGCTGGGCAATGCGCGCGTAGCGCTGATCGAGCTTCTCGGGGTCGGTCTCGTTTGCGTCGCTCATGAGCGCCTCACGCTCAAAACGGATATTCTCCAGATCGCGCTCGGCGAGCATACGGCGCTTGATGTCGGGGTGCTTGAGGTTCACGTCCGAGCAGGCCTCGTCGATGAGGTCGATGGCCTTGTCGGGCAGGAAGCGGTCGGTGATATAGCGCTCGGAGAGCAGCACCGCCTGGCGGCACATCTCCTCGGGGATCGTGACGCCGTGGTAGTCCTCGTAGTAGTGGGCGATGCCCTTGAGGATCTGTACGCTGTCCTCAAGCGAGGGCTCTCCCACCGTCACGGGCTGGAAGCGGCGCTCGAGCGCGGAATCCTTCTCAATGTGCTTGCGGTACTCGGTGAAGGTCGTCGCGCCAATGACCTGGATCTCGCCGCGCGAGAGGGCGGGCTTGAGGATGTTCGCGGCGTTCATGCTGCCCTCGGCATCGCCCGCGCCGACGATGTTGTGCACCTCGTCGATGACAAGGATGATGTTCCCCTGCTTGCGGATCTCCTCGATCAGCCCCTTCATGCGGCTCTCGAACTGTCCGCGAAACTGCGTACCCGCGACAAGCGCAGTGAGATCGAGCAGGAACACCTGCTTATCCTGGAGCTTGTAGGGGACGCTGCCCATGGCGATGCGCTGCGCCAGCCCCTCGGCGATGGCGGTCTTGCCGACGCCCGGCTCGCCGATCAGGCAGGGGTTGTTCTTCTGGCGGCGGTTGAGGATCTGGATGACACGCTCCAGCTCCTCCTCGCGCCCGACCATATTGTCGAGCTTGTGCTCGCGCGCGCGCTGGGTGAGGTCGATGCAGTAGTTGTCGAGAAACTTATGTTTTGGCGCGCGGGCGGCCTGCTGTTGGGACTGCTGCGCGTCCTGCCGGGACGGCTCCTCCGCCTTCCCGTTGTTCGCGGAGGCCGCGGGGCCTCCGAAAAGGCGGTTGAGGAAGGGGAAGGTGGCGGTCTTGCCGTCGTCGTCCGTCCCGCCCTCGTCCCCGGCGAGGTTCAGAAGCTCCTCCCCGCCGCCGAGCGCCGCCGTCATATCGTCCGAGAGCTGCTCGAGATTTTCCTCGGTCAGCCCCATCTTATTGATGACATCGTCCACGGGCTTGATGTGGAGCTCGCGGGCACAGGGCAGGCACAGCCCCTCGTTCTTGGTCTGTCCGCCCTCGATTTTTGTAATGAATACCACTGCGATGCGCTTACCGCAGCGACTGCACAGATTTGGCTGCATGGAATTCCCCTTTCATGCGGAAAAACGGATGTGCCGGCATCGCCGGATCACATCAGGCCGTTGGTAATGAACTTGAATGCCAGGAAGAAGCGGGCGAGGGTCGTGCTCTCGAGCGTATGCGCGCCGATCAGCAGGCCGAAGAAGCTCAGCAGCCAGCTCAGCAGCACGCAGTAGACGAAGCCCTTGACGAAGCCCAGCGCCGCGCCGCCGATCTCATCGAGCAGCTCGAGATTCGGCAGGCGGAAGGAGAGATTGCCGATGTTGGCAATAGCGGTGAGCAGGATCAGGATCATCAGAAAGCCGATGGCGAGACCCGCCACATAGCTCGCCGTATCGCAGAGCACCGCGACGACCGACTCGGTCATGCCGATGAGGTTTGCGTCGGAATAGGCGACGGCGCGCTCGGCCAGCTCATCCGCCCGCTCGGGATAGAGCCCCACGGACAGCAGGCTCTCATAGGCGAAGTCATAGCGCAGGGAGCTGTCCTGCGCGAGGATATCCTCCACCGAGAGATCGGTTCCCGCATAGCCCATGGCCTCGAGCGTGGCGTTGCGGTTGGCCTGGGAGTCCACATAGCCGTCCACAAAGGGCTCGAGCGCGGGCACCACCTCATGCGCGTAGGCGGAGGAGATCAGGCTGCCGCCAAAGAGCGCGACGACGATCGCGAGGATCCCGGCGACGCCGCCGATCAGCCCGCGCTTGTATCCGCTCCAGGTACACAGGGCGACAATGCCCAGTAAGACGAAATCCAAAATCAGTTTCATGCGGCCCTCTCATCCCTTACTTATGTAGTGCTTACTGTATCTTAGCACATAATTATGAACAAATATAGCGCGGTTAAGTCCCTGTGCCGGCGCAGCCGACACCGAAATTTTTCACTTTTCACTGTTCGTTTTCAAAGAGCTGTCCCACCGGGTCGGGATACCAGACGCGGTTGAGATACAGCCCCTGCGGCGGCATGGTGGGGCCGGTGAGGCGGCGGTCGCCCTTTTCGAGCAGCGCCGGGATATCCTCCGGCTCCAGCTTGCCGTAGGAGGCGTAGACCAGGGTGCCGACGATGGCGCGGCACATATTGTACAAAAAGCCGTCGGCGCACACGGAGATCGTGAGCAGCGGTCCCTGCGCCTCGACGCGGCACCAGTGCACGGTGCGCACGGTGGTTCTCGTCTCGGTGCCGACGCTGCGCACGGCCTTGAAGTCGTGCGTGCCCTCGAAGGCCGCCGCCGCGCGCTGCATCCGCGCAAGCTCGAGCGGCTGCGGATAAAAGCAGGCACGCTTTTCAAGAAACGGATCGCGCAGGGGGCTGTTCCATAGTTTGTAGATATATTCTTTTTTTATGCAGGAGCCGATGGCGTTAAACGTCTCCGGCGCCTCGATCGCGGCGGAGACGGCAATATCCATCGGCAGCCGGGAGTTCACCGCAAGCGGAAAGCGGTCGATGGGGATGCGGCAGTCTGTGCGGAAATTGGCGCAGTAGCGCAGCGCGTGAACGCCCGCGTCCGTGCGCCCGCAGCCGACGGTCTTGACCGTGTGGCCGCAGAGCTTCGTCAGCGCCGCCTCGAGCGTCTCCGCGACGCTGCTCTCGGTCTTCTGCACCTGCCAGCCGTGGTAGCGGCTCCCGTCATAGCTCAGGCGCAAAGCGATATTTCTCATAAGCCAAAGCGCCTCAGCACGATCAGCGCGGCGAGGAAAAGCACCCCCAGGACGAGCGCGAGCACGTCGCGCCGCTGCATTTGCAGCGTCTTCATGCGCGTGCGCCCCTCGCCGCCGTGGTAGCAGCGGCTCTCCATCGCCACCGCGAGCTCGTCCGCCCGGCGAAACGCCGAGACGAACAGCGGCACCAGGATCGGCAGCAGCGCCTTCGCCCGCTGCAAGAGGTTGCCCGACTCGAAATCCGCGCCGCGCGCCTTCTGGGCGGACATGATCTTGTCCGTCTCCTCGATCAGCGTGGGGATAAAGCGCAGCGCCATGCTCATCATAATGGTCATCTCATGCACCGGCACGCGCAGCTTCTTAAGCGGGGTCATCAGCAGCTCCAGCCCGTCGGTGAGCGACATGGGGCTGGTCGTATAGGTCAGCAGGAAGGTGCCTGCGATCAGGAGCGTGATGCGCAGTATCATCTTCACCGCGCGGTCGAGCCCCTCCCAGGTGATGATCCAGCCCTCGATCACGGGGGTACCGGTGGTGTAGAAGATGTTGAGCGCCGCGGTCAGCACGATGATAAAGAGCATGGGCTTGAGCCCCTTGAAGATATTGGAAAAGGAGATGTGTGACAGCGCCATACTCAGCCCCGCCGCGAGGATGACAAGCGCGTAGCCCACCCAGCCCGTGGCCTGGAAGAGCGCGACGATGTACACCACGAGCAGCAGAATCTTCGTGCGCGGATCGAGCCGGTGCACCACGGTATCGCCCGGGAAATACTGTCCAAGCGTGATATCCTTCAGCATACGGCGGCCTCCTTTGCGCGCAGCACAGCCGCGAGAAGCTGCTCATGCGTATACACCGCGCCCTCGAGCGCAAGCCCCTTCTCGCGCAGCACCATGGCGAGCGAGGTCGCCTGCGGCACGGCAAGGCCGATGTCGATCAGCTCCTGCGGGCGGGAGAAGATGTCCTCGGGCGCGCCGTCCATCACGAGATGCCCGTGGTCGAAGACCAGCAGCCGCTCACACAGCCGCGCGGCATCGTCCATATTGTGGCTCACGATCAGCACGCTCGCGCCGCTCTCGCGCTGATAGCGGCTGATGTTGTCGAGGATCTGGCGGCAGCCGGCGGGATCGAGCCCCGCCGTCGGCTCATCGAGGATCAGGATCTGCGGGCGCATGGCGATCACGCCCGCGATGGCGATGCGCCGCTTTTGCCCGCCGGAGAGCTCCAGCGGGGACTTCTCGAACAGCGCCTCGTCCACCCCGACAAAGCCCGCCGCCTCGCGCACGCGCTCCTCGACCGCCGCCTTATCCAGCCCCATATTCTTCGGCCCGAAGGCGATATCCGCGAACACCGTCTCCTCAAAGAGCTGGTACTCCGGGTACTGGAACACCAGACCCACCTGCCACTTCACGTCGCGGCGGGAGTGCTTGTCGCGGTTGATATCCTGCCCGTCGAGCAGCACCTTGCCGGAGGTCGGCTGCAAGAGGGCGTTGAGGTGCTGGATGAAGGTCGATTTGCCGGAGCCGGTGTGCCCCAGCACGCCCACGAGCTGCCCCTGGGGGATCGTGAGGCTGATATTCTCTATCGCTGTTTTTTCAAAGGGAGTGCCCGCGCTGTAGACGTGGCGCAGGTTCTCCACGCATAATTCTGCCATGTGCTTCCTCTCTCAGCGGATCGCCCGCAGGATGTTCTCCGCCGCGTCCTGTTCGTTCAGCGTGTCGATGGGCACTCTCAGGCCGTGGCGGCTGAGATCCCAGGCGAGGCGCACCGTCTCGGGGACGGTCAGCCCCTCGCGCTCCATCAGCTCCACGCGGGAGAAGATCTCGCGCGGCGTCCCGTCTGCGACAAGTCGCCCGTTTGACATGATGACAAGCCGATCGGCGCCGATGCACTCCTCCATGTGGTGGGTGATGAGCACCACGGTCATCCCCTCCTCACGGCACAGGCGCGTCACCGTGTCCACGACCTCCCTGCGCCCCTGGGGATCGAGCATCGCCGTCGGCTCGTCGAGCACGATGACGCGCGGGCGCATGGCGATGACCCCGGCAATGGCGACGCGCTGCTTCTGCCCGCCGGAGAGCAGATGCGGGGCGTGCTGCCTGAGCTCCAGCATCCCCACGGCGCGCAGCGCCGCGTCCACCCGCTCGCGGATCTCCTCCGGCGGCACGCCGAGGTTCTCCGGGGCGAAGGCCACGTCGTCCTCGACGACGTTGGCGACGATCTGGTTGTCCGGGTTCTGGAACACCATCCCGACCGTCCGCCGCACGTCCAGCAGGCGGCTCTCGTCGGCGGTGTCGATCCCCGCGACGAGCACGCGCCCCTGTGTTGGGACGTGGATGGCGTTCATGAGCTTGGCGAGGGTGGACTTGCCCGAGCCGTTGTGCCCGAGCACAGCCACGAAGCTCCCCTCCTCGATGGCGAGGCTGATGCCGCTCAGGCACTCCTGCTTGTCGTCGGGGTATTGATAATGTACGTCTTCAAAGTGAATGATGGCACTCAAGGTCGTTTCCTCGTCTCAGAATCAGTGTTCCCAGCGGCAGCTCGCGCCGCAGGGCAGAACGAGCCCGCTGTCCGTCACCGGCAGCCCCAGCTCCCGGCTCTCCGAACGCCCGCCGAACTTACGGGTGAAGATGCTCTCGCACACATAGCTCAGCACCGACGCGGAGAGGCCGGTGGTGTAGGAGTTGATGAGCACAAAAAGCGGCTCCTCCGACAGCACCCCGGCGCAGAGTGAGACAAACGGCCAGAGGTTCGCCTCCAGCTTCCACACCTCGCCCCCCGGACCGCGCCCGTAGGAGGGCGGGTCCATGATGATCGCGTCATACCGGCGGCCGCGTCGGATCTCCCGCTCGACAAACTTCGCGCAGTCGTCCACGATCCAGCGGATCGGCGCATCCTGCAAGCCGGAGGCGGCGGCGTTTTCCTTGCCCCAGGCGACCATGCCCTTGGCCGCGTCGACATGGCAGACGCTCGCCCCCGCCTTGGCGCAGGCGAGGGTGGCCGCGCCGGTATAGCCGAAGAGATTGAGGACGCTGATGGGGCGGCCGGCACGACGGATCTGCTCCATCGCCCAGTCCCAGTTGCAGGCCTGCTCGGGAAAGATGCCGGTGTGCTTGAAGTTCATGGGGCGGACGTTGAAGGTCAGTTCGCCGTAATGGATCTGCCAGCTTTCGGGCAGGGCGGACTTGTCCCAGCTGCCGCCGCCGGACTCGCTGCGCTGATAGCGGCCGTCGCGCACGTTCCAGTGCGGGTTGCGGCGCGGCGTTTCCCAGATGGCCTGGGGATCCGGGCGCACGAGGTAGTATTTGCCCCAGCGCTCGAGCTTTTCACCCTTGGAGCAGTCGATCAGCTCAAAATCTTTCCACTTGTCCGAGACATACATAAGCTCTTCCTCTGTCTGTAAAGCATAATATTCCAATATAATTCATGATATTTTACCACTAATGCCCTCTTCGGTCAAGGGCGAGGAGGTCGAAGAAAGGTCTGGGAGCGATACCTCCGGCGCTTGCTTTTCCCCGCGGCGTCGATTAAAATGATGGATAGGAAACGGAGGGGCCGCATATGCGAAAAATCGATCTTTACAGTTGGGACAGGCGGGAGATCTATGCGTTCTTCTCTCCCCTCGCCCAGCCCTGGTACAGCGTGGGCTTTCGTCTGGACGTAGGCGGGCTTTACCGCCATGTCAAGACAAAGGGGCTGCCGTTCTATTACGCGATGTGTTATCTCGTGACGCAGGCCGTGAATGAGACGGAGGCGTTTCTGTATACGATCCGCGGCGGCGAGGTATATCTGCTCGACCGGCGCGAGCCGAGCTTTACCGTAAGGCGCGCGGGCGAGAAGTATTTCCGCATCGTGACGATGCCCTGCCGCGGCAGTCTCACAGAGTTCTGCTGCGAGGCGGCGGAGCGCGAAAAGACGCAGGACGCCTTTATCATTCCGGAGAGTGAGGGCGACGCGCTCGTCTATCTCTCCTGTCTGCCGTGGGTGGATCTCACGGCGCTGACGAATGAGCGCGGCGACGACCGTGACGACGCGATCCCGCGCATCGCGTGGGGAAAGTTCGTCGAGGAGGGCGGACGGCTGACGCTGGGGATGTCCGTCGAGGTCAACCACCGCTTTGTCGACGGGGCGGACATCGGCGCCTTTGCAAAGCGGCTGGAGGAAAAAATCGCGGAGTTGTCGTAAAACGAAAAAAGCGGCTGAGGATGGTTCCTCAGCCGCTTTTGTTGATTTATCTGAGCTTCATGCAAGCGTCATACGCGCTGTGGACCGCGTCGGCGATCGTGCCGCTGGAGACGGCGTCGCCCACGCAGACGAGGTTTTCGATCTTCCCCTTCAGCTCATCGAGAAGCGGGTGGACAGGCCGGACGCCGAGCGAGAGCACCACGCTGTCCGCCGGGAGGCGGGCAAGGGCGTGCGTCTTTTTGTCGATGGCGACGGCGCAGTCCGGCTCGATGGCAAGCAGCTGCATGCCGGGGCGGAACTGCGTGCCGGCAGGCACGAGCCGCTCCATCTCGTCGTCGACAAGCTGGAACCAGGTACCCGGCGCGATCTCATCCGCCATTTCGATGACGGTGACGCGGTTGCCCGTTTCGTTTAGGATCTCCGCGGTCTCCAATCCGGTCATGCCGCTGCCTGCGACGACGACGTTCTGATCGCGCAGGACGGT
>JAZQCO010000011.1:0-5302 GCA_045546335.1 Candidatus Limivicinus sp. | reverse complement strand
TCCATCGTGGCCTTCGCCGGCATTGATCCCGAGGTGGACAAATCCGGAAAGAACCAGTCTGACGGAAAGCCGACCACCAAGCGCGGCTCTCCTCATCTGCGCAAGACGCTCTTTCAGATCATGTCCACTTATCTGAGGCTCTCGCCTCAGGACGAACCGGTATACCAGTTCCTCGACAAGAAACGCGCTGAGGGCAAGCCCTACTACGTCTACATGACCGCCGGTGCCAACAAGTTCCTCCGCATCTACTACGCGCGCGTCAAGGAGTGCATGGCTGCTCTGGAGGCTGAAGAGAACTCGGAAGGCTGATCAAACACAAGTTTACATAACATCCAATGGGCTCAGGCTCATTGGTGCTTTGTTATACTCTTTTTTAAGTCTCAACTTTTTTCATTTTGGGGCTTGACTTTTTATTTGCAGGCTCCGGTGCTGTATCGTTTCACAGTTCAAAACCCGATGCCCCCTCACAGGACATCGGGTTTTGGTACGGCTGACGGGATTCCCCGCCAGCGGGCGGGCCGGCTCGCGGCTCTGAAGCGCCCCCGGCGCTTCATTCACTCCCGCTCGCTTCGAATCCCTTTGATCCAAATCAAATAACTGATACCCCCCCCGGAGGGGTATCAGTTATTTGGTACGGCTGACGGGATTCGAACCCACGACCTCCAGAGTCGGAGTCTGGCACTCTATCCAGCTGAGCTACAGCCGCGTATTTGAAAGCCTGAATAGTATATCAGACAATGGGCGAAAAGTAAAGGGCTGATTTTGAGTTTTTTGCTGTTTTCATTTTGCGTTTTCTATGGTATACTTAAATGAATACATTGAGCACATACATAGAATGGTGATTTTTATGAAATACTCTGTTTATCGCCCGCTTCTCGCGGTGCTGCTGTGCCTTGCGATGGTGCTGCCGCTGAGCGGCTGTGGAGAGGCGCGTATGCAGCAGCGCAGCTTCAGCTCCATGAACACCATGGTGACGCTCACCGCCTACGGCAAGAACGCCGAGGCTGGACTGCGCGCCGCCGAGGGTGTCATTACCGCCGTACACAACATGGTCGATCCCAAGCTCCCCACCAGCACGGCCTACGCCATCAATAACGCCAGGGGCGAGAGCGTCGTGGTCCCTGCACAGGTGGCGAAGATGCTCACGACCGCCGCCACCGTCTATCAGCAGAGCGGCGGCGCGCTCGATCTGAGCATCTACCCGCTTGTCAAGCGCTGGGGCTTTGAGGACAAGAAGTACTATGTCCCCACGGACGAGGAGATTTTCACCGACAAGGCGAAGCTCTGCTTCGATCAGATGGTGCTGACGAGCTTCCCGAGTACCGGCGCTTACGCAGTGTCCTTCCCGGATGGGGCGGAGCTGAGCTTTGCCTCGGTGGCGAAGGGCTGCGCCTCGGAGAACGCGGTGGACGCGATGCGTCAGGCGGGCGTGACGAGCGGGATCATCTCCCTGGGCACGAACATCCAGACCCTCGGGCGCAAGCCCGACGGTTCGCTCTGGACGGTCGGCGTGCCCGACCCGGAGAATCCGAGCACCTACCTCGGCGTCGTGAACGTCGGCGAGACCGCCGTGGTGACGAGCGCTGCGTACACCAGACGCTTCACCGCCCCCAACGGCAAGAGCTACCACCACATCCTCAGCCCCGTCACAGGCTATCCCACCGGAAACTCCCTGACCTCGGTCACGATCCTCTGCGAGGACGGCACGATGGCCGACGCGCTCTCGACCGCGATCTATGTGCTTGGTGAGAGCAAGGGGCTCAACTACTGGCGCAGCCACGGCGGCTTCGAGATGATCCTGGTCAACGCGGACAAGCGCGTTGTGTGCACCAAGGGACTGATCGACTATTTTACGCTGACGGGCGACAGCTATACGCTGTCCTTCGCGGAGTGAGCCATGGCCGAGCTACAGACGGACGTCCGCTACATCAAGGGCGTCGGGGAGAAGAAGGCGGCGGCGCTGCGCAAGCTCGGGGTCGAGACGCTGTTTGATCTGCTGACCTTCTTCCCGTACCGCTACGAGGATCGCAGCCACTATAAGCCCATCGCCCTCACCGGGGACGGGGAGAGCGTCTGCATCCGCGCGATGGTCGCGGATACGCCCCAGCTCGCGCACATCCGGCGGGGGCTGGATCTGCTGCGTTTCCGTGCGGTGGACGAGAGCGGCGAGGTACACATCACCTATTTTAACCAGAGCTATCTCAAGGACACGCTGCAGCGCGGGGAGAGCTTTGTCTTCTTTGGGACGATCGAGCTGCGCGGGACGCGGCGGCAGATGTCCAATCCCGTCCTGGAGCGCGAGGGACAGGAGCAGCGCGTCACGGGGCGCATCGTCCCGGTCTACCACATGACGACGGGGCTCAATCAGCGCACGCTCCTGCAGAGCGTCCGGCAGGGGCTGGATGCGTGCGGCGAGCAGCTCCCCGAGCTGCTGCCCGAGAGCGTGCGCGCGCGAAACCGCCTGGTGCAGGCGCGCTACGCCTATGAGAACATCCACTTTCCCGCCGACTTCGGCGCGCTGGAGCTGGCGCGGCGGCGGCTTGTGTTCGAGGAGCTGTTCGTGCTGGCCTGTGCGCTCGGGCGCGTGCGCGGCGAGCGCTCGCGCGAGGGCGGCCTGCCGCTGGCGGAGGCGGAGATGGAGCGCTTCTGGGGCACGCTGCCCTTTCAGCCGACCGGCGCGCAGCGCCGCGCGGTGGGCGAGGCGCTGGCGGATATGCGCTCCGGCGCTGTGATGAACCGTCTGGTGCAGGGCGACGTGGGCAGCGGCAAGACGCTGGTCGCCGCCGCGCTGATCTGGGCGGCGCAGCAGAGCGGCTACATGAGCGCCTTCATGGCGCCGACAGAGATCCTCGCCGAGCAGCACACCGAGACGCTGCGCGGCTTCCTCGAGCCGCTGGGGCTGCGCGTCGGCAAGCTCACGGGCGCGATGAGCGCGAAGGAGAAGCGCGCGGTCAAGGCGGCGCTTGCGGCGGGCGAGCTCGATCTTGTGGTCGGGACGCATGCGCTGTTCAGCCAGGACGTGGCGTACAGCAGGCTCGGCCTTGTCGTGACCGACGAGCAGCCCCGCTTCGGCGTCGAGCAGCGCGCCGCGCTGATCGGCAAGGGGGCGCGCCCCCATGTGCTGGTCATGTCCGCTACGCCCATTCCGCGCACGCTCGCGTTGATGATCTACGGCGACCTCGACGTTTCGCTGATCGACGAGCTGCCCCCCGGGCGGCAGAGGGTGGACACCTTCGCCGTGAACGAGAGCTACCGCGAGCGCCTCAACGGCTTTATCCGCAAGCTCACCGGGGAGGGGCGGCAGGTCTTTGTCGTCTGCCCGATGGTGGAGGAGAACGAGGAGCTGCCCGTGAAGCTCAAATCCGCCGAGGAGCACGCCGAGGCGCTGCGCCGCAGCTTCCCGGAGCTGCGCGTCGGCTGCGTTCACGGGCGCATGAAGCCGAAGGACAAGGACGCGGTCATGTCCGCCTTTGCTGCGGGGGAGACGGACATTCTGGTCTCCACGACGGTGATCGAGGTCGGCGTGGACGTGCCGAACGCGGCGCTTATGATCGTGGAGAACGCCGAGCGCTTCGGCCTCAGCCAGCTCCACCAGCTTCGCGGCCGCGTCGGGCGCGGGAAGCACAAGAGCTACTGCGTCCTGCTCTCGGACGTGGACAGCGAGGAGGTGCGCGCGCGCCTCGGCATCCTCTGCAAGACGGCGGACGGCTTTCGCGTGGCGGAGGAGGATCTGCGTCTGCGCGGGCCGGGCGATTTCTTCGGCTCACGGCAGCACGGCCTGCCGGTGCTGCATATCGCCGACCTCGGCGGCGATGTGGAGGCGATGCGCCTTGCCCAGCGCGAGGCGGAGGCGCTGCTTGGGCGCGACCCCGGCCTGGATGCGCCGGAGAACGCCGCGCTGCGCGAGAGCGTCGAGCGCCTGCTGCGCCGCAGCGCGGACAGCATCAATTAAATGAAAAACGAAACATTGCGGTGTCCCCTTCGGGGACGGATTGAAAATAGCAAATTCTGAATAGTATTCCAAAACTAGGAGGACTCCCCATGTATATCACCTGTCTTGACCTGGAGGGCGTGCTGGTGCCGGAGATCTGGATCGCCTTTTCGGAGGCCAGCGGCATCCCCGAGCTCAAGCGCACGACCCGCGACGAGCCCGATTACGACAAGCTCATGCGCTGGCGGCTCGGCATCCTCAAGGAGCACGGTCTGGGTCTCAGAGAAATCCAGGATGTGATCGCCACCATCGACCCGCTGCCCGGGGCGAAGGCGTTCCTCGACGAGCTGCGCTCGATCACCCAGGCGGTCATTCTGAGCGACACCTTCACGCAGTTTGCCCAGCCCCTGATGAAGAAGCTCGGCTGGCCGACGCTGCTTTGCAACGAGCTGGTCGTCGCGCCGAACGGCGAGGTCACGGATTTTCGGATGCGCTGCAGGGAGACGAAGCTCTCCACGGTGCGCGCCTTCCAGTCCGTGGGCTATGAGACCATCGCGAGCGGCGACAGCTTCAACGATCTCGCCATGATCCGCGCGAGCAGGGCGGGCTTCCTGTTCCGCGCGCCGGAGAGCATCAAGGCGCAAAATCCCGACCTGCCCGCGGTCGATTCCTATGAGGAGCTGCTCGCACTGATAAAGGCTGAAATCACGCGCTAGTTGACAAATACGGCAAAATGGATATAATAGGGAACAAGAGGGTCGGTACCGGCGCTCTTTAACCGCTTATGAGATATAGATAATGGGAAGAAGGAGAATATTCATGCCCAGAAAAAAGACTGTCGCATCGGAAGATGCGCTTGAGAAGGAAGCTGTCGCCCCTGTTGAGGCCGAAGCTCCTGTTAAAAAGACCCGCAAGAAGGCCGTGAAGGCGGAGACCGCTGAGGCGGAAGCCCCCAAGGCAGAGACCCCTGTGAAAAAGACCCGCAAAAAGGCCGTGAAGGCGGAAGCTCCCGAGGCGGAGAAGCCCGCCGAGACGGCCGAGGCCGCCGCCGAGAAGCCGGTGAAGAAGCCCGCGCGCAAGAGAAGCGCGAAGAAGGCCGCGCCTGTTGCAGAGGAAGCGCCCGTCGTCGAGGCCGCTGCCCCTGTTGTCGAGGCAGTGGAAGCTGTCGAGGAGCAGCCTGACATCGTTGTTGAGATCGTCGAGGAAGCCCCCGTTGTCGAGGAAGCCCCTGTCGTCGAGGAAGCCCCCGTTGTCGAGGAAGCGCCCGTCGTCGAGGAAGCGCCCGTCGTCGAGGAAGCGCCCGTCGTCGAGGAAGCCCCCGTCGTTGAGGAAGCGCCCGTCGTCGAGGAAGCCCCCGTTATCGAGGAAGCC
>JAZQCO010000010.1:0-17388 GCA_045546335.1 Candidatus Limivicinus sp. | reverse complement strand
AAATACCGTCGGCTCGTTTTTGGAAGTATCGTCCAGCAGAAACGGAATGCAGGGAACGCTCCACTGAAGTATGGTTGATTCTCTTGTCTTCCCCAAATCCGCTACGGGTTTTACGACGGTTGAGACAAGACAGGCCATCGCTTTGAGAAGATTTGTTTTTCCTCCTCCGTTTGGTCCGTAGACCACGCCTGCAGAGAGAAGGTTCGTTGCTTTATCGCGGACAATCAAGGTGTTTGCCAACTCCGGAATTGAAGCTGCTTGAAAATCAAATACGGTCTCATCCTTATAGGACATATAATTCTTAAATGAAAACTGGCAGATCAAGGCTATCATCCCTGTTCATATAAATCACATTGCTTGTTCTCTATTGTGCTTGTATCCTAGCATATACTGTCCCTTCTTGTCAACTTATATTCGCGTTATTGCAGATTAATTTACTTATATTAGATTTATGGAGGATTTTAAGCCTTTTTCGTAAGTACCAAACGAGCAGAAAAAACGAGTCCGCCGGAAGCGGACTCGGAGATGTGATACTCATATCTGATAGAAAGGTCGGGAATGAGTTCCGAGACAGAATTGTGTCAGGCAAGGCGAAGCCCGCAGAGCATACTGTGTGGGAAGTTTTAGTTAAGAAGTCCGCTTATCATCGGAACCGGAAATGCTTCTGAAGAACAATATACTGGTTATACCGACATAACCGGGAATGTTTTTGAATCCTTCTGGCGTGCTGCGCAGAGAGGTGAGAGGGTATCGGGCTTTGAAATCAGGTGTGATGCTCCAAAATTCGAGAAAAAATATTGGACATCAAAACGAAGAATATTTGACTTTTTCTCAGAAGGGTGATATCATATAATCATAGTATAGGAATTTGATTATGGTTGGCACAGTCCACCATATCTACGTTAATTACATAAACAGTCTTATGACCCATGTGTGTACAAAGCTGCAAACATGGGTCTTTTTATATTCATTTTTAAATAAAAAGGAGAGAAAAGCATGAAAAAGATTACAGGATATGCAACGTCCTCCGCTGCAAAGTTCGGCGGCAGGGCAAAGAAGATCACTGAAGAAGCGAGAAGCGGATGGAGCGTGATGAATCCCGAGCCACGGGTAAAGCCGGCTCATCACGCGAAGCCGTGCGGAAAGGTCGTGTCGCGGCGGCCTGAAGCTTGCCGAGGAGGCAGGGGTAACCGGATCCCCCAGAACGATCCCGGTGCGAATTCAACAATTGGCCCTCGCCGCAGGGTTACAGCGGCTGCCCAATATCTTAATTGCAGGGGGGATTCTCTGTGGCGAAACGGAAAAAGAATATCCGTATGCAGGGGCATGATCGCCTCGAGCAACTGTTTTCCCGGGGTAAAGGCACCCCAAAACACGTTGACAAGGATAATAACAACCGCAAACCGGCAGATAACAAAATCTATGTCCACACCACGCGCAAAACCTATGACCAGGCTTGGGAGGTATTCTGTGGTTACATAGAAGAGCGCGGAATAAAGACGCGAGAGCTGGATACGCTGATCCCGTACTTTCAAGCGTTTATTGACTACCTGGTAGAGGAAGGGTATTCCGCCAACACGGTGCACACCTGGGCTTCCGGCGCTGCCAAGGTGCTGGGGCTGCATATCGTGGACTATGATCTTCCCCGTCGCGAGCGCAAGGATTACACGCGCAGCCGTCATCCGGTGAAGAACGATGCACATTTCAACCCGGCGAATCACCAGGACTTAGTGGATTTCTGCCGCTCAGTCGGTCCGCGCAATGACAAGGAGCTGGCGTTTATCCGCGGAACAGATTTGGAGGAGCTGGACGACGGTCGTTATGCTGTCCACATCTGGAAGGGCAAGGGCGGGAAGGCGCGCTTGGCACCGATCTATGGCTCACCCGCCCGCGTTGCCAAGGTTGTCAGGCTGATGCGCGAAGCCGGTGATGAACTGGTGTTTCCGCACATCCCTACTGCGGCGGACATCCACTCTTATCGCGCCGAATACGCCTGCGAGGTCTACAAGGCGCATGCCCGTCCGCTCGAGACACTCACGCGCAAGGAGAAGTATTACTGCCGCAAGGATATGGCGGGTGTCGTTTACGATAAAGCCGCTATGATGATCGCGAGTGAAGCTCTCGGTCACAAGCGTTTGGACGTCATCGCCCAGTCGTATCTCTGGGCGCTGGAGGAGTTTTAGAGCATTCAGACACCCAAGTTTTTATGAAGAGCGAGTGGTCACTCCTCGACAAATGCAGGGCGGCTTGCGAGAGATGTTGCTTGTAATAAGACCGCCTTTAGTCGTCTTGAGCCTTGTCGAAGCCAACTAGCTCCCCTTTTGTAAATTGCTGAAGAATCTGCTCCGAGTTTAACTGATTCATCCGATTACGGATTCTCCGCAGATGACCTTTCAGTTCGTGTTCAAGGTCTTCTGTTCCGATTATCTCCTCAATTAAGTGCTTCCACTGAGCGGTAACTTTATATAACTGATAATCGATCTCGTCAAGGCTTTCCTGTGTACAGTATTCCTTTTCGGTAAGAACTTCATAGGGGAGAGTATCAACAGACGGCTCGTCAAAGAAACTCATATCGATTCCATCACAGCGCTCACGAGCCTTTTGGACGGCATCCAACAGACCGGGGAAGTCAACCGCTTCGATCATGCTTGAGAAAACAGACCGTCTCTTTTGTCTTGTCAATTCCTCGCAGTACGGATCTGTAAAAAGTCTCCGCAAGTCCGCTACCGCATATTCCGACAGACCGCTATAATCGCAGATCGTTCGCAGAGAAGGATCGGTACCTTTATAATCAGTAACGCCAAGCAGATAATCGGTTGTGCAATGAAAAAAAACTGCAATTTTAATCAAAATAGAATAGTTGGGCTGGTTGGTGCCGTCACGGTAAAACCCGATAGAGGATTTAGAGACGCCTAAAATCTTACCCATCTCTTCGTGAGTCAGTTTGGGCTGGTGCGAATCCATCAACTGGCAAAACCGGAGTGAGAAGACGGTTCCGTTTGCAGGATCAATTGTTTTGGGTCTCGGCATATGCAACCTCCAAAATCATAATTTATTAAAAATTCGTGAATGAAGAAAAATTTTTTTGCGAAACTCTTGACAGACATAAAAAAAGACAATATATTGAAATCGTACCACACAGGTACAAATTTTACGCACCTATTGGACATTGAAAATGTTCTAAATTAATTATAGCAATTATAAATGGATATGTCAAGAAAAATGGGGAGATGGTACTAATCAGAATAGACGACTTTTTGCGCCGCTTGCATGGTGTCCACGCAGGTGGAGACAACAACGCAGGGCATAAGCAATACATGGCTCGCTGCCCGGCACATGATGACAAGGCAGCCAGCCTGTCGGTCACGAGCCGCCAGGATGGAGCTATACTCCTGTATTGCCATGCAGGATGCGAGGTGTCAGACATCCTTAGCGCGATGGGTCTGAAGACGCAAGATCTGTATCCGGCTCCCCAACCTTCTGCAACTACGGCAAGGGGGCAGGAAGCGGAATACATATACCGCGACAGGGCGGGAAATCAGATCCTCAAAAAAACCAGACTGCGTAATCCCGACGGAAGCAAATCATTCTGCTGGAAGCATTATGCCAACGGGCAATGGGAAACTGGCCGCGCAGGAATTACACCGCCGCTATATGGTACGGAGACGATCAGAGCCGGGGAGCGCCTGTATGTGGTGGAAGGGGAAAAAGATGCTGATACCATGCACCGCCTCGGTCTTCCGTGCGTTAGCCTTGCAGACGGTGCGTCCAGTAAGTGGCATGAGGACTACAGCCACAGCTTTGCCGACCTGGATGTATATATAGTGCCTGACAATGATACTCCGGGTGCAGACTATGCCAAGATGATCGCAGGGCACCTGCTTGGTGTTGCAAAGACGGTATCCATTTTAGACTTGGCCGCGATCTGGGCTGAAATTCCGCCCAAAGGCGATATCTCCGATTATGCACAGGCAGCAGGTGATGCCAAGACTCGAGACGCACTGCGCGATATGGTAAGACGCGCTGTGCCGTTTCAGCAGCCCAAGAGTAATGGATTTCTGTCGTGTTTCCAGACGCTGGATTGCTTTGTGGAGGAAGAGGCAGAGTGGCTGGTACCAAACCTTATCCCCAAAGAGCAGATCACTACCTTTGCTGCAGACGGGGGGCTCGGCAAGACTACTGTCTGGTGCAATCTTCTCGCTGCCATAAGCGCTGGTAAGCCGTGTTTCCTTGACCCGCCAGGGTATATCCGTAAGCCGGAGCTTGTCGCCTTCCTCACGACGGAAGATTCTGTCGGAAAAAAACTCAAGCGTAAGCTGCGCGAGGCAGGCGCTGACGAAAGCAATATTATAACGCCTGATTTTGCAAAGGATACTACTGGACAGCTCCGAAAACTCAAGTTTGGCACACCGGAATTGGCCTCGTTTATCCGTCATTTCCACCCTGCGGTGTGTGTGTTTGACCCTGTGCAGAGCTTTGTGCCAGCGACCATCAATATGGGATCACGAAATGCGATGCGAGATTGCATGGCACCTCTCATCGAGCTTGGAGAAGAAACTGGGACAACCTTCATCATTGTGTGCCACACTAACAAGCGAAAAGGCGCATACGGACGAGATCGTCTGGCGGACAGCGCAGATATCTGGGATATTTCTCGATCCGTGCTTATGCTCGGTTATACCGAAACTTCCGGTGTGCGGTACATTTCCAACGAAAAGAACAACTACGCCGAGTTGCAGGAGACAAGGCTATTCTCGTTAGACGATATGGGGCATATCCATCTCGAGGGGACAAGCTGGAAACGTGATCGAGAATATATGCTCGAGAACGCTGTCAGCACCTCAGCTCCGGTGCGTGAAGATTGCAAGGCGTGGATACTTAATCAACTGGATGCCCAGGGCGGAACAATGGCAACCAAGGCACTGGAGGCTCTCGCGAAAGCGGCTGGATATAGCGACCACACGCTCCGCAGGGCAAAAGAAGATCTTAAGCAAGACAAGGCGATCCAGTACCGCCAAGTCGGTGCACCAAGCGAAAAGGTATGGTACGTGGAGCGAATCACTCTCCCGGATGGCTGGTAGGGACAATACGCTTGTGGTGACACTGCTCCCGTCAGCAATTTTCAAATGGACAAATGAGTAATTTTATATAGTATTTTCATATGTTTTTATCAATTGTCCATGTGGACATTTGACTTGATCTGTGGGCAAGTGATCTTCCACCATTTGCCCACATGGGCAAATGCCTGAAACCCGCTTGGCGGCTGTATTTCTGGCTCACTTGCCCTTTGTATGGCACTATTACGGGAAAAGGAGCAATACAGGAATGGGACTACAGGAGATGCTACACGAGGAAGCTATACGCTGGGAAAAAATAGCTTCGATCACCAGTGATATTACACTCCATAAGGATTGTTTGCAAAGAGCCAAGCTATTTCGCGTAGCAGAGCAAATTGTCGAATTATACTTCTTGGAGCATTGACGTTTTCCACGCGGGCTGAAGTTGACATGGCGTTGGCTCGGGCAACAACAAAGATAGTGTAAATCATTACGAAGGAGGAATTATAGATGAATACATACCTTTCATTCGATGACGTGCCGCTGATGCTCACGGTCGAGGAGCTGGCGCGGCTGATGCGGGTGAGCCGCAACACGGCGTACAAGTACGTTAAAGACGGCAGTATCAAGTCTGTCGTCGTTTGCAAGCAGATTCGCATTCCTAAGAGCGCGCTGCTTCAGATGTTTGCAGATAAATAATACTTGCAAACACTGCCTCCCTCCTGTAAACTAATTCACGACAAACGGACACTGCTTGTGATGTTTATAGGGGGGATTTTATATCATCACAAGGAGATCACCATGAAAATCAATCACCATGGCAACAAGTATCAGATCACATATCGCGTTCCTGGATATTCCAAGACATTCACCGAAGCCTTTGCGACAGAAGCCGAAGCGAGGTTCCGCGCTGCTGAGGTTGAGCTTGCCAAAGCGCAGGGAACCTTGAAGCCGCCAACGAAGCGCGAGAAGGTGAGCTGCCCGACGCTGTCGGAGTTTTTGGACAAGTATGTTGCGGAATACGGCCTCTCCAGATGGGGAGACAGTTATTATTCCATGACTGTCCATCGAATCGAGCACTATATTAAGCCCTATCTGGGCGACAGGCTGATCCGGGATATCGACACGCAGGATCTGACCGCGTACTACTCGATGCTGCCGGAGGTGCCGGCTGTTGTCCTTCCCGGGCACAAAGATACCGAGAAAACGGTTTCGCTCTCCGTAATCGAGAAAATTCATGGCACGCTGCGCTCTGCCTTTAATCAGGCGATTGCCTGGGGCTACTTGACAACAAATCCCGCGGAAAAGGCGATTTACCCCAAGCTCGAAAAGAAAAAGCGCGAGGTATGGACGAAGGAAACCGCAATGCAGGCTGTTTCGATTTGCACATCCCCGCTTCTCAAGCTGGCAATCCTGCTGGCCGTAGCGTGCTCCATGCGTATCGGCGAAATCTTAGGGCTGTGTTGGGCGGACGTACATATCACAGAGGAGAGCATCCGCGACAACAGCTCCACACTGCAAGTCAGGCAGGAATTGAAGCGCTGCAGCAAGAGTGCGCTTCAAAAGCTGCGGGAACGGAAGCGAGAAAAGGTCTTTTTCGTATTCCCGGAGACAAAACCCGATTGCAAAACATCGCTCGTCCTCAAGCAGCCGAAAACGGAATCCAGCCGCCGCACAATTTACATCCCCAACACCGTCGCGCAGGAGTTACTCAAGCACAAGGCAGAGCAGGAGAAGCAGAAGGAGCGGTTGCAGGGCTTATACCAGGATTTTGACCTTGTTTTTGCGCAGCCCAACGGTCGCCCGATTGAAGAGCGCGTCATGGATCGTGCCTTTGAAGCGTTCATCGAGGAGAACGGCCTGCCGAAAGTTGTCTTCCATTCACTGCGGCATCTCAGCACCTCCGAAAAGCTCAAGGCCTCAGGCGGCGATATCAAGGCGGTGCAGGGTGACACGGGACACGCGCAGGCCAGCATGGTCACGGATGTTTACAGCCATATCTTCGATGAAGATCGTAAGCGCATGGCAACACTGATGGAGAAGTCGCTGTTTCCACAGCCGAAGGAGAAAAGTTCGCACGAATGGGATGCTGCGCTGCAGCAGCTTCAAAGCGCTCCGCCGGAAGTCAGGCAGGCCATTCTTTCGCTCATCGGTGCGATGCGCTAAAAACCCCCGCCCATTCTGTTTGCAGCGTGTTTGCAAACAGGCTTACCACGCATAGAAAACCGCTCAGAAAATACAAAAAATCCCCGAAATCTTTCGATTTCGAGGACTTTTTGGAGCTGCTGGGCAGATTCGAACTGCCGACCTCATCCTTACCAAGGATGCGCTCTACCTACTGAGCTACAGCAGCATATATGCCCCTCATAATGAGAGGCATATATCTGGCGACCAAGAAGGGACTTGAACCCTCGACCTCCGGCGTGACAGGCCGGCGTTCTAACCGACTGAACTACTTGGCCATCGCTCGATTATAATAACAGACACTTCGCGTTTTGTCAAGGGTTTTTTCAAAATTTTTTCGCGCTGAATTTTCAAAGCGGCGTCCGCTGCGGCGGTACGGCTTTTCGATCTGCCGCCGGAGGCGATGCTATCATTCTTCAGTCTTCTTTTTTCAGTCTTCAGTATTCATTTTTCCCGAGCTCCCCGAAGTACCAGCCGCTGGTGCCGCGGTGCTTCACATAATAGCCGCGGCTCGTCTCCTCGATGACGCGCACACGCTCGCCCGCGCGCAGGGGGAGAACGTAGTCGCTGCAATCGTTGACGGTGGTGACGGGCTCGTCGGTGAAGAGGTACTTGGTGAGAACCTCCATCTCGTAGCCTGTGCGGAGGTGGCGGCAGCGGGAAAACTCCGCCCCGCGTTCAAGCACCTGCACGCGGTTGTCGCCCCAGCGGATATAATACGAGTGCGCGCTGCCCGCCTGGTCGCGCAGCACCGTGCGTTCGGGGAAGGGATCGTAGGCGGCGAAGGAGAACTCGTCGCTGTCCCGGTCGGGGATCAGCAGGGCGTTGAGCTGCCCGTCGTCCTTGAGCACGCAGCCGCCGTCGATGCTGACGACGCGCTTGCTGCGGTCGATGACGGGATTGGCGCAGACGCGCTCCTCGCCGTAGAGCACGACCGGATAGTGCCCGACGATCACCCACTTCTCGCCGGGGGCGGCGTGATCGAGGAAGCGATCGACGCGGTTGAGCTCCTGGCGCGTGTGCTCGCGCAGGGGCTTGCCGGGCGTGACACCCGCGTGGGCAAAGAGAAAATGATCGGTCTCGAGCGCGTGGGGCAGCGTTTTCAGATACGCCCACTCGGCGGGGAAGGCTTCGCGCAGCCGGGGCTTGACGGCGGTGAAGTCCGCAAGCGCCATCGGGTCGAGCCCAAGCTCGCGGCACATATCCCAGAGCAGCCCACAGCGGCGCGCGCGGATGTAGGCGAGAAAATGCCTGTCGTCCTCCACGGTGCAGCCGTCGCGGAAGATGTTGAACCAGTCGTCGCAGTTGCCGCAGACCGCGTGGACGTGCCCGCGTGCCTCCAGCTCCATGGCGCGGCGCAGCATGGCGAGGCTCTGCGGCCCTTTTTCGAGCAGGTCGCCGTCGAGGATCAGCTCGTCGCGCTCCTCGGAGAAGCCGATCTGCCCCAGCAGCGCCTCGAACCAGGGGAGATTGCCGTGAATATCCGAGATCACCGCGATCCGCCGCCCCGCCGCAAGCTCCAGACGCGCAACGCGCGCGGTCTCGTCAATCATGGCGCGCCTCCTCCAGCGACTTTTCGAGCAGCAGCAGACCGCCCTCGCGCCTCAGCGTCCGGAAGCCTTCGTGCTCGTAGAGGCGCAGCGCGGCGGCGTTGGCGTCGGCGACATTGAGACGCAGCCGCTTTCGCCCGTGCGCGGCGCACCAGCGGTACGCGCGGGCGAGCGCCTGGATGCCGAAGCCCTGTCCGCGGTATTCCGGGCGCAGGTACACGAGGCTCAGCCAGCCGTAGCCCGCAAAGCGCCCGCGCGCGGGGTCGATATCGACCAGCCCCACCGGCTCGTCCTCGAGCAGCAGACGCAGGACGCTGTCGGGGTCGGCGCGGTGATGCGCCTCGGCCGCGCGCAGATAGACCGGGGCGGAGTAGCCCTCGAGCGAGCCGTGGGCGCTCAGCCAGGCGTCGCTGTAGCAGCCGGTGTAGAAGTCCGGTTCCGCCGCAGGGTCGAGGCGCTCATGCCGCAGGCTCTTCGCGTGGCGCAGTACGGCCTCGCCGAGCGGGGCGAGATGGCTCGCGTCGTTGAGATAGTCCAGCGTGACGCGCTCCCCCTCGAGCAACAGATGCGTGACGCCCGTGTTCGGGCTCAGCGGCATGTTGCTCACGGGGGTGTGCAGCAGCGCGCTCAGCAGGCAGCGGATCGTGACGCCGTGGCTCACGATCACGACGCGCCCGCCCTCGTGCGCGCGCAGGATCCCACGCAGCGCCGCCGCAGCGCGCGCAGTGACCTCGGCGAAGGTCTCCGCGCCCTCGAGACGGAAGCGCTCCGGCTCGCGCAGGAAGATGTTCGCAAGCTCCGGCTCGTCGTGAAAGACGTTGCCGAAAAACCGCGTCTCCCAGGGGCCGACGTTGATCTCCCGCAGCCGGGGGTCGATGCGCAGCGGTTTGTTTCCCCAGCGCGTGACCGCCCCGGCGGTGCGCCGGGCGCGGTAGAGGTCGCTGGCGTAGACCGCGTCCACCGGCACGTCCCGGAAGCGCTCGGCGAGCAGCGCGATTTCCCGCTCACCGAGGGCGGTCACGCCGCCGTCCCAATGCCCCTGCATGATCCGCAGACGGTTGCCCTCCGCCTGGGTGTGCCGAATGAGATAAATTTCCGTCATAAGAGCGCCTCCGATCCCTTGACCGTTCCCGTAAAATACAGTATAATAACTTCTTGATTATAGTCCGAAAATTCTCGGATGGCAAGGGGGAAGACGACAGGTGGTACGCACGGCGGTGCTCGCCTCCGGCGAGGGGGCCAAGCTCCAGGCAATTCTGGACGCCCGGTATTTCAACGAGATTCCGAATATGGAGCTGGTGGCTGTGATCTGCCCCGAGCGCGGCTGCGGCGCGATGAAGCGCGCCCTCGGCGCCGAGGTGCCCGCGTACTTTGTCGATCCCGAGCTGTTCCCGACGATCACGAGCCACAGCATGGCGGTGGCGAACAAGCTCAGGGACATGGATATCGAGCTTGTGATCCTCGCCGACTACAGCGTGGCGCTGGGCGTGATCCCGTACCAGTTCAAAAACCGCATGATCGCCACCTATCCCGCGCTCTATCCCGCCTTTGAGGATATGCCGGGGGAGGAGATCCAGCGTTCGGTGCTCGAGCGCGGCCTCAAGGTCACGGGCGCGACGGCGTATTTCGTGGACGGGGACGGGCGCGTGAGCGGGATCATATTGCAAAAGGCGCTCGACGTGCTGCCGGGGGACGATCCGGAGAGCCTGGGGCGGCGCATTCTGGAGGAGTGCGAGTGGCCGCTGCTGACGCGCTCGGTCGCCGCCTACTGCGCGGGGGAGCTGCAGGTGCGCGGCAAGCGCGTGCGCTTCAAGCCCGTCACGGCGGAACAGGGCTGAATACGCTTCTTCCGTAGGGGCGGCTATTAGCCGCCCGGCAATACAATACTATTATTTTTTGCAAAAAACGGGCGAATTCGTGACATTTCAAACGAATTCGCCCGTTATTTCTGCGTAGTATTCGCGTTTTCCGCACGGGCGGCTGGTAGCCGCCCCTACGACTCGGGGGACTTTTTTCACTGTTTAGTCTCGTGCAGCATAGGCGGCAAACAAAATCAAATCCGTTTTTGAGGCAGCTTTGCCGCTTCAAAAACACCTTAAGCCGAGCTGTGCGAGGCCTCGCTTCGACCAAACCCGGCGCGTCCCCCGTGCGCCGGGTGCGATACAAGCGAGTGCCCCTACCTAGTCAGTCCCCCTCAAGGGGACTGACTAGGTACGCTCGAACACCGCCGCATGGACGGCGCGGAGGGCTTCGAGCTCCCGGCCGGGCACGATGGCGAAGCTGACGGCGTTTTCCGTGACGAGGCAGCCGTCCTCGGCAAGCCCCGAGGGAAGCAGCAGCTCGGTGAGCAGCGCGTCGGCGAGCCCCGGCGCGGCGGGACCCGCGAGCGTGAGGCTGTGGGCGCTCTCGTCGCGCGTCACGCCGACGAGCGGCGCGCGCTCGGGTTCGGGCAGCAGCATGACCTCACTGCCCGCAGCGCCCGTGAAGGACGAGAGCAGCGTGAGGCGCTGTCTCTCGGCGATGGCGAGGCGCAGGCTCTCCGCGTGCAGCACCTGCGCGCCGCCCTCGGCGAGCGCGAGCAGATCCCGGCTGTCGGCGCGCGGGATGAGCCGCGCCGCCGGGACAAGGCGGGGATCGGCGGTGTAGACGCCGTCCACGTCGCTGTAGATTTCGCAGCGCCCCGCCTCCAGCGCCGCCGCGAGGGCGACCGCCGTCGTGTCCGAGCCGCCGCGCCCGAGCGTCGTGATCTCCCCCGAGGGCGCGACGCCCTGGAAGCCCGCCACCACCGGGATCTCCCCGGCCTCGAGGCTCTCGAGCAGCCGCGCCGGGGCGGCCAGATGCAGCCGCGCGCCGCCGTGCTTCTCCTCTGTGACAAGTCCGGCCTGCCAGCCGGTGAACGAGCGCGCCGGGACACCGAGCGCCGTGAGGGTAATTGCCATCAGTGCCGCCGAACGCTGCTCGCCGGTGGCGAGAAGAGCGTCCATCTCCCGCGCCGGCGGATGCGGCGAGACCGCCTCGGCCAGCTCTATGAGTTCATCCGTCGTATCTCCGGCGGCGGAGACGACAAGAATCGGCTCCTGACCGCGCCGCCGCGCTTCGAGCGTGATCCGCGCCGCCCGGCGCAGCCTCTCGCGGTTCGCGAGGGAGCTGCCGCCGAACTTCTGAACGATCCGCATAGATTTTCCTCCTGGGGGCGGAAAAACCGTCCCCGCAGTATTCTATACCGAAAGCGCCCCGGCGGTGCATGGGGGAGTGAGAAACGGCGGAGGCACCATGAGGTTTTCACTTCTGTTTCAATCCGTCCGCGCAGCGGACACCTCAATTTTTCACTTTTCGCTTTTCACTTTTCGCTCCCCAAGGAATAAAACCCCCGGTTTTTGGCAATGACTTACTGAAAAGGGAAGGGGGTGAGCGCGTGGAGCTTCGGATCGTGCGCTGCTTTTTTGCGCTGGTATATGTGGGGGCGCTGGTCGGGGCGGTGTGGCTGAGCGTGCGCTTTGTGCTGCCCTGGGGTGCACCGTTCCTGCTCGCCTTTGCGCTCGCGGCGCTGCTGGAAACGCCCGTGCGCGCGCTGACGCGGCGGGGCTGGCGGCGCAGCTTCGCCTCGGCGCTTTTGAGCCTCGCGGCGCTCGCGGCGGTGCTGCTGGGGCTGGGGCGGCTGCTCTCGCGCACGCTCGGGGCGCTCTCGGACTTCCTGCGGCGCGGGCCGGGGCTGATGCAGGCGCTGCTCGATTCCCTCGGGCGCTGGGAGAGCGCGCTGCGCGCCTATATCGACGCCGCGCCGCCCGAGCTGGCCGAGGTGCTGCGCACGGCGCTCGACGGCTTCGCCGCCACGCTGACCGCGCTGCCCGCGCGTCTGAGCGGCGGGGCGCTTGCGCTGGTGAGCCGCGCGGCGCAGCACGGGCCGGACGTGCTGCTGTTCGCGGTGAGCTTCGGCATCGGCACCTACTTCTTCTCCGCCGCCTTCCCGCAGGTGCTCGCCTTCCTCGCGCGGCAGCTCCCGCCGGAGACCCGGCGCCGCCTCGAAGGGCTGGGGCGCGATCTGCGCGGCTCGCTCAGCGGCTTTGCCCGCGCACAGCTTCTGCTGATGGGGCTGACCTTCCTCGAGCTGCTGCTGGCCTTCCTGCTGCTGCGCGTGGAGGCGGCGATGGGGCTGGCCGCGCTCACGGCGCTGGTGGACGCGCTGCCCGTCTTCGGAACCGGCACGGTGCTGCTGCCCTGGGCGCTGGGCTGTCTGCTGCTGGGACAGACCGGGCGCGCCGTCGGCCTTGCGCTGACCTGGGCGCTCGTGAACCTCGTGCGCAGCGCCGCGCAGGCGAAGCTCCTCGGCGATCAGATCGGCCTCGACCCGCTCGCCTCGCTGCTTGCGATCTACGTCGGCTGGCAGCTCGCCGGGGTCTGGGGGATGCTGCTGTGCCCGCTCGTGCTCGTGACGCTCCGGCAGCTCAACGACAAGGGCGTGATCGTGCTGTGGAAGTAAACACCCTGCCTCCCCTGAAAGGGGAGGCGGCGCGCGGCGCCGGAGGGGTCAGGACGCGCACCGGTTCACGGTGTTGCCGTAGGGGAGGGGCTTGCCCCTCCCGTGGATTTGCGGAAATCTCCGTTTTTATGCGGGGGCGCTTCGTGAAGCGCCCCTACGGCGACACCGTGAGGTGGTGCAAATCTGCGGGACACCGGGGAACCCATGGTCGAAATTGCCTGTGCCGCCCCGAAAAATACCCTTGACAGGCGCGAAAAACGTGATACCCTGAGAGGACAGAGAAAGGAGCGCGGCATGGCAAGAGAACTCAGAAAAGTCCAGCTCGTGGAACAGAGCGTCAACAAGAAATTCAATAAAACCATCTGGCGGCCCTTCATCGAGGCCGTCAAGCAGTACCGGCTCATCGAGCCGGGGGACAGGATCGCCGTGTGCATCTCCGGCGGGAAGGACTCCTTCCTCAACGCCGTGCTGCTGCGTATGCTCCAGCGGCACAGCGACTTCCCCTTCGAGCTTAGCTATCTGAGCATGGACCCCGGCTACAACCCCCGCAACCGCGAGATGGTCGAGGCCAACGCCCGTCTGCTCGAGCTGCCGCTCACGATCTTCGAGACGGACATCTTCGATGTGACCGCGACGGTCACGGAATCGCCCTGCTACCTCTGCGCGCGGATGCGCCGGGGCTACCTCTACAGCAAGGCGCGCGAGCTCGGCTGCAACAAGATCGCCCTCGGCCACCACCTGAGCGACGTGATCGAGACGACGCTCGTCGCGATGTTCTACGGCTCGCAGCTTCAGGGGATGCTGCCCAAGCTCCACTCCACGAACTTCGAGGGCATGAGCCTGATCCGCCCGCTCTACTGTATCCAGGAGGACGCGATCCTCGCCTGGGTGCGCTACAATGAGCTGACGTTCATCCAATGCGCCTGCCGCTTCACGGAAAACGCCGCGCAGCAGGCGGGGGCGAGCAAGCGCCAGGAGGTCAAGCAGCTTATCCGCGAGCTGCGCGCGGTCAATCCCCAGATCGACCGCAATCTGTTCAAGGCGATCCACGCCGTGCACCTCGACACCTTCCCCGGCTACAAGTCCGAGGGCGAGATGCACAGCTTCCTCGAGCGATACGATACTATTAATAATAAGGAGCACGGAGATGGCAATTGCGTTTGATGCCGTACATAACACCTTCACCCTGCACACCGAGAACACGAGCTATCAGCTTCAGATCGACCGCTTCGGCGTGCCGCTGCACCTCTACTACGGGCAGCGCGCCGCAGGCTGCCTCGACTACCTGCTGACCTACGCCGACCGGGGCTTCTCCGGCAACCCCTACGGGGCGGGGACGGACAAGACGTATTCCTACGACGCGCTGCCGCAGGAGTTTCCCGTGCAGGGCACGGGCGACTACCGCGCGCCGCTGCTCGAGGTACGCGCGGCGGACGGCAGCTACGGCTGCGCGCTGCGCTATGTCTCGCACGAAATCACGCCGGGCAAGTACGCCCTGCCGGGTCTCCCGGCGGTCTACGCCGAGGAGGGCGACGGGGCGGAGACGCTGCGCCTCACGCTCGAAAACGCGCGGCTTGGGCTGCGCGTCCGGCTCCTCTACGGCGTACTGCCAAAGCTCGATATCATCACGCGCGCGGCGGTGGTGGAGAACGCGGGCAGCGCCCCCTTCACGGTGGAGCGCCTCGGCACGGCCTGCCTCGACCTCGTGTACGGCGAGTATGACCTGCTGCGCTTCGAGGGGCGGCACGCGATGGAACGCCAGCTTGTGCGCGCGGCGGTGGAGCATGGCGTGACCGCCATCGGGAGCCGCCGGGGCTACTCCTCCCACCAGTACAGCCCCTTCATGATCCTCGCCGAGCACACGGCGACCGAGACCGCAGGGAGAGCCTTTGCGATGGAATATGTCTACAGCGGCGGCTTCACGGCGGAGTGTGAGCGCGACCAATACGGGCAGACGCGGCTCTGGATGGGGCTTGCGGGCGAGAAATTCGCCTACGAGCTCGCCCCCGGCGAGAGCCTGTGCGCGCCGGAGGTCATTTTGAGCTACAGCGCCTCGGGGCTGCAGCGCCTCTCGCACAATCTGCACCGCTGCCTCCGCAGCCGCGTCTGCCGCGGCTTCTGGCGCGACACGCCGCGCCCCTTGCTGCTCAATAGCTGGGAGGCCTCGTACTTCGATTTTACCGGCGAGAGCATCCTCGCGCTCGCGCGGGAGGCGAAGGCGCTGGGCGTGGAGCTGCTGGTGCTCGACGACGGCTGGTTCGGCGCGCGCTCGGACGACCTGCGCGCGCTCGGCGACTGGACGGCGAACGAGGAGAAGCTGGGCTGCTCGCTCGGCGAGCTCTCCGCGCGCATCCACGCGCTGGGGCTGCGCTTCGGGCTGTGGTTCGAGCCGGAGATGGTGAACGAGGACAGCGCGCTCTACCGCGCGCACCCGGATTGGGCCTTCGCCCTGCCGGGGGAGAAGCCGCAGCGCTCGCGCTATCAGCTCGTGCTCGACCTCTCGCGCCGCGACGTGTGCGACTGGCTCTACGACACCCTCTGCGCGGTGCTGGACAGTGCCGAGATCGACTATGTGAAATGGGATCTCAACCGCTCTATTGCGGAAGCCTATTCCCACGTCACAGCGCAGGGCAAGGTGCTCTACAACTATATGCTCGGGCTCTACGGGCTGCTCGAGCGGCTGCTCGCGCGCTATCCGAAGCTGCTGATCGAGGGCTGTTCGGGCGGCGGCGGGCGCTTTGACGCGGGGATGCTGCACTACTGCCCGCAGATCTGGTGCAGTGACAACACCGACGCCATCGACCGGCTGCGCATCCAGTACGGCACGTCCTTCGGCTATCCCGCGAGCTCGATGGGCGCGCACGTCTCCGCCTGCCCGAACCACCAGACCGGCCGCACGACGCCCTTTAAGACGCGCGCGGCGGTGGCGATGGCGGGCACCTTCGGCTATGAGCTCGACCCGAAGAAGCTCTCGGAGGACGAGCGCGCGGCGATCCGCGAGCAGGCGGCGGCATGGAAGGAGCGCGCGCCGCTGGTGCTTCACGGGGACTACTACCGCCTGAGCGACCCTGCGCGCGAGGCTGTGGCGGCGTGGAGCTTCGTCTCCCCGGACGGCGCGCGCGCCGTCGTCACGGCGGTGCAGCAGGAAAAGCACGCCAATATGCCCGCGCTCTACGTCACGCCGCGCGGCCTCACCCCTGGCGCGCTCTACCGCGACCGGGCGAGCGGGCGCGTCTATCCCGCCGACGCGCTGATGGACGCGGGCTTCCCCCTCCCGATCGGCCTCGGGCAGTATGAGAGCGTCGAGTGGGAGCTGGAGCGGGTAGAAGAAAACGAAAAATGAAAAGTGAAAAGTGAAAAAGTATGGTGTCGCCTCCGGCGACGGATGGAAAAAGAAGGCTGCGCCGCAGGGTTTTCGCCCCGTTTTTCAATCCGTCCGCGCAGCGGACACTACAATTTTTCACTTTTCATTGTTATCTTTTCACTTCCACCGTCCGCGCAGCGGACACCACAACTTTTCACTTTTCGTTTTTATCTTTTCACTTCCCCCGTGGCCGCGTCACGAAGGTGTTCCCGCCGAGGCGGAGGCGGCGGAAGCCGTCGCTGTCCGGTTTGTCCTCTGCCTTCGGCGGCGGCGCGGTGAGCGCGGCGTAACACAGCGGCGCGGGAAGAGCGCGCAGCTCCGCGCGGCTGAGCCGACGGCACAGGCGCAGCCTGTCCCCCTCGGGCGTGAACAGCCCGAGGCAGGCCGCCGCCTGTTCCGAGCACAGCCACAGCCGCTGCAAGCCCTCACGCGCGGGGATCTCCGCCGCAAAGCGCGTATACAGCCCCTCGCGCGTGACCGTGAGCGTGCCGATGCGCGTGCCGTTATCCAGGATCGGAAAGTCCATAAAAAGCCCCCTGTCCCAGTGTATGGGCAGGGGGCTTCGAGTATTCGGTTATTCCGTTCTCCCCTAGGGATGCGCTGATTAAATCCGGCGAGAGCGGATGCCGAGCATAATTTTCGTCGGATCAAGGCGCAAAAGTGCAGGAATACTTTGTGTATTTCAAACTTTTGCAACGCAGAGCCCGGCGGAAATTTGCCGGCAGGCGCCGAAGCTGGATTAATCAGCGTATC
>JAZQCO010000009.1:0-11057 GCA_045546335.1 Candidatus Limivicinus sp. | reverse complement strand
GCGGGCGCAGGGGTGGGTGGGGGGGTCGGTTCGGGGGTCGGTTCGGGCGTGGGTTGGGGCGTGGGTTCCACAGTCGGTTCGGGGGTCGGGGTCGCTGCGGGCGTGCTCTCGCCGCAGGCCGCCAGGGCGAGGATCATAACGAGCGCGAGCAGCAGGGCAAATACTTTTTTCATGTCTGTCCTCCTCATAATTGGCTGTATGTGAGTATGGCTTACCAACGATTTAATTATACTGGAAAAAAGCAAGAAATCAAGGGAATATGACAAAGTGTGAAAATATTAACACGGATATCTTGAGGGTCGGGAAAAATTTTCCGAAAAAAGTTCTTGCATTTTCCGTCAGCCTCTGTTATACTCCCGTTCGATAAATGATTTTAATGCGGTACAGAGAGACCGGGAAATCGTTCATAGGGGGCGTGCTGCGCCCGGAATGGTTGTTCTGCGTCTTGTCGTGCTGCGACAGGGCGCTATTTTTGTGCCCTGTTGAAAGAAGGTTCACCGGTGAGGCTCAAGGCTCAGATCATGGACGAGGCGGCGCTTGGCCGCGCGCTGATGCGCATTTCCCATGAGATCGTGGAAAAGAACAAGGGGACGGACGCGCTGCTGCTCGTTGGCGTGCGCCGCCGGGGCGAGCCCATCGCCCGCCGCATCCGGGAGAACATCCGGCGCATCGAGGGCGTGGAGCTGCCCTGCGGGAGCATCGACATCCGCTTCTACCGCGACGATCTGACCGCGCTGAGCGAGGCGCCCGTCGTGCGCCGCACAGAGCTGCCCTTCGACGTGACCGACAAGGTCGTCGTGCTGGTGGACGATGTGCTCTACACCGGGCGCACAGCCCGCGCCGCCATCGAGGCGGTGTTCTCCTGCGGCCGCCCGAGGCGCATCGAGCTGGCCGTGCTGATCGACCGCGGCCACCGGGAGCTGCCCATCCGCGCCGACTTCGTGGGCAAGAACCTCCCGACCTCCCACAGCGAGCTGGTGGAAGTGCGTCTGCCGGAATACGACGGCGAGACCGGGGTGTATTTGATGGATCTGGGACAGGCTTAACCTGCGCCCTCTCCATAGATTGTCATGCAGAAAGGAACAATTGCAATGGGAAAAGAGAAAAAGGCGGCTGTTGACAGCCCGATCTACGACGCGCGCACGCTGGGGACACCGAAAATGCTGGTGCTCGGCCTCCAGCACCTGTTCGCCATGTTCGGCTCTACGGTTCTGGTTCCGATCCTGACCGGTCTGAGCGTCACGGCGACGCTGCTCTTCGCGGGTCTCGCCACGCTGTTCATGCACTTCATCACCGGAAAAAAGGTTCCCGTTTTCCTCGGCTCCTCCTTTGCCTTCCTCGGCGGCTACTTCGCCGTCATCGCCTCCGGCGCCGAGCTCGGCCTCTCCCAGCGGGAAGCGCTGCCCTACGCCTGCGCGGGCGTCGCGTGCGCGGGTCTGCTGTACCTCGTCCTCGCGCTGATCTGCCGCGCCTTCGGCTCCAAGAACGTCATGCGCTTCTTCCCCCCTGTGGTCACAGGCCCCATCATCATCGCCATCGGCCTGATTCTCTCCCCCTCCGCCATCAACTCCTGCTCCTCCAACTGGCCCATCGCCCTCGTCGCCATCGTCGTTGTGATCGTCTGCAACATCTGGGGTAAGGGCATGATCAAGATCGTCCCGATCCTGATGGGCGTTCTCGCCTCCTACTTCGTCGCGGCCATCACCGGCAACGTGGACTTCAGCGGCGTGAAGGAGGCCGCCTGGATCGGCCTGCCCTTCCAGATGCAGGACACCGTCTTCGGCCTGCTGACCTCCGGGAAGGTCAACGTCGGTCTGCTCGTCTCCTCGATCATCATGATCGTCCCCATCGCCTTCGCCACCATGATGGAGCACGTCGGCGATATCTCCGCCATCGGCGGCACCATCGGCCAGAACCTCATTGAGGATCCCGGCCTGCACCGCACCCTGATCGGCGACGGCCTCGGCACCACGATTGCGGCGCTCTTCGGCGCCCCCGCCAACACCACCTACGGCGAGAACACCGGCGTTCTCGTGCTCACGAAGGTCTATGACCCGAAGGTCGTCCGCCTCGCGGCTGTCTTCGCGATCATCCTCTCCTTCTGCCCCAAGTTCGCGGCGCTGATCTCCGCCATGCCCTCCGCGACGGTGGGCGGCGTGTCGATCATCCTCTACGGCATGATCTCCGCCGTCGGCATCCGCAACATGGTTGAGAACCACACCGACTTCCAGAAGTCCAGAAACGTCATCGTCGCGGCCGTCATCCTCGGCCTCGCGCTGGGCATCAACTTCTCCGGCCTCCTCGGTGCGAACATCACCACCGGCGGCAACAACGCGACCGGCGCGATCTCCTTCGCGATCGGCAACATGAACATCGCCCTCTCCGGTCTCGCCGTCGCCTCCATCGTCGGCATCGTCCTCAACGCCATCCTCCCCGGAAAGCGCGACGAGTACATGCCGAACCAGGAGAACTCCGGTTCCCTCGGCAAGTTCTGATTCCCCCGCGCTGGACTGAATCGTTACTGATTTCCCGCAGATACGCAGCACGCCGGGTTCGCTTTGCGAACCCGGCGTGCTTTTATTCCGTTTCCCTTATTTTATGGTCGAAGGCGGTGAGCGCCTTGACGACCTCGGCGGCGATCAGCAGCCCCGCGGCGGCGGGGGCGAAGGCGGTCGAGCCGGGGATCGAGCGCCGCCCCTCCGGAGGCGTCTCGGGGTTTTCGATCTCGAAGGGGCGCAGGGGCTTTTCCCGCGAATAGACCACGCGCACCCCAGTAAGCCCCCGGCGGCGGCATTCGCGCCGCAGCACCCGCGCGAGCGGACAGACCGCCGTGTCCTCGAGGTCGGCGACAAGAAAGGCGTTCGGCTCGGTCTTGTTGCCGGTGCCGCAGGCGCAGAGGATCGGCACGCCCGCCGCCTGTGCCGCTTCGATCAGCGCGAGCTTGCCGGTCACGGTGTCGATGGCGTCCACCACATAGTCATAGCGCGTGAAGTCGAAGTCGCCGCTTGTCGCGGGCAGGAAAAAGCCCGTATAGAGATGCACGTCGCAGGCGGGGTTAATCTCGCGCACGCGCTCGGCGGCGGCCTCGGTCTTGAAGCGCCCGACGCTCCGGTGTGTCGCGAGGATCTGGCGGTTGAGGTTCGAGAGGCTGACGCGGTCGCTGTCGATCAGATCGAGCGCGCCGATCCCCGAGCGCGCGAGCGCCTCGACCACATAGCCGCCCACGCCGCCGAGACCGAACACCGCGACGCGGCGGTGTGCCAGGCTCTCGACCGCCTCCTCGCCGAAAATCAGCGCCGTGCGCGACAGCTCCTCTCTCATTCGACCGCCCCCTTTTTTTCGGTATTATATCATATCCGCAGCGCGGGAAGCAATGATAAGTGAAAAATGAAAAGATAAAAGTGAAAAATTATGGTGTCCGCTGACGCGGACGGATTGGAACAGGAGCCGGGCGGAAATCCCGCCGTGCCGCCTTGTAATACCAATCCGTCGCCGCAGGCGACACCTCAACTTTTCATTTTTCACTTTTCCTTTTTCCCTTTTTAATAAAACAGGAACGCGGCGAGCCGCGTTCCTGTTTCGCATTTTCTCAGCCCTTGACCGCGCCGCCGGTGACACCCTCGACATAGTACTTTTGCAGGCACATGAAGAGGATCGTGACGGGAATGGCGATCAGGATGCCGCCCGCGCAAAAGCGCGTGAAGAAGCCCTGATAGTCGTTCGTCCAGACCCAGCGGGTCATGGCGACGGCGACGTTGTAGCCCTTCTCGTAGCCGAAGGCGACGTAGGAGGCGAAGATGTAATCGCACCACGGCGCCATGAAGGCGACGAGCGCGGTGTAAATGATGATGGGCTTGGAGAGCGGAATGATCATCTGCACCAGGATCTGCGCCCGTGTCGCGCCGTCGATGATGGCGGCCTCGTCGAGGGACTTGGGGATCGTGTCAAAGTAGCCCTTGCAGACGTAGTAGCCCATGCCGGAGCTTGCGACCGAAATGAGGATCAAGCCGGGCACCGCGCCCGCCATCGTCAGCCCCATCTGCTTGAGCAGAAAGTAGAGGCAGATCATCGTGAGAAAGCCGGGGAACATGCCAAGCACGAGCCAAATGTTCATCAGCGCCTTGCGCCCCTTGAAGCGCATACGGCTGAGCGCATAGCTCACGCAGATGACGATGATCGTCTGAAAAATGGCGACGAAAACCGCAATAATCAGGGTGTTGAGGTACCAGCGGGGGAAGTTGCAGTCCCCGCTGAAGAGGTACTGGTAGTTTTTGAGCGAGAACTCCTTCGGGATCAGGTAGCCGACCATGCCGCCGTACTCCCCGCGGAAGCTCTGCAGCAGCAGCCCCACGAAGGGGAAGAGCCAGATGATGCTCATCACGATGAGGATGCAGTAGATGAGCGCGTTGCCGAGTTTTCTTCTTCTAGCCATTACTGGAAGCCCTCCTCGTCCTTGACCGACGGCATCGTATTATACACGACCAGCGAGATCACGGCGGTGACCAGGAAGACCATGATACCGATGACGGCGGGGATCTTGTAGTTGGAGTCGTTGATGGTCATCTTATAGAGCCAGGTGACCAGCAGGTCGGTGGAACCGGCGTTGTTCGAGAGGCTCATCGACTGCGGGCGGCCGCGGTTTAAGAGGAAGATGACGTTGAAGTTGTTGAGGTTGCCGATAAACTGCGTGAGCAGGAAGGGGCCGGTCACGAAGAGCATATAGGGCAGCGTGATCTTCCGGAAGGTCTGGAAGGGGTTCGCGCCGTCGATGCGCGCGCTCTCGTAGAGCTCGGCGGGGATGTTCATCAGCAGTCCCGTCACGATCAGCATGGTGTAGGGAATGCCGATCCAGAGGTTGATGACGATGATGAGGATACGCGCGTAGGTGGCGTTATCCCAGAAGGGAATCGCGCTCTGGATCCAGCCCCACTTGAGCAGGTAGCTGTTGACCAGCCCGTCGGTGGCGAACATCTTGCCGACGTACAGGAGCGAGACGAACTGCGGCACGGCGATGGTCATGACGAGGATCGTGCGCCAGAGCTTTTTGAACTTGATGCCCTTCTTGTTGATCATGATGGCGACCGCCATGCCGAGGAAGTAGGTGAGGAAGGTCGCGAAGAACGCCCACACCAGCGTCCAGCCCAGCACATAGAAGAAGGTGCCGCCGAAGCCCTCGCCGCCGATGCCGAAGAGCGCCTTGAAGTTCTCAAGCCCCACCCAGGTGAAGAGCTTGGCGGGCGGCTGATGCGTCGCGTCATAGTTGGTGAAGGCGATGCAGATCATGAAGATGATCGGCAGCACCGTGAACACGAAAATGCCGAGAACAGGCAGCGCCAGCAGGGTCTTGTCAAAGTTCTTGTCGAACAGGGACGCGAGATCGTCCTTGTTCGAGGGCAGGCGCTTGCCGAGCTTGAGGCGCTGCTCCGCCTCGCGGTTCTGGCGGAGATTGACGCGCCAGAGATAGATCAGCGCAATGACGACTACCACGGTGAGCAGGCCATAGAGCAGGATCAGGAAGCTGTTGTCGCCGTAGACGGTGCGGCGGCCCTCCTTATAGGTCTCGACCGTGCCGAGGGTGACGATGTTTTTCAGATACGCCCAGCCGAAGTCAATGAGATAGAACAGGATACCGGCCTCCAGCCCGAGCATCGTGAGGCCGCGCACGAGCTGTCCGCGCACGAGCTGTCCGAAGCCCATGATGAGGAAGGAGAGCTTCGTCGCCCAGCTGCCCTCGGTGAAGGTCAGCCCGATCTCCTTGAGATCCTTGCCAAGCCACCGGAAAAAGCGAGAGATCATAGGTGGTTTCCCTCCAAACTGTTTTTTTGTAACTGTTCAGTCCCTGTGGAAGCGAAGGGCTGGAAATGAAAAACTTAAAATGAAAAGTGAAAAATGATGGTGTCCGCTGGCGCGGACGGATTGAATCAAGGAGCCTGTCGAGCAGTCTTGTGAAGCTCGTCCTTTTTATTCCAATTTGTCCCCGGAGGGGACACCTCAATTTTTCACTTTTCGTTTTTCACTTTTCGTTTTTCCCCCTGGAGTCCAAACAGGACTGAATCGCTGCGTTTTAGATATGAAAAGGGAGATGCGGCTCAGCCGCATCTCCCCGGTATGCGGCGAGATTACTTCGCGTAGGAGATGCAGGTATCCTGGAAGGTCTGCAGGGCGGCGAGCAGCGCGGCATCGTCGGCGCTGTCGTACTCACCGGCGATCACAGAGTCGCCGAGAGCGGTAGCCAGGCTCCAGTAGTCGCCGGGGTACTGACCCTGCGGGATATCGAAAGGAATTTGCTCGCGCAGAGCGGAGAGCGCCTCGTCAGCCCGGACGGCCTCGCTGGCCTGTGCCTCGAGGTTGGAGGGACCCCAGTTTGCAACCTGATAACGACCGACCTGAACCTCGCTGCTGGCGAGGAACTGCGCGAGCGCGTCGCAGAAAGCGAGCTTGTCGTCATCGGTCTGCGGCTTTACGCCGAGCAGCTTGAAGCCGGTGAAGCCGCCCAGCTGGGTGGCAACCCCGTTGATCTCCACAGTGGGAAGCTTGGTGCAGGCATAGTTGTCGCCGAAGAGCTCCTTGGCAGCACCGGCGTCCCAGGTGCCGTCCACGATCGCGGCGGCGTTGGTGGCGTTGGAGACGGAGGAGCCGTTATTGAACGCGGGGGACTTGTGCAGGGCGACGAGCGCCTTCAGCGCGCCGACACCGGCGTCGGAGGCGTAGTCGATGTTGCAGGCGGTGAAGTTACCGGCATCGTCGGTATCATAGGTCAGGGTGCAGCCGGCGCCGAAGAAGAAGGCGGGCTGATACCAGCCGGAGTTGATCTCCATGTAGAAGCCCTTGCCGGCGGCCTCGCAGTCGGCGATGATGGCCTCGAGGCTGCTCGGATCGGAGACGACGCTCTTGTCATAGTACAGGAAGTAGCCGTTGTCTGCGGTCAGAGGATAAGCCCAAGTATAACCACCCATGACGGCGCTTGCGACAGCGTCAGGAGCGTTCTCGGCGGCGACCTTCTCGGCGACGCTGTCCTCCAGCTCGATCAGGGCACCGGCGGCCACGAGGCGCGCGAGCTGATCCTGGGGGAAGCCGAAGATGTCCGCGGAGGCGTCCAGGTCGGTCAGGACGTTGGAGGCGGCGTCACCCTCGCCGACAGGCTCGACGGTGACGTTGAAGTCAGCGAACTCGGGGTGGGCGGCCTGGAAGTCGGCGATCTGCGCCTTGGTGAAGTCAACGACGTTCTCCGCGACCCAAACCTTCACTTCCTTGTCGCCGGCGGCGCAGGCGGGAGCCGCCAGAGCGACGACCATCACGAGCGCCAGAACGATTGCAAGAAACTTTTTCATGGTTATATCCTTCCTTTCCTTGATCTACCGCGCGGGCGGCGCGAGCCGTCCGTCAGTATTTACATTTTACCACCCCGAAAGCAGCGCTTCAACTGGCGAATACTACAAAGATTCGATACATCTTTTGTAGATTTTGCGCAGATACCCCGCCGCGTCTGCTGGGCAAGTTGTACAAAAATGCTTCTGATTTTTCAAGCAATTCTTCCAAAAAAGCAATTCGACACCCCGTCCCCCGTTGACATTGGCATGCCGGCTTGCTAAACTTATATAGCATAGACGGGGCGCTGCCGCCTTCGTGACAGCTTTATCCGGTTTTTAGACTCTCGCGGGTCTGGAAATAACACTTTTGTAAAGGAGTAAGCAAAATGAAAAAGATTCTCGCAATCGCACTGGCGCTCGTCATGGTTTTCGCTCTGACCGCGCCCATGGCTTCCGCCGCTGACGGCTCTGTCTACTGGCTGAACTTCAAGCCTGAGCTTGACGAGGCCGCGCAGAAGCTCGCCGCCATGTACACCGAAGAGACCGGCGTGCCCGTCAAGGTCGTCACCGCCGCCTCCGGCTCTTACAGCCAGACGCTGACCTCCGAGATGGATAAGTCCGCCGCGCCCACCCTCTTCATCATCGGCAACCAGGCCGGTGTCAAGGAGTGGGGCGAGTTCGCCATGGATCTCACCGGCACCCCGATCGCCGAGGAGCTCAGCACCGACGCCTACAACCTCTATGACGAGGACGGCAAGCTCGTCTCCATCGGCTACTGCTACGAGTGCTACGGCATCATCGTGAACCCCGATCTCATCGAGGCCGCCGGTCACAGCATGGATGAGCTGAAGAACTTCGAGGGTCTGAAGGCTGTCGCTGAGGACATCCACGCGCGCGCCGACGAGCTGGGCTTCGACGCCTTCTCCTCCTCCGACATGGACGGCTCCTCCTCCTGGCGCTTCACCGGTCACATGATCAACCTCGAGTACTTCTACGAGGAGCGCGACGCGGGCGGCTGGACCGAGTGCCCCGCCTCCCTCACCGGCGCTTACATGGACAACTACAAGAACCTCTATGACCTGTGCATCAACAACTCCCTGACCGATCCCGCCGACCTCGCCACCGGCGGCCACGACGCCGAGAACGAGTTCAAGACCGGCAAGGCCGCCTTCTTCGTCAACGGCTCCTGGGAGTATGCCGCTGTGTCCGCCGACGTGCCCAACGCCACCATGATCCCCTACTACTGCGGTGTTGAGGGCGAGGAGAAGGCCGGTCTGAACTGCGGCACCGAGAACTGCTGGGCGATCAACGACATGGCCTCCGACGCCGACAAGGCCGCCACCATGGACTTCATGGTCTGGCTCGTCTCCGATCCCGAGGCTTCCGCCATCATGGTCGAGCAGCTCGGCGTTCTGCCCTATAAGAACGCCCCCGAGTCCGCCAACGGCTTCCTCGCCGCTGCCGCCGACTACTCCGCCAACGGCTGCTACGTCATGGATTGGGCGACCAACTATCAGCCCAACGTGGACGCCTACCGCGCCGCGCTGGTCTCCGCGCTCAACGCCTACAACGCCGACCAGTCCGATGCCAACTGGGCGCAGGTCGTGACCGCCGCCATTGACGGCTGGGCTGTCCAGTACCAGGCCGCGAACGGCTGATTCGCATTGTTCCGTTAAAAACACGCGGGGCGGACCGTTCGTCCGCCCCGTTTTTAAGTGCTGATGGGAGATGAAGTCTTGAAAAGCATGTTTAAAAATCCCCTGCGCCGTTGGTTCTGGCTCTTTCTGGGGCCTGTGACAGCGGCGTTCGCGATCGGCTTTGTCTGGCCGTTCCTCCAGGGCATCTACCTTTCCTTCTGCAAGTTCAAGCTGATCCGCAACGCGACGTTCATCGGCTTTGGCAATTATGTCTCCGCCCTCAAGGATCCCACCTTCCTGCACGCCTTCTGGTATACGGCGCTCTTCGCGCTCACGAGCCTGATCTTCATCAACGTCCTCGGCTTCGCCGCCGCCTACGCGCTCACGCAGGGCATCAAGGGCTCGAACCTCTTCCGCACGGTCTTCTTCATGCCGAACCTCATCGGCGGCATCGTGCTCGGCTACATCTGGTCGATGATCTTCGACGGTGTCCTCTCGCGCTACGGCACCTCGATCCTGCTCGAGACGAAATACGGCTTCTGGGGTCTCATCATCCTGATGTGCTGGCAGCAGATCGGCTACATGATGATCATCTACATCGCCGGGCTCCAGGCCGTGCCCGAGGATATGCTCGAGGCCGCCAAGATCGACGGCGCGACCAAGGCGCAGACGCTCTTTCGCGTGACGATCCCGAACGTCATGCCCTCGATCACGATCTGCACCTTCCTGAGCCTCACCAACGGCTTCAAGCTCTTTGACCAGAACCTCGCCCTCACCGGCGGGCAGCCCTTTATCATCCAGCCCGACGGCACCTCGATCAAGACCACCGAGATGCTGGCGCTGAACATCTACAACACCTTCTACGGCTCCAACTCCGCCTCGAAGGGCGTGGCGCAGGCCAAGGCGGTGCTCTTCTTTATCCTTGTCGCCGGGCTGGGTCTCGCCCAGCTCTCCTATACCCGCAAGAGGGAGGTGCAGCAGTGATGAACAGGCAAAACAGCCTCGTCGCCGAGCGCCGGAGAAAGACCCTGCTCTCCGTCGTGCTCGCCGTGATCTGCGTCATCTATGTCCTGCCGGTGCTGACCGTGGTGCTCAACTCCTTCAAGCTCAACACCTACGTCAAGACCGACACCTTCGCCATCCCCACCGGGGAGATGTGGGCGGGCTTCCAGAACTTCATCAAGGGCATGACCTTCGGGAACTACCCCTTCTGGAACAGCGTCAAGTACAGCGTGCTCATCACCGTCGTCTCCACGGCGCTGATCCTGCTCTTCTGCTCCATGGCCGCCTGGTACATCGCCCGCGTCAATTCCTTCTTCTGCAAGGTGATCTATTACCTCTGCGTCTTCTCCATGGTGGTGCCTTTCCAGATGGTCATGTTCACCCTGTCCAAAACGGCGGACAGTCTGCACCTGAACACCCCCTGGACCATCCCCATCGTCTATCTGGGCTTCGGTGCGGGCCTGGCGATCTTCATGTTCGTGGGCTTCGTCAAGTCCACCCCGCTGGAGATCGAGGAGGCCGCCTCCACCGACGGCTGCGGCCCGGTGCGCACCTATTTTTCCGTGGTCCTGCAGATGCAGAAGCCGACGATGATCTCCGTCGGTATCCTCGAGATCATGTGGGTCTGGAACGACTACCTCCTGCCGTATTTGGTGCTGGACATCAACGAGTACCGCACCATCCCCATCCACATCCAGTATCTGAAGGGCAGCTACGGCACGGTGGACCTGGGCGCGACCATGGCCCTGATCCTGCTGAGCATCATCCCGGTGATCATCTTCTATCTGATCTGCCAGAAGCATATCATCAAGGGTGTGGCCGCCGGCGCGGTCAAGGGTTAATCCCATTACAAGCGCGGCTGTGAGCCGCGAAAGAAAAGAGTGATTTGTATGTTGGACCGCAGCAGCGGTATTCTGATGCCCCTGAGCTCTCTGCCCTCGCCTTACGGCATCGGCACCATGGGCAAGGCCGCCTTCCAGTTTGTGGATTTCCTGGCCTCTGCCGGACAGAAGTACTGGCAGCTCCTGCCTTTGGGCCCCACCAGCTATGGCGACAGCCCCTATCAGTCCTTCTCCAGCTTTGCCGGCAACCCCTATTTTGTGGATCT
>JAZQCO010000008.1:0-12031 GCA_045546335.1 Candidatus Limivicinus sp. | reverse complement strand
GATCTGCGCGCCGGAGAGCTTGTCCCAGGGCGTGGTGATGAGCTTGGCGTTGGGATTCAGGCCCTTGAGGATCTCCGTCGCGGCGACGACCTTTTCCTCGGAAGCGGTGTCGGTGCGGCTCATGACGATCAGATCGGCGTTGGCCACCTGGTCGTTGAAAAACTCACCGAAATTGCGCATGTACATCTTGCACTTGCCTGCGTCTACCACGGTGACCTTGGAGCCGATATGGGCGCCTTCCACGCGCTCCACGGCCTTGGCCACGTCGGAGAGCTTGCCGACACCCGAGGGCTCGATGATGATGCGGTCGGGCTGGAAGTCATCCATCACCTTTTTCAGGGCTTTGGTGAAGTCACCCACCAGGGTGCAGCAGATGCAGCCGGAGTTCATCTCGGTGATCTCCACGCCCGCGTCCTTGAGCAAGCCGCCGTCGATGGCGATCTCGCCGAACTCGTTTTCGATCAGCACGAGCTTTTCGCCCTTGTAGCCCTCCGCAATGAGCTTGCGGATCAGCGTGGTCTTACCGGCGCCCAAAAAGCCAGAAAAAATATCAATTGTCGTCATTATTATCTCCTCCTGACAGTAAAAGTAAACAAATCAATGCCGCCGCAGCACCAGGGTGCCGAGCGAGCCGAGCACGCTGAGCACCGTGCAGCCCATCAGCACCACGAACGGCGCGCCGCGCAGAAATCCGATCATGGGATTGAAGCGATCGAGGATCACCACGACCAGCAGCGCGAGAACAAAGCAAATTGCCAAATGCGGCAGAAAAGCCAGCAGTTTCTTCAAGGTGAACTCCTTTCGTGCGGGAAACCCCGCTTTTGTATATCTATACTATTATAATCATCAGCTTTCCCGCTGTCAATGGTTTTTCCGGTGTTTTCCAAACGGCGCGGGAAGCCGTCACCTACTGTTTTTTTCTTCTTGTACACCCTGTAGAGCAGCACCGAGGCCGCGCAGGCCAAGAGGTTCACCGCCACGGTGATCCAGAAGCCCGGTGAGCTGTAGTCCTCCGCCTGCATCCCAAGCAGCGTCGCGCACACGAGGTCGGGCACGAAGCCCAGCATCGCCCCGCCGATATAGGCCGGGTAGGGTGTCCGGGTGCTCCCGAGATAGAGGCTCACCGCGTCGCAGGGCAGCACGCCGATCGCCCGCGTGAGGAAGGAGAGAAAGAAGCTGTTCTCCTCCCGCATCCGCCGCAGCTCCATGAGCTTGGGATAGCGCCGCAGCAGTTCCCCGCGAAAGCTCAGATCAGAGGCGTAGCCGAGCAGGTACGGCAGAGTGAGCGCAATAAAGACACCCACCGTGTTCACCGCGAGCGCGAGCGGCAGCGGGAAGAGCTGCCCGCCCACGGCGAAGAGCAGCAGGATCGGGAAGACCAGGCTCAGGCTCTTGAGGGCGAAGGCCAGCCAGAGAAAGAGCGCCGCGAGCAGCGGCTGTGAGGGCGTATAGTGCAGGATATCCTCCACCGTGACGCGCCGCCCGGTGAAGAGCATCCATCCCAGCGCCGCCGCCATGCACACAAGCGGCAAAAGGCGTGAGAACCACATGATTCGATTTCGTACAGTTTCATTCATAGCGGGGAGAGTGTACCACTTTCCGGCGCGCTTTGCAAGTGGCGTGTTTTATTAGTGTTGACAAACCGGGGGTTCCATGGTACAGTCAAGCTAGTGTAAGAGCGTCCTGCCCACAGGGCGCTGCAATAAACTAAGGAGGAAGCACCATGAAGAAGACCCTTTCCCTTCTGCTGGCCGTCGCGCTGGTCGTGGCGCTTGCTGCAACGGCCTCTGCCGAACCTGCCAACAAGGTTGTGACCGGCTCCGGCGTGACAGTCATGCACGCCGCCGACTGGCAGGAGGCGTTTCCCTATCAGTACGAGACCTGGCTCCAGAACAGCGACAACAGTGAGAGTGAGGATTACCTCGAGAGCTATCCCTATCTGCGCACCCTGTACGAGGGATACGGCTTCGCCATCGACTATGGCTCCGCCCGCGGCCACTTCTATGATGTGCAGGATATTGAGGCCACCGGTCGTCCGCACCCGATGGCGAACTGCTGGACCTGCAAGACTCCCGATTTCACCAACATGGTGAACGAGGAGGGCATCTCCGCCTACATGAAGGACTGGACCGAGGTACAGTCTCAGGTCACCGAGGGCATCTCCTGCTACAACTGCCACGCGAACACGCCCGGTGAGATCACCGTGACCCACACCTACTGGATCGACGCGGTGGGTGAGGACTTCGACAGCATCAAGCCCGCCAATCTCGCCTGCGGCCAGTGTCACAACGAGTACTACTTCGCGCCCGACACCAAGGCGACTACGATCGCCCACAACAGCCTGGAGAGCATGGCGCCCGAGGCAATACTTGCCTACTTCAATGACGGGGCGAACTTCTCCACCGGTGAGCCCTTTGCCGACTGGACGAATCCCCGCACCGGCGTCAAGCAGATCAAGGTGCAGCACCCCGAGTTTGAGACGGTGCTCGGCATCGGCGCGCAGCACAACGGCATGTTTACCTGTGCCGACTGCCACATGGCGAGCGTTAAGGCCGAGGACGGCACCGTGATGCACAGCCACTTCCTTTCCAGCCCCTTGGAGAATGAGGAGCTCATTCAGAACACCTGCGCCCTCTGCCACAACGGCAGTGTGCAGCCCGAGGTCGCGGAGAAGGTTGCCGCCGTCCAGGCTGCGACCGAGGAGCGCACCAACACCATCGGCTTTGCGCTCGAGGAGCTGACCAACAAGCTCGCCGAGGCGGTGGAGAGCGGTTCTTACACCGACGAGCAGCTTGCCGAGGTTCGCTCTCTGGCGCGCGACGCGCAGTTCTATTGGGACTTCGTGTTCGTGGAGAACTCCGAGGGGGCGCACAACTCCGCGCTCTCCAACGACTGCCTTGACAGAGCCGAGAGCCTCTGCGGCGAAGCGCTCAAAGTGCTCGAATCGCTGACTGCCTGAACACTCCCGGATCCTCTACTGCCCGCCCTCATGGACGGGCAGTTTTCATTAAGGTGATAGAGAAATGAAAAAGACCTTTCAATTTCTGCGCACGATGCGCTTTGGCATCGTGCTGCTGTGCCTGATTGCCCTCTGCTCTGTGGTGGGAACGCTGATCCCCCAGGGGCGTGAGGCCGGCTATTACGCGCAAGCCTACGGCAGCCTCCACCCGCTGATCCTGCTGCTGCGCCTCAACCGTGTGTTCGAGAGCTGGTACTTCATCGTCCTGCTCGTGCTGCTGTGCCTGAACCTTTCGCTCTGCTCGCTGCTGCGCATTCGCCGTGTCGTGAAGGCGGCACAGGGCGAGAGCGAGCGCGCGGCAAAGCTGTCCGACGCGGTAAGGCTCAGCCCCGAGGGTGTGGAGAAGCTGCACGCCTACCTCGCCGCCATGCGCTGTCGGCGTGAGAGCGTCGGCGAGGCGACAGTCTACCGCAAGCATGGCCTCGGCCGCTACGGCAGCTTCATCACGCACCTGAGCATCCTGCTCACGGTGGTCTTCGGCGCGCTCGCGCTCTACACCCCTACCGTGACGGATCAAAACTGTATGCCCGGCGGGACGCTCACGCTTGAGGACGGGACAGAGATCTATGTGCAGGACTTTCGCATCACGGACGAGAGCGGCCGCCTCGACTACCAGAGCCATGTGCAGCTCACTCTGCCCGACGGCCGCCGCAGCGAGATGGCGGAGCTGAAGGTAAACCACCCCTTCTCCTTCGGGCCGTACAAGCTGTTCCAGCAGACCTTCGGCACGGCGGGCAGCGTCACCGTGACGGACACCGCCACCGGAGGCACGGATGTATTCTATCTGAACGAACCGGCCTTCCTCTCCGCCGACGGGCGTGCGGGCGTGTTCTACCATACGCTCTACCCCGACTTTCTGCGCGACCCGAGCGGCAACGTCACCCTCATCACCATCACCGAGGGCAGCTATCCCAACCCCATCTATCAGGTGGAGGTCATCGCGGACGGGAACTACACCCCGACCCTCGCCGTCCCCGGGGACACGCTGGAGCTTGGCACGCTGCGCTTTACCTTCAATGCCCCGGTGGATTTTCCCGGGCTTCGCATCAAGCACGTCTCGACGCTCTGTAACGGCCTGCTGATCGCCGCCTTCGTGCTGATGATCCTGGGGCTGAGTATCACCTTCTTCTATGAGCCCGTGCTGGTCAAGGTGGATTCGGCGGGCTACGCCGTCGGCGGCATGAAGCCGGAACGCCTGCGCCTGGAGCTGGGCGAGGAATTTCAGAACTATGAACTCACAGAAAAGGAGGCACACACATGAAAGCACTGTTTTTCGCGGCCTTTGCACTCTACGCTGTCGCAGTGGTATCGGAGTTCAGCGGCACCGCCTTCAAGAAGGATAAGCTGCTCAAGGCGGCCTGGTACATCTTTCTCGCCGCCATCGCGCTGCACACGGCCTTTCTCGTGGCGCGCGGCATGATCGCGAAGCGTCTGCCGCTCTCAAACCAGTTCGAGTTTGCCAACGCCTTTGCCTGGGGCGTGGCGCTGCTGCTCGTATTCATGCGCCCGCGCCTCAAGACCGACTGGCTCTCGGTCGTGGCGATGCCCGCGGCGCTGCTCGTCATGACGTACGCGGCCCTGCAGCCCATGGAGATCCGCGACCTGATGCCGGCGCTGCGCAGCGCGTGGTTCGGCGTACATATCGGGTCGGCGGTGCTGAGCTACGCCGCCTTCGTGATTGCGGGCAGTATCGGGCTGCGGTATCTGATCGCCGCAAAGAAGGGCGGCGAGAGCCGTGCGCTCGAGCAGATGGACTATTTCAGCTACCGGCTCGTCGCCTTCGGCTTCCTGTTTCTCACGGTGGTCATCCTCTCCGGGGCAATCTGGGCGGAACAGGCCTGGTCGGCGTTCTGGACCTGGGACCCCAAGGAGGTCTGGGCGCTCATCACCTGGATCATCTACGCGGTCTATCTGCACCTGCGCCTGCGCATGAAGCGCAAGGGCACGGTCATGGCGTGGTTCCTCGTCATCGCCGTCCCGGTGGTGTTTTTCACCTTCGCGGGAGTCAATATGCTGATGCCGGGAATGCACAGCTACGGCTGATTTTTTCCTCGGGCGGATCTATAACAGATCCGCCCGATTTTTATAGCCTTTTCCTATCTTCCTCATTCCGTTTTCCTATTTCTTATGGAATACTACTTGCAACGCGGGGCGTTTTGCTGTATTATAGCTTGGACATGGTTTTTTTAGTGTGTCAATCTTGTAATTGTTCAAACAGAGGGGGTGTGCCAATGTCATTTGATGCGATAAACAGCGTGACGCGGGCGGAAGCGGAGGCGAAAGCCGCCGTTGCGGCCGCCGAGGCTCAGGCGCGGCAGATACTCTCCGACGCGCAGAGCGAGGGCAAGGCCGCAGTCGAAGCGGCGGCAGCCAAAGCCGAAAGCGAACTCAGGGAGCTCAAGCGCCGCACGGAGGAGAAATCCGCCCTGGAGAGCCGGGAGCTCAGCGAGACTCTGGAGGGGCGGCGCGTTCAGCTCCGCGCTCAGGCCGAGCCGAAGCTGAAGGAAGCGGCGGCGCTCATCGTGGAAAGGATAGTGAACGACTGACATGGCCATTGTGAAAATGAAACGCCTGCGGCTCATGCTGGTTCGCTCGAAGAAGGACGCGCTGCTGCGCGAGCTTGCGCGGCTCGGCTGCGTGGAGCTGACCGAGCTCGACGAGGGCGACGCGGCGGAGTGCCTGCGGCGCGAGAGCAGCCCGCTCATGGCGCAGCGCAGCCGCGAGGCGACGCTCAAGAACGCGCTCGCGCTGCTCGACCGCTATGCCCCGGTCAAGACGCCGCTGCTCTCGGCAAAGCCCGAGCTTGCCGGTGAGACGCTGCTGGACGAGTCGGGGCTGGATGCGGCCATCGCCAAGGCGCAGGAGATCGCAGGGCTCGACGAACAGCTTCGCCGCATCGCGGCGGAGGAGACCAGGCTGCAAGGCAGCATCGAGAGCTTACAGCCCTGGAAATCGCTCGATCTGCCGCTGGAGGTGAGCGGCACCGAGCGCACGGTGCTCGTGCCGGGCAGTCTCTCGGCGCGCATGCCGCTCATGCAGGTCACCGCCGCGCTCGAGGCCGCGTGCGAGGAGGTGGAGCTCTTCCCCGTCTCCGAGGACAAAAACGCCCGCTATGTGCTGCTGCTCGTGCTGCGTGAGAAGCTCCAGGCGGCGCAGGAGTGCCTGCGCGGCTTCGGCTTCACCGCCGCGGCGCTCTCGGGCTACACCGGCACGGCGGCGGAGAATATCGACGCGGCGGAGAAGTCCCTTGCCGCCCTCGCCGAGGAGAAGCAGGTCGTGCGCGCAAAGCTCCTTGAGCGCGCCGTGTGGCGCGACGATCTCAAGCTCGCCGCCGACCAGGCCGCGACGCAGGTCGCCCTCGCAGAGGCCGAGGAACAGCTCTACGGCACCGAATCGGTGATCGTGCTCGAGGGCTGGTGTCCCGCCGACAGGCAGGCGGCGCTCGAAAAGCTCTTTGAGCGCTACGACTGCGCCTGGGAGCTGCGCGACCCCACCGAGGAGGAATACCCCAAGGTTCCGGTACAGCTTCGCAACAATATCTTCACCAACGCGCTCAACATGGTGACGAATATGTATTCCCTGCCCGCCTACGGCAGCCGCGACCCGAACCCGCTCATGGCGCCCTTCTTCATCCTGTTTTACGGGCTGATGATGGCGGACATGGGCTACGGGATCCTCATGATCGCGGCGGCGCTCGTGGCGATCAAAAAGATCAAGCCCCGCGCGGGCTCTCTCGCCTTCTGCCAGCTTTTGCTCTACGGCGGCATCGCCACCTTCCTCATGGGCGCGCTGACCGGCGGCTTCTTCGGCAACGCCCCCGAGGTCATTGCCGGGATGTTCGGCTCGAGCTGGAAGGGGCTCCCGTCCCTGTTCAGCCCCGTGCGCGACAGCAATATGGTGCTCTACGGCTCTATGGTGCTCGGTCTGCTGCACCTCAATACCGGCATGGCGGTCAACTTCCATGAAAAGCTCAAGCGCGGCGACACAGCCGGTGCCATCCTCGAGGAGGGCTCCCAGTGGGTGATCCTCGTCGGCGGCGTGATGCTCGGCTTACAGATGCTCGTATTCAAGGACGCGCAGGCGCTCTACACGGCGGGTCTCGTCGTGATCGCGCTCGGCGTCGTGATGCTGCTCTACGGCTCGACGCGCGGTGCGCAGGGCTTCGGCAAGATCACAGCGCCCTTTAGCTGCCTGTATAACACGCTCACCGGCTGGTTCGGCGACGTGCTGAGCTACTCGCGTATCATGGCGCTGATGCTCGCCGGCGGTGTTGTGGCGCAGGTGTTCAACACCATCGCCGCCATGCCCTCGGCAAACGGCGTCACCCCGCTCTCGGGGCTGGTGTTCATCGTCGTCTTCCTGATCGGCCACGCGCTGAACTTCGCGCTGAACCTGCTGGGCTGCTTCGTGCACGATCTGAGACTCCAGTGCCTGGAGTTCTTCGGCAAGTTCTATCAGGACGGCGGCAAGCCCTTTACCCCGCTGAGCGTGCGCGCGAACTATGCAAATCCTCAGGAATAATCCCAATCACATCACTTTTACTTACAGGAGGAAATGAAAAATGGAATTTCTCAACAGCATCAGCGGCTACGCCATCGGTCTTCTCGGCGCGGGTCTGGCGGCCTTCATGGCGGGCATCGGCTCGGCGAAGGGCACCGGCATCGCCGGTGAGGCGGGCGCGGGTCTCGTCTCCGAGGATCCCTCGAAGTTCGGTAAGGCGATGATCCTGCAGGTCATCCCCGGCACCCAGGGTCTGTATGGCTTCGTTATCTGGTTCCTCGCCTTCTCCAAGCTCACCGCGCTCGGCGGCACGGCGATGACCGTCGCCCAGGGCTGGCAGATCTTCGCCGCCTGCCTTCCCATCGCCTTCGGCGGTCTGCTCTCCGGTATCGCCCAGGGCAAGGTCGCTGCGGCCTCCATCAACATCCTCGCCAAGAAGCCCGACGACTGGTCCAAGGGCATGATCCTCTGCATCACCGTCGAGTTCTACGCGATTTTGTCCCTGCTGGCCTCCTTCATGATGCTCAACGCCATCTGAGCGCGGGAGAAGAACCATGAAAGGCACGGAAAAAATCCTCGCAAGCATCCGCACGGACGCGCAGAGCCGCGCCGACGCCATCCTGGACGAGGCTCGGGAGCAGGCCGCGCAGATCCGCGCCGAGTACGATAAACAGGCCGCCGAGGTCTATGCCGAGAAGCTGCGTCAGGGCACAAAGCTGTGTCAGGATCAGCTCGACAGCGAGCGCCGCATCGCCCAGATGGAGGCGAAAAAGAGCGTTCTCGCCGTCAAGCAGGAGATGGTCAACGAGAGCTTCGCCCTCGCGGCGAAGGAGCTGACGAAGCTGCCCGAGGCGCGCTATGTCGATTTCCTCGCCCGCCTCGCGGCGAAGGCCTCTGTGACCGGGACGGAGGAGATCGTCCTGAACGCGCGCGACCGCAAGGCCGTCGGCGCTGCGGTCGTGAAGGCCGCGAACGCGCTTCTCCCCGGCGGCAGGCTCACGCTCTCCGAGAGAAGCGGCAGCTTCGACGGCGGGCTGATCCTCAGCCGCGGCAGCATCGAGGTGAACTCCACCCTTGAGCTGCTCGTCGAGCTTGCCCGCAGCGACATGGCCGCAGAGATCGCGGACACGCTCTTTGCCTAAGGGGGAGTCGAATTGGCAACGAAAAGAGAAGCGTACCTGTGCCTGACGGCGATGCTGCGCGTGCGCGAGACGCGGCTGCTCACCGAAGAGCGGGCGCAGCGGATGCTCGACGCGCCCTCCTTCGAGGAGGCGGCGAAGCTGCTCACCGACTGCGGCTATCCCGATCTGTCGCTCAGCGGCGCGGAGGAGATCGAAGCGGTTCTGGCCGAGCGGCGGGACGCCATGCTCGCCGATCTCAGCGCCCTCGCCCCGGAGAAGGCCATCGTCAGAGCCTTCCGCGTCAAATACGATTACCACAACGTCAAGGCCATCCTCAAGAGCGAGGCGCAGGGCATCGACCCCGCGCGGCTGCTCGTGCGCTCCGGGCGCGTCAGCCCCGACGCGCTGCTCGAGGCGTATCGGGAGGGGCGTTACAACGACCTGCCCGGCGCGCTCGGCAAGGCGATGGAGGAGGCGCGCGGCGTGCTTGCCCGCACCGCCAATCCCCAGCTTGCCGACCTCCTGCTGGATCAGAGCTGCTTTGCGGAGATGAAGGCCGCCGCCGAGGAGGCGGGCAGTCCCTTCCTCGCGGGCTATGTCAGACTGCTGATCGACAGCACGAACCTCAAGAGCGCCGTGCGTACCCTCCGGATGCACAAGGATGCCGATTTCCTCCAGCGCGTGCTGCTCACGGGCGGTGAGATCGACCCCGAGCGCATCGCCGCCGCGAACGACCGCGAGAGCCTCGCCGCGCTCTATTCGAGCGGCAAGCTCGCCGCCGCAGCCGCGCTCGGCGCGGAGGCGGCCGCCGGCGGGGCGCAGACGGCCTTCGAGCGCGCCTGCGACAACGCCGTGATCGCGTATCTGCGCGAGGCGAAGCTCGTCGGCTACGGCCCCGAGCCGCTCATCGGCTACCTCGCCGCCGTTGAGAACGAGCTCACCGCGGTGCGCATGATCTTAACGGGTCGCCTTGCGGGCATCGCGCCCGAAACGATCCGGGAAAGGCTGCGTGATTTTTATGCCTGATATGCTGAAAATAGCCGTTATCGGCGCGCGCGAGACCGTCATGGGCTTCAAGGCGCTCGGCCTTGACACCTGCCCCGCCGCGAACGCCCAGGAGGCGCGCGACACGCTGCGCCGTCTGACCCGCGAGCACGACGACTACGCCATCATCTACATCGAGGAGTCGCTGGCGGCGCAGCTTGCGAGCGATATCGCGAAATTCAAGGACAGCCCCACCCCGGCGATCATCCTGATCCCCGGCCGCGAGGGCTCGCTCGGCCTCGGCCAGACCGCGCTCAGGGAGGCGGTCGAGAGAGCCGTGGGCACGAATATCTTAGGAGATTGAAAAATTAAAAATTAAAAATTAAAAATTGCGGTGTTTACCTTCGGGAATCGGATTTTAAATCGTCGCGAAGCGACACCATAATTTTTCACTTTTCATTTTTCATTTTTCATTATCTTCCTCCTATCCATTCAAATAAAGGAAGGTATGACCATGAGCGGAACCATAACCAAAGTATCCGGCCCGCTTGTCGTGGCGCGGGGGCTTGCGGACGCCAACGTCTCGGACGTTGTGCGCGTGGGCACCCATCGCCTGATCGGCGAGATCCTGAATATGACCGGCGACCAGGCCTCCATCCAGGTCTATGAGGAGACCTCCGGCCTCGGCCCCGGCGCGGAGGTCGTGACCACCGGAATGCCCATGTCCGTGGAGCTCGGCCCCGGTATGCTCGACAACATCTATGACGGCATCCAGCGCCCGCTGCCCGAGATGCGCGCCCTCACCGGCGACAGCATCACACGCGGCACCGACGTCCCCGCCCTCAACCGCGAGAAGAAGTGGGACTTCGTCCCCGTCGCGAAGGTCGGGCAGATGCTCCGGGCGGGCGACGTGCTCGGCACCGTGCAGGAGACCAGCGCCATCCTCCACAAGATCATGGTGCCCTACGGGATCGAGGGCGAGCTTGTGAAGATCGGCCACGGCGAGCATGTCGTGACCGACACCATCGCCGTCGTGAAGGACGCGAAGGGCGTGGAGCACGAGCTGAGCATGATGCAGCGCTGGCCCGTGCGTATCGGCCGTCCCTACCAGCGCAAGTACGTCCCCAGCCGCCCGATGAACAGCGGCCAGCGCATCATCGACACCCTCTTCCCGATCACCAAGGGCGGCACCGCCGCAGTCCCCGGCCCCTTCGGCTCGGGCAAGACCGTCGTGCAGCACCAGCTCGCCAAGTGGTCGGACGTGGACATCGTCATCTACATCGGCTGCGGCGAGCGCGGCAACGAGATGACCGACGTGCTGATGGACTTCCCCGAGCTGAAGGCCCCGCGCAACGGCGAGCCGCTGATGAAGCGCACCGTGCTGATCGCGAACACCTCCGATATGCCTGTCGCGGCGCGCGAGGCGTCGATCTACACCGGCATCACCATCGCGGAGTACTTCCGCGACATGGGCTATGACGTGGCCGTCCTCGCCGACTCCACCTCCCGCTGGGCGGAGGCGCTGCGCGAGATGTCCGGCCGTCTCGAGGAGATGCCCGGCGAAGAGGGCTACCCCGCCTACCTCGCCTCCCGTCTGAGCCAGTTCTACGAGCGCGCCGGCGTCGTGGAGTGCCTCGGCTCTGACGAGCGCAAGGGCTCTGTCACCGCCATCGGCGCCGTGTCGCCTCCGGGCGGCGATATCTCCGAGCCTGTCTCCCAGGCGACCATGCGTATCGTCAAGGTCTTCTGGGCGCTCGACTCCTCCCTCGCCTACGCCCGCCACTTCCCCGCCATCAACTGGCTGACCTCCTATTCCCTGTACATGGACAACCTCGCCGCCTGGTACACCGAGCAGTTCGGCGAGGACTATATGAAAAACCGCACCCGCGCCCTGCACATTCTCCAGGAGGAGAGCGAGCTGCAGGAGATCGTCCGCCTTGTCGGCCAGGACGCCCTCTCCCCCGCCGACCGCCTCACCATGGAGACCGCGAAGATGATCCGCGAGGACTTCCTGCAGCAGAACGCCTTTGTCGATGAGGACGCCTTCTCGTCCTACGGCAAGCAGTTCAGACTGCTCGACCTCGTGCTGCAATACGACACGCTCTGCCGCGACGCGCTCGCGAAGGGCGCGAACATGGACGGTCTGAGCGCCATTGACGCGCGCGAAAAGATCGGCCGCGCCAAGATGGCCGACGCCGAGACCTATGCCGATGACTACAAAGTCGGAGGCCAAGCGGTCTTAGGAAGACAACACTTAGCTACAACTCCTTGGCTCACAGAACGACATGGCTACGACCCGACTTTGCAATACGACACGCTCTGCCGCGACGCGCTCGCGAAGGGCGCGAACATGGACGGTCTGAGCGCCATTGACGCGCGCGAAAAGATCGGCCGCGCCAAGATGGCC
>JAZQCO010000007.1:0-21892 GCA_045546335.1 Candidatus Limivicinus sp. | reverse complement strand
AGCCCGCTTGGCCTCCGACTTCGAACCGGGGGCTTCGTTTAATAGTCAAAGGCGTAAGACTCATAGGCGTTGATGACGGTCGTCTCGCCGTGCTGCGTGCGCCGGGGGATATTCACGCCGTAGCTGCGGTGGATGTGGCCGTGGACAAAGTAGCGCGGGCGATAGCGCTCGAGCAGCGTGTGGAAGCACTGAAAGCCCCGGTGCGGCAGATCGTCCAGATCGTTGAGGCCGCGCGCGGGCGCGTGCGTGACGAGGATATCCACGCCCCCGGCGCGCCAGAGCTTCCACCAGAGGCGGCGGATGCGGCGGCGCATCTCCCGCTCGGTGTACATATATTTCCCCTCCCCGTAGCGGAACGAGCCGCCGAGGCCGAGCAGGCGCACCCCCTGCCAGGTGAACACGTCGTCGTCGATGCAGATGCAGCCCTCCGGCTCGCGCTGGAAGTGCTCGTCATGGTTGCCGTGGACGTAGACCACCGGACAGTGCGCCATCGTCACAATGAATTCCAGATAGCTCACCCGCAAATCGCCGCAGGCGATGATCAGGTCGTAGCCATCGAGCTTGCCGGGGCGGTAGTAATCATACAGGGCTTTGGACTCGAGATCGGACAAGGCCAGAATTTTCATGCTCTCTGTCTCCTCTGCTGCAATGTCCCACGCCGGGGTGTCTTTTATAGTAAACGAATTTGAAAAATGAGTTTACTATATTGCCATGTTTTTCGCCTTGCCCCGTCAGGGGCGAGAAAAACGGCTCTAATCTGGTATAGTAAACGCAAATAGTATTTGCGTTTACTATATCCTGTTATTTTGCGGCGCTCTCCCCCGCGCCGGCCTTGGCGGGCTCGACACCGGCGGCGTCGGCTGTGGCCTGACCGAGGGGGCTCAGCTCCTCATAGGCCGGGATGCTCCCGACCACGTTCTCCACGAGATAGTCCATGTTCATGATCTGCTCGAGGCTCAGCGTCTGCTGCCCCTCGCCGATCAGCACACCGTCCGAGGTGCGCAGCGGCGTGCGGAAGGGGTTCATGCCCTCGCGCCGGATGCTCTCGGACAGAAATTCGCCCAGACGGCGGGTTCCGGCGGGCAGTGTCTCGGTGAAGGTGAGCTCGACCACGCCGGAGGACATGCCCCAGTAGTAGTTGACCGCCTTGCCGCTCTGCGCGTAGGCGGCCTTTTCGGTCTTGCTGAGGATGCCGCGCAGGATGGATTCGTAGTACACGCCCCACTTCCACTCCGGGTAGGCCAGCAGCTTCCTCTCCTCGCCGTGGATGCAGCTCAGGCCGAAGGCGCTGCGCTTGCCGCGGCTGAGTGAGGCCGTGTCCTGCGCGGAGATCAGGTGGATGCCCTGCTGCACCAGCAGGCTCGTCGCGGTCTGCACGCCCTTGACCGACGACCACTCGAGATAGACCTTGGCGTTGGGGTTGGTCATCTGCGCGCCGAGGGCGAAGGCGTTGATCCCGGCGATCTGCCCGTAGATCGGATAGTCGCAGACGTAGCCGAGCCGCCCGCTCTGCGTGAGCGCCCCGGCGAGCGCGCCGATGATGAACTTCGCCTCGTACATGCGCGCGTAGTAGAAGCGCAGGTAGCGGTGGGAGTTATTGAGCGAGCAGTTCATCACCACGACCTCCGGATGCTCGACGGCAGCGCGCAGGCTCGCCTGGAGCATACGGGGCGAGGTGGTGAAGAGCAGGGTGTTGCCGTCGGCGATGGCCTGCTCGAGCACCGCGCCGAGATCCCCCTCCATGGCGTTGGAATAGGGCGTAGTGAGGATCTGCCCCTCGAACACGCGCTGGACGTGCTGCCGCCCCAGCTCGTGCCCGAGCACCCAGCCGGAGAGCGCCGGGGTCTTGTCGTAGATGAAGGCGACCTTCCGCACCGCCGGGGCGCTGGGGATCACCGAGGCCAGCAGCCCCGGCTTTTTCTCCTGGTCGGGGATGGGCTTGAGCTCGATGGGGGTCTCGTCCTGCTGCAGGGCGACCTCCTCCCACATCTTGCTCAGGTTCTTGCGGATCTCCCCCTCCGCCGCGGCGCAGAGCTCGGGATAGCCGTAGACCTGGATGTAGCTCAACAGCGCGTCGCCCACCGTGGAGTGCAGCTTCTCGCCGCCGACGGCGGCGTAGGCCTGGCGGAAGAAGTGGTACGCCGCGCGGAAATGCCGCCGCTCGTCCTCCGTCCAGGGCTCCTCGGGCTTCTTGCCGACGGCGGCTTGCAGCGCCGTGTAGCCGCCTTTTTTGGTGAACTCCACTATATTCAACTTGCTATATTTGTAGAAAGCGACGAACTCATAGTAGAGTTCTATCTCCTTCTCGCCGTTTCGCTCGGGGAGGATGCGCGTCACCATGGCCGGGATCGTGACCGCGCCGAAGAATTTGAGCACGCTGACACGCTTGTTGCCCTCCTGGACATAGAAGCGGTTCATATACTCAAAGACCGTGACCGGGTCGCGGATGCCCTCCTTCAAATGCGCCTGGCACAGCGCCTCCCACTTATAGGAAAACTCCGACTTGTCCTCGAGCAGCGGCATGAAGTTCGGTGCAAAGGCGTTGACGCGCCCGCGCGTCTTAGTGCCGACCAGCAAGTCGGCGGGCACCTGCACCAGACCGAGCTCAACGATGTTCTTCTGCCTGTCGGGGTCGAGGAAATCGTCCAGCACCGGCAGACAGGGCGAGAGCCCCTTTGTCAGGCAGGCGCGGTACTCCTTTTGTCCGAGCTTGAGTGCGTCGCGGTAATACAATTCAGCCATACAATAATCCTTTCTTCCATTACCGCGCCATCATACACCGCCGCGCCGGAGAACGCAATGCACATTTGTAACAAAGATAGACGGTGCTGTGCCTCCCCTGAAAGGGCAGGTGCCCCAGTGCGGGACGCCGAGGGCGGCGTCCCCTACGAGGAACCAGTCCTTTTTATTCCGTCCGCGCAGCGGACACCGCAAGTATTCACTATTCATTTTTCGTTCTTCATTCTCTTGCCTCCCGCCGCCCTTTTATGCTATACTCTCCCCGAATGAAGAATAGGAGGATAGCATCATGCCCTGTACAACGATTCTGGTCGGCAAAAAGGCCAGCTACGACGGCTCCACCCTGATGGCGCGCAACGAGGATTCCGGCGGCGGGCGCTTCGAGCCCAAGCGCTTCATCGTCGTGCAGCCCTCCGAGCAGCCCCGGCTCTACAAGTCCGTGCACGCGGGCGTCGAGATCGAGCTGCCCGACGATCCCCTGCGCTACACCTGCATGCCGAACGCCCTCCCCCAGGACGGCATCTGGGGCGCGGCGGGCGTCAACGCCGCGAACGTCGCCATGACCGCCACCGAAACCATCACCTCCAACGCCCGCGTGCTCGGCGCCGATCCGCTTGTCCCGAACGGCATCGGCGAGGAGGATCTTGTCACGCTCACCCTGCCCTACATCCACTCCGCCCGCGAGGGCGTGCTGCGCCTCGGCGCGCTGCACGAGCGCTACGGCACCTACGAGATGAACGGCATCGGCTTCCAGGACAAGGACGAGCTGTGGTGGTTCGAGAGCATCGGCGGGCACCACTGGGTCGCGCGGCGCGTGCCCGACGAGTGCTACATCGTCATGCCCAACCAGCAGGGCATCGACTTCTTCGACCTCACCGACGCCTTCGGCGCGCAGCGCGAGCACCTCTGCTCGGCCGATCTGCTCACGTTCATCGCTGAGCACCACCTCGACCGCACGATGCGCGAGGAGGGTGAGACGCTCGAGGGCGACCGCGCCTTCGATCTGCGCGGCGCCTTCGGCAGCAGCGACGACTCCGACCACACCTACAACACCCCGCGCGCCTGGTTCATGCTGCGCGCGCTCAATCCGAACACCTACGTCTGGGACGGCGCGCAGGCCGACTTCACGCCCGAGTCCGACGATCTGCCCTGGTGCCTCGTGCCCGAGCGCAAGGTCACGGTGGAGGATATCAAGTACGTCCTCTCCGCGCACTATCAGGGCACGCCCTACGATCCCTATGCCCGCCACGGCGACGCCGCGCTGCGCGGGAAGTACCGCCCCATCGGCGTCAACCGCACGAACTTCCTCTCCGTGACGCAGCTTCGCCCCTACGCGCCGGAGGCGTGCATGGCCATCGAGTGGGTGACGATGGGCTCGAACGTCCACAACGCCCTCGCGCCCTTCTATGCCAACGTCGAGAGCACCCCGGCCTATCTCGCCGACGCGGGCGAGCGCGTCACAACGGAGAGCTGCTACTGGGCCAACCGCGTCATCGCCGCGCTCGCCGATCCGCATATGCCGTTCTGCTCCTCGCACATCGAGCGCTACCAGAACAAGGTCGCGCGCCTGGGGCATGAGATGCTCAACCGCTTCGACCGCGAGCTGCCCGGGGACGGGGTGAGCGCGTATCTCGCGCGCGCCAATGACGAGATCTCCGCGATGCTGCGCCGCGAGACCGACGATCTGCTGGGCAAGGTGCTCTACGAGGCGAGCATGAAGATGAAAAACGGCTTCGCCCGCTCCGACGCATAAGCCTGAAAGGGCGTACCCCCATAATCGTAGGGGCGACCCTTGCGGTCGCCCGGCAGAGCAAGCGTGAATAATCACACTCCCTCCGGCAAATCCGTACTTCTGTTACGGATTCGCCGGAGGGATTTCAGCTTTATGGTTCCACGCCGCACGGGCGACCGCAAGGGTCGCCCCTACACCTTTCTTTTCGGATTTCGCGGAGGAGGGACTTTTTCGCAGCCCCTCTTCGTATTACCTCCGCCGTCTGCGGCGGCAGGGACAGCCGGGTCGCGGCGGTCTTCCGGGCGGAGGCGGCGGGGGCGGCGGAGGCGGCATCGGCGGCCGCCAGCCCGGCGGGGGCGGCGGGGGCGCAGGCCGCCCCAGGCGCTGCCAGACGCGGTCAAAGCCGCGCAGCCCCTCGGCAAATTCCCGATCTCGGTTCAAGGCGATCAGTCCTTTCACCTCAGTCTATTCCGCCCCTTGCAATGCGGTGACACTTCCTATATAATAAGAGCACAAATTTCCGATTGACAGGATGGGATGCACGATGGCGAGATTCTTTATTGCCGGAACCAATCTTCTCGGCGGCATGGCGATCCTCAAGGGGCGCGACGCGGAGCACGTCCGCGTGCTGCGCATGAAGCCCGGCGAGGACATGATCCTCTGCGACGGACAGGGCACCGACTACAAGTGCCGCCTGGTCTACGCCGACAAGGAGCAGGCCGAGGCCGAGGTGATCGAGGTCGTCCCCTGCCCCGCCGAGCCGAGCGTGAAGGTCACGGTGCTCTGCGGTCTGCCCAAGGGCGACAGGACTGACTATATCATCCAGAAATGTGTCGAGGCCGGGGCGGAGGAGATTCTGTTCTTCCACTCCCACCGCTGCGTCGCCAAGCCCGACACGCCGGAGAAGAAGCTCGAACGCTGGCAGCGCATCAGCGAGGAGGCCGCCAAGCAGTCCGGACGCGGGATCATCCCGCAGGTGGGCTGGGCGGGCGAGTTCGCCGACGCGCTGAACATCGCCGCGCACCGCGATCTCGGGCTCTTCATGTACGAGACCGGCGAGCGTGAAAAGCTCGACGTGGTGCTCTCCGCCCACAGGGAGATCAAAACCGCCGCCATCATCACCGGGCCGGAGGGCGGCTTCGAGGAGTTCGAGGCGAAGCTCGCGCGCATCGTGGGGCTGCATATCTGCTCTATGGGCGAGCGCATCCTCCGCTGCGAGACCGCGCCCGTCGTCGCCCTCACCGCCACGATGTACGCCACGGGCAATCTCTCATAGGCGGCGCGTCGCTGCCTGCGCCGCCGCCCAGAGAATCCATTCTTCTACTGTAGGCTCCGCTCCCGCATAGTGAAATGTCGCCCATCCGGCCGACGCGCTGCTGTTTGCCCGTCCTGCGCGTATGGCCTCCATCATCTCGGCGCGAACCTGCGCCTCGGAGGTCTTGTGCTCCCGGGCGATCCTCCGGATGACGTTCCTTGCGTACCTCAGCTCTTGCTCTGTATACATTTCTGCCTCCAGGTTCTATTCCTTTTAGGTGGTTATCTCTCTGACAGCTATACAATACCGCTGGCAACCCGCGCATTTTGTCGAAACCTGTCGAAGCGGGTAAAAAAATATCCCTACCTGCAATTTCTTGCTGTAGGGATGTTTTTTATTGCTCCGCTTCGTCAATCATGATCTCAAGAATGCGCAGAAACTGTCTCTGCCGCTCTGGACTGAGGCGCAGCAGTTTGTTCGAGACAAGAGCGCTCTCCCTGTCTGTAACGGAATCCAGAACGTCGGACAGGAGATCGTTTGCATCGCAGTGCAGCGCATTGGCAATCGCCACAAAGGTGTTGAGCTTCGGGGTTTTGAAGCCGCACTCGATGTTGCTGATGTACTTCGTAGACAGGTCAAGCTGCTGTGCAAGCTCCTCCTGCGTCAGTCCGCGCGATTTTCGCACTTCCTGAATTCTTTTGCCCACCTTCTGCGCGTCCACAAGTATCCCTCCACCAGACAGTAATCTTGCTACCAGTAAGTATACTTGCCCGAGCGCCGACTTTTAATCCTCTATTTGTAAGATGTATTTCTTTTAGTTATACTTTTCTTTTGCTGTCGCCGTGATATTTCTTCAAAAAATGATTGACAAGGCGGCGAATCTCTGTTACAATAATCCCCGCTGAAAAGAGCACATGGCGGCATAGCTCAGTTGGCTAGAGCATGCGGTTCATACCCGCAGTGTCCCCGGTTCGAATCCAGGTGCCGCTACCACAAAAAATCCTTCATCTTTCGATGAAGGTTTTTTTATTTATTTGAGCGCCACTGTCTCCCCCGCCGGGATGCGGCGCGGCGTGCCCTCGACCCGAAGCCAGAGCTCGTGCGCCGTCGGATTGTACGCCCTCGCGCCGTCGGCGGAGAACACAAGCTGGTCGAAGGCGTGCAGGTACTCGCATATCTCCAGATTGCTCGCCATCCAGATTTTGTCCCGACAGTCCGCGACGCGCTCGAGAAAGCGCTCGATCACATCCCAGTTGTCCCAGATGTCGAACTCGTAGGCGTGACCCCAGAGGTAGAAAAGCTGCGGCTCGCCGTAGCGCGGCTCCCAGGTGCAAAAGCGCTCCGCCAGCGCCATCAGCTCCGGGTCGTTGTGGTGGCAGGTGGGATCCCAGGCGAGGAAGTTCTCAGGCAGCATGAAGCTGTGGGTGGAGCGCACTGTGCGCGCATAGCAGATCCCCGAGGCACGCAGCATTGCGAGCACCTGCGGATCGTACAGGCCGAAGGGGTAGGCGTGACCCCGCACCAGTGTGCCGCACAGCGCCTCCAGCGCGCGGCGGTCGTCCAGCACCTCGCAGGCCGCCGCCGGGCCGCGCCCGGTCATCGCGGCGTGGTGCGCCCCGTGCGTTGCGATCTCGTGCCCCCGGTAGAGCGCGGGGATCTCCTCCGCCGGGAGGCGGGAGGTGTCCACCTCGCGGTTATTCTCAAAGCGCGTCCCGCTCTGCCCGAGCAGCGCGGAATTGAGGTTGAAGGTGCCCTTCACGCCGTACTCGTTCAGCAGCGCCACCAGTCGGCGATCCTGCGTAACGCCGTCGTCATAGCTCAGCGTCAGCGCCTTGCCCTTCCCGCCCGGAAAGAGCATGGAGGTAATGTTGAAAACAGGCATGGTCTGTCGTCCTTTCTCCGTTGATTCGTTTCAGTATATCACAAACGCGCCGCCGGGTACAGCCACGAAAAAACTTTCCCGCCTGCGCGAATTTTTCTTGACATTTCCCCACGGGGTCATTATAATATAAAAGCTGTATCGGGGTGTAGCGCAGCTGGTAGCGCGCTTGGTTCGGGACCAAGAGGCCGGGAGTTCAAGTCTCCCCACTCCGACCACGCAAAAACCGCTGATTTCGTAAGGAATCAGCGGTTTTTTGCGTCTGTCGCGGCTCCTTCACCAAAAGCACCTGTGGATGATCTCTATGATCCTATCCTGCTGCTGCGCCGTCATCTTGTTGTCAGACGGCAGACAGATACCGCGCCGGAAGATATCCGCACCGACATCGGCGCCGCAGCCCTCGATATAGGCGTTGCTGCGCGCCCTGCCATTCCCCTCAACCGTGACGAAGGGAGCCGCTCGGTAGATCGGCTGGAGATGCATGGGCTTCCAAATCGGCCGCCCCTCCGCGCCGAAGGCGTTGAGCGCGGCGAGGAGCTGGCCGGGAGAGCTCTTGCCCGGCTTGCTCTTCCAGAGCTGATCCTGCTCCCCGCGCACGAAGGGCGCCATCGCCTCCGGCTCAATGAGCAGGCAGGAGAGCCAGAAGTTCGGTGTGCTCTTCTCCTCGTCAAACGGATTCATGGACACGGGCAGATCCTTCAGCCCCTCCTTGTACCGTCTGTAGATCTCCCTCTTCTGCGCAAGGTGCTCCTCGAGATACGGGATCTGGCCGCGGATCACCCCGGCAATGATGTTGCTCATGCGGTAGTTGTAGCCCAGCTCCTCATGCTGGTACCACGGCGCCGCCTCACGGCTCTGCGTGCTCCACTTTCTGACCTTCTCCGCGTCCTCCCGGCTGTCGGTCAGGAACATACCGCCCGCCGAGCCGGTGATAACCTTGTTGCCGTTAAAGCTGATGCAGTTATACTCGCCCAGCGAACCGGTCTGCACACCCTTGTAGGTAGCGCCCAGGCTCTCCGCCGCGTCCTCCACGATCAGCGCACCGTGGCGGCGGCAGATTTCCCTGATCTCGTCCATCTTGCCGGGGGTGCCGTAGAGATGCGCCAGCGCGACCAGCCGCGCGTCCGGGTAGAGCTCGAACGCCTTCTCCAGCGCCTCCGGGCTCATGTTCCAGGTGTCCGTCTCCGTGTCGATGAAGATCGCCTCCCCGTCCTCGTAGGCGACGGGATTGACCGACGCGGCGAAGGTCATATCGGAGCAGAACACCTTCTGCCCCGCCAGGGTGCCGCAGTTCGGTTTGGCCTTGCCATAGAGCTTCTCACCGGCAAGGCGCATAGCCATGTGGAGCGCAGCGGTGCCGCAGCTCAGCCCGACGGCATATTTCACGCCGATCTTCTCCGCCATCTGCTTTTCGACCGCGTCGATATTCTCACCAACGGTGCTCACCCAGTTGGTCTGTATGGCCTCATCGACCCAACGCTGCTCGTCGCCGTGCATCGTCGGGGAGGATAGCCACACCCTTTTTTCAAACTTCTCGATCCCGGCAAACCGCGGGTCAGTCAAAAAATCCATCACTCTACTCCATTCTGTCCGTTGTGCAAGAGGCAGGGGGCGGTATCGTATTGATGTGCCCGCACAGGCTGTCGACTTGACTCTAGAATAAACTGGCACATCAACAATAATCAAATCAATATTAAATGGTGGAAAATGTTCATTTTCCCGCCTTTTTTTCTTATGCGTGTTATTAAAGTGTAACACAAGTCCTCCGCCTCTGTAAAGAAACAATATGCTCAAAAATCAGGTTTTGCCGCGTCCGTTCTTGACGCATACTCCGTCCTTATGTATACTGAGCAGCAGACAAGAGAAAGGAGAGGGCTTATGACGCTTTTCGATATCTCCCAGGAGGTGTTCACCTGTGCGGTCTATCCGGGCGACCCGGCGCCGGAGAGGGAGCTTCTCTCCGCAATGAGCGAGGGAGCGGTCTACAATCTCAGCGCCTTTCGGATGTGCGCGCACAACGGCACGCATATCGACGCGCCGCTGCACTTCATCCCGGACGGGAAGAGCGTGGATCAGGTGGCGCTCGAGCGTTTTATCGGTTACGCCTATGTGGCGGCGCACGAGGGCGAAGTGCGCGCCGAGGACGCCCTGCGCATCCTCGCCGACGCGCAGCGTCTCGACCGGCGCGCGGCAGCGCGCATTCTGATCAAGGGGCGCGCCGTCCTCACGGCGGAGGCCGCCCGCGTCCTGGCCGAGGGCGGCGTTCTGCTCTTTGGCAACGAGTCGCAGACCGTCGGCCCGGAGGACGCGCCGATGGAGGTACACCGCATCCTGCTCGGCGCACAGGTCGTGCTGCTCGAGGGCATCCGTCTCGCCGGGGTGGAGGAGGGCGTCTATCTCCTGCACGCGGCGCCCCTGAACCTCGGCGGCGCGGAGGGCGCCCCCTGCCGCGCGACGCTTTTGAAGCTGTAAGCGAAAAGTGAAAAATTGATCTGTCCCCTTCGGGGACAGATAATTCAATCCGTCCGCGCCAGCGGACACCATATTTTTTCATTTTTCATTTTCAGTTTTTCGCTTCTGACTGAATAAGTCCCGAAAATTTCCCTGTATTTTTGATTCTCCGCCGATGCAGGGAAATTTTCGGGACAGCTTTTCTGTTATACTGACCTCAGAAAGAAAAAAGTGAGGTCACGAAAATGAAGGGATATTACACGGGAAACGGCTACTACGGCTATCTTGACGGGCGCTATGTGCTCTTTTGCAGCGAGAGCGACTACTTTGAGTCGGTTGAGGAGTAAACCTCCGACAGCCGCCGCGCCTCGGCGCGAAACTGCGCCACCAGCTCCTCGGGGCCTGTGACGCGCACGCCGTCGCCCAGGGCGATGATCCAGCCGATGAAATGGCGGCTCGGCGTGACCTCGACAGAGGCGGTGAAGCCCTCGTCCCCCTTGGGGATGATCGTGATGTCCTTCCCGAAGCGGTCGATCAGCGCCCCGACCATGGCCGCGCGCCCCTCGAGCGTCACGCGCGTGCGCTGTCCGCCGAACATGCCGAAGAGGCTGCGGGTATAGGTGGCGGGGTCGAGCTTCTCAAACGCCTTCTTCCCCTCACGGGGAAGCTCTGTCACCGCGAGGTGCAGGATCTTGTCCACGCGGTAGTGCTTGATCTTCTGATCGTTTGCGTCATAGGCGGCGAGGTAGTAGTTCTCATCGTCCCACAGCAGGCTCCAGGGGCTCACGCGGTACCACGCGCCGTCATGGCGCAGCTCCTGCTCCTTCCGCACGTTCCACCGGAAGTACTGGAAGCGGATCTGCCGGTCGGCGTTGATCGCCTCGTGCAGCATATCAACATTGTAATAGATGCTCTCATTCATCGCCTTGATGCGCCCGGTGATCAGCACCTGCCGGTGCAGCCGCCGCGCCTCATGCACACTCGCAAGCGCCTCGAGCTTTCGGATGAGCTGGCGCGACTTGCGCTCGGTGATGAACTTCGAGCTCTGCACCGCGTCCACGAGCAGCTTGAGCTCGGGCAGCTCGAAGCGGCGCGTCGCGAGGTGATAGCGCACCGCCCGCCCGTCCTTCTCGCTCAGGATCTCCAGCCCGAACCTCTCCAGCTCGGCGAAGTCCCTGTAGAGCGTCTTGCGCTCGGCGTTCACGCCCTGCGCCTCGAGCCGCGCCGCGATCTCCTGCAGGGTCAGGCCGTGCGCGTCGTCCGTCTCCTCGGTGAAAATCTTCACGAGATAGAGCATCTTGAGCTTCTGATTATCGCCCGCCGCCATCCGCGCCGCCTCCTTTTTTATAATGCCGCCCGGCTCTCGCCGGGCGGCACTGGTTTATTCTATATAGTATTACTCCGCGCGCATGGAGAGGAAGGCGTTGATGAAGCCGTCGAGGTCGCCGTCCATGACGTTCTGGATGTTGCCGGTCTCATACTCCGTGCGCAGATCCTTGACGAGCTGATAGGGCATGAAGACGTAGGAGCGAATCTGGCTGCCCCACTCGATCTTCATCTGCACGCCCTTGATATCGCTGATCTTCTCGAGGTGCTCGCGCTCCTTGATCTCAGCGAGACGCGCGCGTAGCATATTCTTGCAGTTTTCGAGGTTCTGGAAGTGGCTGCGCTCTACCTGGCTCGACACCACGATGCCGGTCGGGATATGCGTCAGACGCACGGCGGAGGAGGTCTTGTTGACCTTCTGCCCGCCCGCGCCGGAGGAGCGGTAGACATCCATCTTGATATCCTCGTCGCGCAGCTCGATCTCGTTGTCATTGGCGATCTCGGGCATGACCTCGACCGCGGCGAAGGAGGTGTGCCGCCGTCCCGCCGCGTCGAAGGGCGAGACGCGCACCAGGCGGTGTACGCCGTGCTCGCTCTTGAGGAAGCCGTAGGCGTTTTCGCCCTCGATCATAATGGTCGCGCTCTTGAGCCCGGCCTCGTCGCCCTCCAGATAGTCCATGACGCGCACCTTGTAGCCGTGGCGCTCAGCCCACATATTGTACATGCGGTAGAGCATGGAGGCCCAGTCCTGCGCCTCGGTGCCGCCCGCGCCCGCGTGGAAGGTCAGCAGGGCGTTGTTTGCGTCGTACTCCCCGGTGAGAAGCGTGCCGAGGCGCGTCGCCTCCACCTTTTCGGAGAAGCTCTTGAACTCGTCCTGCAGCTCGGAGAGCATGGAGGCGTCGTTCTCCTCAATGGCCATCTCGCACATGGCCATCATATCGTCCCAGGAGGCGCAGAGGCGCTCGTAGTTCTCAACCTTATTTTTGAGCGTCTTGAGGCGCTTTTGCACCTTCTGCGAATTTTCCACGTCGTTCCAGAAGCCGTCGCGCTCGCTCGCCGCCTCCAGCTCCTCGATCTCCTTCTGGGCGGGCTCGAGCTTGAGCGCGGCGCGCAGCACCTCGAGATCGGGCTTCGCGGCGTTCAGTTTGGCTTTGTATTCTTCAAATTCCAGCATATCGTCGGTTCTCCTGTTGAAGCAGTCTTTCTTTTCTATTATATACACTTTTCCCGCGCTTGTAAATCGCTTTTTCTGCGATTGAAAAAGATTTGTCGTGAATACCGAGAACGTGCCGTGGTTTTTTGTAAAAATTTCGCGCTTGAACCCTTTTCAAGCGTGCGACATTGTGCTACAATGAAACTGCTATGCTGCGTCTGCTGTAAGCGGGCGGTGCGGCAAACTTTAGGAGGATAACTGTATGATTGCTCACGGCAAGGAAATCAAGGTCTTTACCGGCAACTCCAACCCCGCCCTGGCGCAGGATATCGCCCAGGAGCTGTATATGGGGCTTGGAAACGCGGCTGTTTCCCGCTTCGCGGACGGGGAGTGCTCGATCTCTGTGTTTGAGCCTGTCCGCGGCAAGGACGTGTTCATCGTCCAGTCCACCTGCAAATCCCCGATCCGGGATAAAAAGCCGGATTCCTGCAATGAGTTCAACACCGTTAACGACAACCTCATGGAGCTGCTCATCATGATCGACGCAATGCGCCGCGCCTCCGCCGGTCGCATCACCGCCGTGATCCCCTATTTCGGATACGCCCGTCAGGATCGCAAGGCCAAGAGCCGTGATCCCATCTCCGCCAAGCTCGTCGCGAACATGATCGCCGCCGCCGGCGCCAACCGGGTGCTGACGATGGATCTGCACGCGGCGCAGATCCAGGGCTTCTTCGATATCCCGGTGGACAATCTGATGGGCGGCAATTTGTTTATCAAGCACTTCGCCAAGAAGTTCGGCAAGGGCAATGAGGACGTGATGGTCGTCTCGCCCGACGTGGGCAGCACCGCGCGTGTGCGCAATTTCTCCATGAAGCTCGGTCTCAACATGGCGATCGTGGACAAGCGCCGCGAGCGCGCCAACCAGTCCGAGGTCATGAACATCATCGGCAATGTCGAGGGCAAGACCTGCATCCTGCTTGACGATATCGTGGACACCGCCGGTTCCCTCTGCGGTGCCGCCAAGGCCATTGTCGAGGTCGGCGGCGCAAAGGAGGTCTACGCCTGCGCGACCCACGGCGTGCTCTCCGGTCCCGCGCTCGAGCGCATTGAGGATAGCTGCATCAAGGAGCTGCTGCTGCTTGACACCATCCCCGCCCCCGCGAACAAGCCCGAGAAGATTTCCTACCTCAGCACCGCCTCCGTCTTTGCCGAGGCCATCCGCCGCATTTACGAGGAAGTCTCCATCGCCAATATGTTCGATAACTGAGCGCCCATGTTCTCATCCAGATCCGGCGGTATCTCCTGGCTGGTGGTGTGCCTGGGCAATCCCGGCCTCCGCTACGAGGGGACGCGCCACAACGCCGGCTTCATGACCGCCGATGCCTTCGCCAAGGCGCACCGGCTGGAGATCAACCGCGCGCGCTTCCACGCCCTGACCGCCCAGTGCGAGCTCGGCGGGGAGAAGCTGCTGCTCATGAAGCCGCAGACCTTTATGAATCTCTCCGGCGAGGCCGCCGGGGAGGCCGCGCGCTTTTATAAAATCCCGCCCGAGCGCGTGCTCGTCGTCTCGGACGAGGTGAGCCTGCCGATCGGGAAGCTGCGCATCCGCACGAAGGGCTCCGCCGGGGGGCATAACGGGCTCAAGAGCCTGATCTCCTGCCTCGGGAGCGACGCCTTCCCGCGCATCCGTCTCGGGGTCGGCGCGCCGCCGCACCCGGACTACGATATGGCGGACTGGGTGCTCTCGAGCTTCCAGAATCAGGATGCCGTCGATATGCAGAAGGCCGCCGAGCGCGCCGCCCAGGCCGTGGAGTGCTATATTCTCCAGGGACCGGATAAGGCGATGAACAAATATAATTAATAAATAATAATTAATAATGAATAATTATGGTGTCGCCTGCGGCGACAAATTATAATCTGTGCCGCTTCGCGGCACACCGCAATTATTCATTATTCATTATTCATTATTCATTATTTACCCCGCGCGTCCACGGTTCAAACCGTTTATTATTATTAATATGAATAGGAGGCTGCATATGAAGAAAAGCTGTATAGCGATGCTTCTTGCAGGCGGACAGGGCTCCCGTCTCTATGCCCTGACGCAATCTGTCGCAAAGCCCAGCGTCCCCTTTGGCGGAAAGTACAGAATCATTGACTTTCCGCTCTCCAACTGCGCGAACTCCGGCATCGACACCGTTGGTGTCCTGACCCAGTATCGCCCGCTCCAGCTCAACAGCTACATCGGCAACGGCGCTCCCTGGGATCTCGACGTCTCCGACGGCGGCGTGTACATCCTGCCCCCCTATCTCGGGGCGAACGAGCAGGGCTCCTGGTTCACCGGCACCGCCAACGCCATCTTCCAGAACCTCGCCTTCATCGAGAACTACGATCCCGACAACGTCCTGATCCTCTCCGGCGACCACATCTATAAGATGGACTACGCCAAGATGCTTCAGGAGCATCTGGAGAAGGACGCCGCCCTCACCATCGCCGTCCAGGAGGTCACGATGGAGGAGGCCACCCGTCTCGGCATCCTCAATCCCGGCGCCGACGGCTATGTCGAGCAGTTCGAAGAGAAGCCCGCCCACCCGAAGAGCAACCTCGCCTCCATGGGCATCTACATCTTCAACTGGAAGAAGCTGCGTCACTACCTCATCGAGGACGACAAAGACCCGAATTCCAGCAAGGACTTCGGCAAGAATATCATCCCCAATATGCTCGCCGCCGGTGAGAAGCTCTGGCCCTACCGCTTCAACGGCTACTGGCGCGATGTCGGCACCATCAAGTCCCTGTGGGATGCCAACATGGATATCCTCTCCAAGGACACCATCAACCTCTACGATCCCGAGTGGCCCATCTCGGCGCGCAGCCCCGTCTGCCCGCCGCACTACGCCGGCAAGTACGCGGAGATCGTCCACTCCATCATCACCGAGGGCTGCGAGATCGACGGCCATGTGGTCAACTCCGTCCTCTCCCCCGAGGTCGTCGTCGAAGAGGGCGCGAAGGTGCGCTTCAGCGTGCTGATGCCCGGCGTCACCGTCAAGAGCGGCGCCGTCGTGGAGTACGCGATCGTCGGCGAGAACACCGTCATCGAGTCCGGCGCGCACGTCGGCTCTGACAAGAAGGACGAGGCCGGCTGGGGCATCGCCACCTGCGGCCCCAACATCACCATCCGCGCGGGCGCCGAGGTGCCTGCCGGAGCCATGATCTATACGGGAGAGGAGGTCTGAGCCATGAGAAAATATCAGGGTATCATCTTTGCCTATCGGGAGGAGCCCGAGCTGCGCACCCTCACCAAGCAGCGCACCGCCGCATCCCTGCCCTTCTGCAGCCGCTACCGTCTGATCGACTTTGCGCTCTCCTCCCTGCGCAACGCGGGCGTGCTGGACGTGGGCGTCATCATGCAGCGTGACTATCAGTCCCTGCTCGACCACATCAGCAACGGCAAGGTCTGGGATATGACCCGCCGCAGCGGCGGCCTGCGTATGCTGCCCCCCTTCGGTCTGCCCCAGTACCACACCGGCGACTACAACGGCACCATGGAGGCGCTCAACGCCGTGCGCTCCTACATCGCCGACTGCCCTGCCAACGACATCATCCTGATGCTCGGCTCGGTCGTGGCGAACATCGACCTGTCCGCCGCCATCAAGGCCTATGAGCAGTCCGGCGCCGATGCGCTCGCGATCTGCATGGATCATGTGCCCGCCGGCAAGTCCCACCGCTACGTCGTCGGCGAGGACGGCCTGGTCAAGGCGCAGCACCTCTACCGCGAGGGCGAGTGCGAGGGCGTCCCCTCCCTCGAGGCCTACATCTTCCGCAAGGATACGCTGCTGACCATGATGGAGCGCTGCGACGAGAAGCACGAGTACCTCTTCCACAAGGACGGCATGGCCGGCTTCCTGCGTGAGGGACAGAAGATGGCCGTCTATGTGCACCCCGGCTATGCCAAGCGCGTGCGCACCGTGGACGACTACTACAACTGCAACCTCGATATGCTCGACACCGCCAAGCGCCACCAGCTCTTCCCGAAGGAGCGCCCCGTGCTCGCCAAGCGCCACGAGGACGCCAGCACCTATTACGGTGAGAACGCCCGCTCGGTCAACTCCCTCGTCGGCGACCTCTGCATCATCGAGGGCGATATCGAAAACTGCATCATCTTCTCCGGCGTGCATATCGCCAAGGGCGCCAAGCTGCGTAACTGCATCATCATGAAGGGCAGCGACGTGGGCGAGGGCTGCGAGCTCAGCTATGTCATCGCCGACAAGTCCTGCAAGTTCTCCGCCGGTACCCAGCTCGTCGGCAGCCCGAAGCTCCCCAACCTCATCCCCAAGGGCACCGAAATCTAAACATATGTCTCCCTGCGGCCTGCCTCCGGCAGGCCGCAGCTTTTATTAAATTTCTGTGAATTGGCATTATTCGTACAAAAATCCTGTCGAATCCTGTGCAATATCCTGAAATCTTCCCCCGCACGAAGCTTGCACTTGATTTTATGGCCTCTATGCGGTAGAATAGATAAACGTCCGTGGGTTTGCTCTCCGCGGGTTCACATAGATATTCTGTTTTATTAACGGAGGAATGTCGATATGTTATCTCAGATTTCCCGCGAAGAAGTCGGCAGTGCCATCGCCGACAAGCTGGTCGCCTATTTCGCCGCGACCCGCGAAACCGCCACCACCTCTCAGGTCTTCCAGGCCACGGCCATGGTCATCCGTGAGATCATGAGCCGCTTCCTCGCCGTAGAGGATCCCTGCAAGGCGGAGAAGGAAGTCCACTATATGTCGATGGAGTTCCTCATGGGGCGCAGCCTCATGAAGAACGCCTATAACCTCGGCATCAGCCAGGCGCTCATCGGCGCGCTGGAGGATCTCGGCTTCAACGCCACCGACGTGTTCGAGGAGGAGCCCGACGCCGGTCTCGGCAACGGCGGCCTCGGCCGTCTCGCCGCCTGCTATATGGACAGCATGGCCTCCCTCGGCTACGAGGCGACGGGCTATTCCATCTGCTACGAGCTCGGCATCTTCAAGCAGCTCTTTAGAGACGGCTGCCAGACCGAGGTCGCCGACAACTGGCAGGTCGCCATGCACAGTTGGCTCGTCCCCCGCGAGGAGGATAAGGTCGAGGTGCGCTTCGGCGGTCAGATTTCCCCGCACTGGGATTCCACCGGCCGCTACTATGCCGAGCACACCAACTATACCGCCGTCACCGCCGTCCCCTGCGATATGCTGATCGCGGGCTTCGGCGGCAAGAAGATCAACATCCTGCGCCTCTGGGAGGCGCGCAGCACCAACTCCCTGGATATGTACCTCTTCTCCGAGGGCAAGTACGTCCAGAGCCTGGAGCAGCGCACCATGTCCGAGGTCATCACCAAGGTGCTCTATCCCGCTGACGACCACCGCGAGGGCAAGAACCTGCGCCTCAAGCAGCAGTACTTCTTTGTCTCCGCCTCCGCGCAGGATATCGTGCGCAAGCACATCCGCAAGTGGGGCGATATCCGCAGTTTCGACAAGCACCACGCCATCCAGATCAACGACACCCATCCCACCCTCATCATCCCCGAGCTCATGCGCATCTTCATGGATGAGTACGGCCTCGGCTGGGACGAGAGCTGGGAGATCATCCGCCACACCGTCGCCTACACCAACCACACGGTCATGAGCGAGGCGCTCGAGAAGTGGCCGCAGGATCTCGTGCAGCAGCTTCTGCCCCGTCTGTGGGAGATCATGTGCGAGATCAACCGCCGTTGGTTCGACTATCTCAACAAGGCGTTCGGCCAGGGCGATCCCCGCGTCGGCCGCAACCTCATCATCCACGACGGCATGGTGCACATGGCCAATCTCTGCCTTGCCACCTGCTTCAAGGTCAACGGCGTCTCCCGTCTGCACGGCGAGATCCTCAAGAACGATCTCTTCCACGATCTCTACACCCTCGACCCCGACCGCTTCACCCACGTCACCAACGGCATCGACCACCGCCGCTGGCTCGCGCAGATCAACCCCGGCCTGCACGGCCTGATTGCCGACGTGCTCGGCAGCGACAGCTACCTCTCCAAGCCCGAGGAGCTGCTGCGCTTCAAGGACTTTGCCGACGACAAGGCCGTGCGAGAGCGCATGAACGAGATCAAGAAGCTCAACAAGGAGCGTCTGGCCGCCTTCGCGCTGCGCAACGACAACTTCACCCTCAACACCGACGCGATCATCGACGTGCAGGTCAAGCGTCTGCACGAGTATAAGCGTCAGCTCCTGTGCGCCATGCGCATTGCCGCGCTGCAAATGCAGCTCCACGACACCCCGAACATGGACTTCACGCCGCGCACCTTCGTCTTCGGCGCCAAGGCCGCCGCGGGCTACCGCGTCGCCAAGCGCATCATCGAGCTGCTGCTGTCCATGGCGAACGATATCAACAACGATCCTGTCTGCAAGGATAAGCTGCAGGTGCTCTTCGTGGAGAACTACCGCGTCTCCGCCGCCGAGGCCATCGTTCCCGCCGCGCAGGTCTCCGAGCAGATTTCCACGGCCGGTAAGGAGGCCTCCGGCACCGGCTGCATGAAGCTGATGATGAACGGCGCTGTCACGATTGGCACCCTCGACGGCGCGAACGTCGAGATGTACGAGCGGCTGGGCGATGAGAATATGTTCCTCTTCGGCCTGCACACCGAGGATATCGCCCGCGTGCGTTCTCACGGCTACGATCCCTTCGCCGCCGCCCGCGCCGACGGGGAGATTCAGCGCGTGCTGGATCGCTTCTCGCAGGGCTTCTCCGACGGCAAGAGCTATTCCGACCTCGTCTCCGGTCTGCTCTACGGCGGCGACCAGTACATGGTCATTGCCGACTACCGTCCCTATGCCGACTGCCAGAGCCGTCTGTACCAGCGCATCTCCGATCCCGGCGAGCGCGCGCGTCTGGCCATCGTGAACACCGCCGAGAGCGGCGTGTTCGCGGCTGACCGCGCCATCCGCGAGTATGCCAAGGATATCTGGAAGCTGAAGTAATACCAATACCGCAAAAGCGGCCGCTATGCGGCCGCTTTTGTTCTAATCGGAGTGGATTTCAATGAAAAAGATACTCAAAAAGGGCTTCGGCGGCTTTGTCTGGGCGCTGCTGCTGGCTGTCGTGCTCGCCGTCGCGCTCGACCTCGCCGCCGCGGTATTCTGGCAGCCGCTTCCCCGTCTGCCCTGGCTGGTCGGCGCGGGGCTGCTGTTTGTGCTGCTCGCGCTGCTGCCCGTCCGCCGTCAGGCGCTGCGCTGGGACTTCTTCGCGGCGCTGTTTGTGCTCGCGCTCTCGCTGCTGCTCTCTCATGCCCTGCTCGGATACTTGCAGCGCAGCGGCGCCTACGCCGACGAGGATCGGGGCAAGAGCGCACTTTACGGCGGTCAGCGGGTGCTGGTCGTCGTGCCGCGCGAGGGCGACGAGCTGCGCCTCGCCGCCGGGGCGCTGGAGGCGTACGCGGAGTATGGCAGTGAGCTCGCCGTGCTCTACACCGAGGGCAGCGCGGAGGAGCGAACGGTCGCCGAGGCGCTGGGCATCCCGCCCGCGCAGCTCTTCAGCCGCGAGCGCCTCTCTGCCGTGCTTGACGCCGTGCAGCCGACCGTGATCCTCGCCGCGCGCGACGCGCAGCGCGCGCTCACCGAGGCACTGCGGGATCGTGCGGACAAGCCCACGGTGCTCTACGGGCTTTTGTGGGACGAACCCGACGACTTCTACGCCGAGCCGCTGCGTTCCACGCAGGACCCCGGCTGGTACGCCCGTTCGGGATTTGATTGGAACACGCGGCTGCGTCTGCCCGCCGCGCCTTCGGCGCTCTCCCACGCACTCTCCGGCTGCCGCGATTACACCCTGCTGCGCCTCACCGGCCTCGATGACAAGGCCGAGGGCGTCATCAACGGCGACTGCGTGTTCTGGCCAGCCGCCGGAGAGAGCGCCGCGGTGAGCTTCGTCAAGCTCTGCAATCAGGACGGCGACTTCCTTTATGACTATTTCATCGACCCGCTCGGACGCGAGACGCTGCCGCTCTACACCTGCGGCGAGGCCGATCAGCCCTATCAGGTCAGCGTTTCGGGCGAGCGCTGCACCGCTAAAATCGCCCCGGGGCGCGTTTTGGAGGTGCTCTGCCCCAAGGGCAGAAGCTGCCTTGTCACCGTCACCAGCGCCGACGGCCGCTTCAGCGATACCGTGCGCATCTCGAATCCCGGGCGCTTCGCCCGCGAGACCGCGCAGAGCCTCGAGCGCCGCCTGCTCGCCGTCTGGGACGACAGACTCCCGAAGTCCAACTGCTTCCAGCTCCTGCGGCTTCTCGAGCAATGAATACAAAAAGGGGCTGCCTCTGGCAGCCCCCTTTTTAGCTCTCCATCTGCTTGCCGAGGAAAATCGAGACCGTCTGGGCGAGCTTATATTCCAGCTCGCTCCCGCCGCCGCTCCCCGGCTGGCTCAGGAAGAGCACGCCGCCCATCACGTCCCCCTCCGTGAGGATCGGAGCCGCGACCGAGAGGCAATATTTTTCGTCCGCCGCCGAGACCGGCACAGTGCTGCCGCTGCTGCGCCACACGCCGCGCCCCTCCATGATCTCCGCAAGCTGTGGGCTGATCGGCTTGTCGAGCAGCTCGCGCCGCCCGCCGCCCGCGACCGCGATCACCGTGTCCCGGTCACAGACCGCCACTGTGCCGTCGGTCGCCTTGCGCAGCGCATCGCAAATCTGCGAAGCAAAGTCCGTCAGCTCCCCGATCGGGGAGTATTTCTTAAAAATCAACTCCCCGTCCTTATCCGTGAATATCTCCAGCGGGTCACCCTCGCGGATACGCATGGTGCGGCGGATCTCCTTGGGGATCACCACGCGCCCGAGGTCGTCGATCCGCCGCACGATTCCGGTTGCTTTCATATACAAAAATCCTCCTGCATTTCTATCTGTTGTCTCGGATAGTATTTGCAGGAGGCTTTTTGTTATGCAAGCGACAGCCATTCGCGCTTGTCAAAGGCAACGAGGGCGGCTGTGATGCAGCCGCCCCCGCGTTTTTTATACTCTAGACCGGACAATACGCCTGCGGCATCTTCCGGAAAAACCGTGCCCTGATCTCGTCACTTTTTCTTGAAATACACAGAGTATTCCTGCAAAAAAATGCCTTTATCAGAATGCAGTTTTTCTCGGAATCTGCTCTTGCCGCCTTATGCGGTCTTGCCTTTAAAGTCGGATCGTAGCCATGTCGTTCTGTGAGCCAAGGAGTTGTAGCTAAGTGTTGTCTTCCTAAGACCGCTTGGCCTCCGACTTTCTTGAAATACACAGAGTATTCCTGCAAAAAAATGCCTTTATCAGAATGCAGTTTTTCTCGGAATCTGCTCTTGCCGCCTTATGCGGTCTTGCCTTTA
>JAZQCO010000006.1:0-3384 GCA_045546335.1 Candidatus Limivicinus sp. | reverse complement strand
GCCGAGGGCGAGATGCGCAGCGTCAACACCTTCGCGGGCTACGCTCTGCCCGAACCCGGCTTCACCGTGCCGGAAGGCAAGATCTTCTACGGCTGGGATATTGGCGGCGCCGTCTATCAGCCGGGCGATATGCCCGAGCTGACGCAGGATGTCACCGCCGTTGCGGACTGGCGTTACGATACCGACTTTGCCTGGGGCGCGTCCGAGGGTGACGATTCCCTCGGCCACGGCACGTGGGATGAGGCATTTGCGGTCGCTGCCGCCGCGGAGGAAGGACTCTACATCCAGCTCAACCGCAACGTTTCCCTTACGGGCGTGCTTGCGGCGACCACGGGCGCACAGGCCGCTGTCCTCGATCTGAACGGCTGTGAACTGCGGCTTGATAACTCCATCGAGCTCAGCGGCCTTGGGCTCACCGTCAAGGATAGCCGGGGCGGCGGTAAGCTCGCGCTGGAAACGGCTGACGGGATTGCGCCGATGTTTACCGAGAGCGCGGGAACTACCGGGGAGAACTGCATTATTTTCTTTGGCACGGCAAACTTCGAGACCAATTCGTATTTCATTTACAGCTCTCCCGACGTGAGCTGGAACAGCCCGATGGTGTTGGCCGACAGCGGCAGCGAATTCACCTCCTCGGGTCCCGGCTTCTTCTACTTCGGCAGTGAAGATGACGAGGCGTTGATGAGCGGAGCCTACCACCGGAGCGACGGTGCGGCAACATCCGACGGCGCGTTCAGCTTTGAAGGCGCGGGAGACATCATGCTCGGCGCCTGCAGCTTCACCGGCGACTGGACGGACTGCGCCCACATCAGGGTCATGGGAGCGGAGGCTCCGGGCCTGTCGATGGCATGGTGGGCCGGCGATATTTCCGGTCTGACCGTCCTTTGCGAGGATGCCGACCATCCTGCGGCGGATCATCTTCCTATGAAGGCGGGCTACGCCTTCTTTGACGGCAGCACTCCCGTGCACGTGCTGGAAGCGGGCACGGTCTATACCGTGGGCGAGCACACCACCTATCAGCTCGGTTTCCAGGCGGGAGAAGGCAGCGGTACCGCGAGGACCATTCAGACCTTTACGGGCTATACCCTGCCCACAGGAGATATTTTCACCCCGCCTGAGGGGAAGATGTTCTCCGGCTGGCTGATCGGCGGTGAGTTCTACGATGCCGGCGACAGTGTCACGCTGACGCAGAATCGAATTGCCACGGCACAGTACGTCGATGACTTTGACGTTTTTTACGGTCCGAGCGAAAGCGAGCTCACGGGACGCGGTACGCTCCGCGATGCGTTTGCCGCCCTTGCCGGTTCCGGCGGCTACATCAAGCCGAATCGCAGTTTCAGCCTTGCGGGAGGCGAGGAGCCCTTCTCCGCCGAGCATGCGGGCAGCGGCTCCGTGACGCTTGACCTTGCGGGCTACAAGATCACGGTCGATAAGCCCATCGGCGTCACCGGCGGCGGCAGACTGACTGTCTCGGACTCCTCGGAGGGAAGGGGCGAGCTTACCCTCGAGGCCGCCGACGCCGTCACACCGATGTTCCGCGTGATAGCTGTCGGTGAGCAGGTTTCCGCGCTCCATCTCATGAGCGGCAATTTCGTCACCAACGGTTACTTTATCCGCAGCGACGCCGAGGGACAGAGCGAGTGCAGCTACGTTATTGTCTACGGCGGTGAATTCACCTCGAACGGAAGCGGCGGCTTCTATCTTGCCAACGACGACGATAAGCTGTACGCCGCCCGTTTCACCTTCCATGCAAAGAAGAGCGGCGCGCTTGCCGACAGGGCGTTCTATGCGGACGGCGAAGGCACGCTGTCTCTCAGCTCCTACAGCTTCGCCGGAACGTGGAACACCGCACACATCAGGCTCGGCCCTGCCGGCGCGCCCAATCTGGATCTGACGGGTGCGATCGGTTCTGTTGAGGGGACAATGCTGGCAGTGAGCGTGGATACGCCGGCAACGGATATCCGCATCCCGAAGAACTACGCCTTCTGCACCGCGTCGGGATATCCGCAGCATCTGCTCGAAGGCGGGTTCGCCTATGAGATCGCCTCCTATCCCACCTACGAGCTGCGCTTTGACCCCAACGGCGCTGCCGGCTCGATAAAGACCGTCTATACCTTCAGCGGCTATGTGCTGCCGGAGTGCACTTTCCCTGCGCCGGAGGGCACGGCCTTTGCCGGCTGGCTCATTGATACCACGGTCTATCGCAGCGGCGAGACCATTGACCTGACGCAGGATACGAGCGCGATCGCACAGTGGAAGACGCCTGCCGTGCTTCGCTTTGACGCCAACGGTGGTTCGGGCGAGATGACACCGATCAACGGCTTTTTGAACGAATACGTCGAGCTTCCCGTGGGGACCTTTACCCCGCCTGTGGGCACGGCCTTTGGCGGCTGGGAGATCGGCGGAATGATCCGCAACGCGGGCGAGTCGTACTATTTCGACGCCGCCGAGGTCACGGCGAACGCACGTTGGAGAGCGGTCTACACCGTTACGCTTGTACAGGGCGGTGAGAGGGAGAGCGACACCGTGTTCGTCGGGGAAGTCTATCGCCTGCCCGAATGTCCCTTTGAAGCGCCTGCAGCAGGAGAGGAGTTCCGCGGCTGGGTGCTTGAAGGCGGCGACGGCTCCATCCTTGCTGCCGGCAGCACGCTCCTGCCCGAAGGAAACATCACACTCACGGCGAAGTGGGGGCGTCCCGTCACCGTTTCCTTTGCCCCCAACGGCGGCAGCGGCACGATGGAAGCGATGGACGTCTATGCGGGCGATCCCTTCATCGTTCCCGGCTGCGGGATCGAGCCGCCCGCGGGACAGAGGTTTGTCAGCTGGCTCATTGAAGGCGGCGAGAGCTGCTATCCGGATGACGAACTCGTTCTGCAGACGGATACCACGCTGATCGCGCAGTGGAAAACGCCCGTTATGGTCGGCTTCGCTGTCGCCAACGAATACGGCGATGCGGAAGTTTACGATATGCGCGATATCTTTGCGGAAGACGGCTTCGTCCTGCCCGAGTGCGAGTATCTCGCGCCCGAGGGAATGGCGTTCTCTCACTGGATCATTCAGGGCGGCGACGGCACGCGCTACGATGCCAACACGGAGGTCGCGCTGTCCGCGGGTGAGGTCGTGTTCGTCGCGCAGTGGCGGGATGCCTCGTTCGGTGCGGAGTGGAGCGTCAGTGGCACTACCCTTAACGTAACGCTCGGAGAAAGCGCGCAGACACTCGTGCGCAGGATCATCTTTGCCGAATATGGAGCCAACGGACAACTGAGCGGTGTACAGATCGCCCTGCCGGAGAGCGGCGAGTGCTCTTTCGTGCGCGGTGCGGGAGAGGCGAAACTATTCTTCCTTGATGAAAACAGCGCGCCCGTGCTTGCGGCGCAAAACGTG
>JAZQCO010000005.1:0-7083 GCA_045546335.1 Candidatus Limivicinus sp. | reverse complement strand
CGGTCTTGCCGAGGTATTCGATCTCCTCGTCGCTCAGCCCCGCCTTGAGGCGGCCGCCGATCACGGCGATCGTGGCGGGCACGGCGCCGTTTTCGCGGATGGTCTGCTCGACCAGGCGCGCCGTCTCCACGTTCTTGGGATAGGGCATCCCGTGGGAGATGATCGTGCTCTCCAGTGCAACGACCGGTCTCCCCTCCTCCAGCGCCTTCTTGACCTCCGGCGCAATATCCAGATAGCGGTTCATACGCAGTCCTCCTGTTTGATGTAGAATAGCACGAAACGCCTGGGCGGCGTTCCCTGCGGTGATGCCGTGAATGTGTGCAACTCTGCGGGAGGGGCAAGCCCCTCCCCTACGTCATTCGGCTCCCCTTTCAGGGGAGGCTTATTTTGAATCGTCGCGCAGCGACACCATAATTATTCATTATTCATTATTCATTATTAATTATTCATCATCTCTGCGTTCAGCGCGGGATTGATCGTCTCCGCCCCGGCCATGGCGATGGCCGCCGCGCGCAGTCCCGCGCGGGCGCAGCCCTCCAGCCCCTCGCCGCGAAGCTGCGCCCAGACGAGCGCCGCCATGAAAGCATCGCCGCAGCCGGTGGTGTTCACGATCCTCCCCTTCGGGGCGGGAAGGCGCAGGCGGTGATTTGCCTCCGCCGCGAGCACCCCCTCCGCACCGAGGGAGATATACACCTGTTTCAGCCCGGTGTCGAGCAGCGCGTCCGCCGCGCGGTGAAGGCTCTGCTCGTCGCGGATCGGAACGCCCGAGAGCAATTCCGCCTCGAGGCGGTTCGGCTTGAGTGTATGCAGCCGCCCCAGCACCGGGCGCAGCCGCTCCGCCTTCGCAGAGGAGACGGGGTCGGCAAAGAGCGGCGCTGTCGCGTGCTCGCAGAGATACGCGATCGACTCCGCCGGGAGGTTCGTATCGAGCACCAGCGCTCTGGCGCGGTTGAGCTCGTCAAGGCGCTGCTCGAGCACCGCCGGGCTCAGGTGGCGGTAGATCTCCATATCCGAGACGGCGAGCGCCATATCCCCCTCGGGGCCGGCGAGAAAGAGATAGCTCGAGCTGCGCTCCCCGGGCAGACGCAGCGCGAGGCTCAGGTCGATCCCCAGCTCCGCGCAGGAGGCGCTGATGCGCTCGGCGAAGCCGTCTCCGCCCAGGGCGGTGACAAGCCTCACGCGCAGCCCGAGCAGCGCGAGGTTGTGGGCGATATTGCGCCCAACGCCCCCGAGGCTCATACGCACCGCGCCGGGGTTTGATTCCCGCGCGGTGAGCGGAGACGCGGAGAAGCCGCCGATGTCGATATTGACACCGCCGACAACGGCGGCGTCGAAGTCGGTGCAGCGCACTGTCATACCCGCTCCGCCTCGTGCGTTCCGATAAGCTGGGAGAGCGTATCGTAGAGCTGCTCGGGATCGACGGGCTTGGAGAAGTGCGCGTTCATGCCCGCCTCGTGCGAGCGGTGCACGTCCTCGTCAAAGGCGTTGGCGGTCATGGCGATGATCGGGATCGTGCGCGCGTCGTCGCGGCTGAGCGCGCGGATGGCGCGGGTGGCGTTGAGGCCGTCCATGACAGGCATACGCACGTCCATGAGGATGGCATCGTAGGTGCCCGGCTCGCTCGCGCTGAACATATTGACCGCGAGCTGCCCGTTTTGCGCCCAGTCGCACTCGATCTCCTCCATCTCCAGGAGGTCTGCGAGGATCTCGGCGTTGAGCTCGATATCCTCGGCGATCAGCACACGGCGGCCGGCGAGCGAGGCGCGCGCGGTCTCCTGCACCGGCTCGGGCGCGGCCTCGCTGTGCTTGTGCAGCACATACTGGATCTCACGCACCAGCGTGTCGGTGAAGAGGGGCTTGGAGAGGATGCCGTCCACCCCGGCGCGCTGCGCCTGCTCGGCGCGCTGGTCGAAGTCGTAGCCGGTGAGGACGATAATGGGCGTCTGCCCCTTGTCAAAGCGGCGGATCTCCTCGGTGAGGGTGATGCCGTCGAGCACGGGCATGCGGTAGTCGGTGAGAATGAGCTGATACGGCCGCCCCTCGTCGAAGCGCTTTCGCACGAGGCTGAAGGCGTCGGTGCTGTGGACGCAGGTCTCGGTCTCGATGCCGAGCTCGCTGAGAATGAGCTGCGCGTGCTCGCAGGCGAGCGCGTCGTCGTCCACGACGAGCACCCGCAAGCCCTGGAGCGAGGCGTCGTTGAGCCTGGGGTGGGAGTTCTCGCCGCTGCTCTTGAGCGTCACGGTCACATAGAAGGTAGAGCCGACGCCCTTCTCGCTCTCGACCCGGATATCGCCCTTCATCATCTCGACAAGGCTCTTGGTGATCGCCATGCCGAGGCCGCTGCCGCCGTAGCGGTTCGTGGTCGTCGCGTCCTCCTGCGAGAAGGCCTCAAAGAGCCGGGGGATGAACTCCTTGTCCATGCCGATGCCGGTGTCCCTGATCGTAAAGCGCAGCGTGCAGTTCCCGTCGAGCCGCGCGGTCTGCTCCACGCTGAGCGTGACGGTGCCGGGCGGATCGGTGAACTTCACGGAGTTGCCGAGGATGTTGATAAGCACCTGCTTGAGTTTGAGACCGTCGCCGATGAAATAGTCGTCCGTGCGCCCGATGATCCTGCACTCGTACTGCAGACCCTTGTCCACGCACTGGCCGTTGATGATAATGCTGATCTGATCGAGGAAGTCCCGGAACGCGAACTCCTCCTCCTTGAGCACCATCCGCCCCGACTCGATGCGGGACATATCGAGGATGTCGTTGATCAGCGAGAGCAGGTGCCGCGCGCTCGCGCCGATCTGCTGGAGCTGCTCGCGCGTGCGCGGCGGAAGCTCGGGGTCGCGCAGGGCGATGTTGTCCAGGCCGATGATGGCGTTCATGGGCGTGCGGATCTCGTGGCTCATGTTGGAGAGAAAGCTCGTCTTGGCGCGGCTGGATTCCTCCGCCAGCGCCTTTTCGACCTCCGTCTGCCGCTCGCGCTTTTGCATGAGGGCGTAGACGTTGAAGAGGATCACGACGGCGGCGACGATCAGCGCGATCTGCACGAAGGAGTTGACATTGAGCGCCTGATCGACCCGGTGCAGCACCTCCTGTGCGGCGCCGTCAGGCGCCGGATCGCTGTAGAGTTCGGCGATCAGGGAGGCGGCGCGCTCGGTCTGTATCTGCGTCTCCTGGTTGAGCCAGACGGTGGAGGTGAAGATGATAAGCGTGAGCAGCACGATCCACACGACCGTAGTGCGGCCGAGGCGACCCTGCGTGTCGCGTCGGAAGACCTCGCGGAAGGCCACGAAGCCGAGGATGCTCCAGGCCGCGAGGATCAGGTAGGACTCGGTGGCGAGGGTTCTCACGGCGAGCAGGTTCGGCACGAGGAAGAAGAGCACGAACAGCAGCGAGATCGCAAGCCCCGCGCCGCCGACGAGCGTATGGCGGGTATCCCCCTCGCGCCGGGCGGTGTACAGCGTGGCGGCGGAGGCGTAGGCGTAGGCGACGGCCGCGCCGACAGTGGTCACGTCCACGATCCAGCTGATGGCGGTACGCCCGAAGAAGGGCATGACCACTGAGACCGTGAGCAGCGCGACAAGGGCGTTTTTCGGCACGCCCCGTTCGTTCACCTCGCCGACCCAGGCGGGCAGCAGCTTATCCCGGCTCATGGAGAGCAGCAGGCGGCTCGCGGCGACGTAGTTGCCGATCAGCCCGGTCACGATCCCGCCGAGGGCGGAGAATCCGAGCAGGGTCAGCCCCAGGCTGCCGAGGGCGGAGCCTGCGGCGTAGAAGGTGGGCAGCCCCGCAAGCCCCTCGAGGGTATCGAGCGCGGCGATATACGCCACCCAGCTTGCATAGCCCTCGGGCTGCATGGTCACGGCGAGCACGGTCAGCGCGCTGTAGGCAAAGACCGCCGCGCCCAGCGCCGCGAGCATCACCCGGCCGCTCTTGCGCACCGGGAAGCGGAACTCCGCCGTGGAGTGGGAGATGGATTCAAAGCCCACATAGGCCCAGGGCGCGAGGGCGACGACATTGAAGATCGCAAGCCCCGGCACACTCCCGGGCGCGAAGGCGGGGCGCAGTGCGGGCAGACCGCCCTCATGGCGCAGCAGCGCCCCGACAAAGCAGACCGCAATGCCAAAGAGCATCACAAGCGCCATGCCGATCTGCACCTTGCGCACGAGCTCCCCGCGCAGGCACACAAGGAAGCAGAGCACAAGCGCCGCGAGCGCAAGGCCGATCTCGCCGCCGTAAATCTGATAGCCCGCGAGCTCATAGCGGAAGCCGAAGCAGAACAGCCTGCCGAAGAGGTTTCGCGCGATGAGGGGCAGGGCGGTGGCGTTGGCCCAGATGATGGCGACATAGGTCAGCGCGAGGAACCACGCGCACAGGAAGCCGCTGTCGTAGCCGAAGACGCTCCTGGCGTAGGCATAGGTGCCCCCGGCGTCGGGCAGGCGGTTCATCATATAGTGGTAGTTCAGCCCGATCAGCGCGGTGATCGCCCCGCCGATGACGATGCCCAGCACCGTCCCGAGCGGCCCTGCGATGGGCAGAAAGGTGCCGCCGGGCATGACAAAGGAGCCCCAGCCCACCGCGCTGCCAAAGGCGAGGGCCCAGGCTCCGAGTGTAGTGAGATACGGCCGCAGGGCATAGGAACTTGTCGGCTTGTGATCCATACAATCCCTCCCGGGATCAAATTGTCTCCCCAGGACGGAATGCAGATGCACTCCGTCCGGACTGTAATCGGGTTATTCCTGTTCCGCCCGGTACTGGCGAATGCCGGCGGCGGTGCGCTGATAGAGCGCCTCGACGCGCTCGAGCATGGCCTTGACCTCGGCGTCCGTGTGCCTGCGGGCGCTGCCGGGGCGAAACTCCTCCGTGACCTCGCTCGCCGCCTGGGAGAGCGCGTCGAGACCGAGATTGGCCGCGACGCCCTTGAGCGCGTGGCCGCTCTCGAAGAGCGCGGTGGGCTCCATCGACTCCCCTGCGGCGTGCAGCGCCTCATAGACGCCGCTGCCCTCGAGCTTGAGCAGGTACTTGCTCACCATCTTATCCTTCTTCAAGATCTGCAGCGCGTGCTCATAGCTGCCGCCGACCTGCGCATAGAGCTCCTGCAACGTCATCGTAGTTCCCTCCCGAATCGTTATCTTTTGATTGCTTTTTCCTTCAAGATAAGCTGCTCAAACTCCTCCGCCGGAAGCGGGCGGGAGAAATAATAGCCCTGCACGAGATCGCAGCCGGCCGAGCGCAGCAGCGCGACCTGGTCGGCGGTCTCCACGCCCTCGGCGACGACCGGCACCGCGAGATAGCGCCCGATATCGAGGATCAGCTCGATCAGGCGGAACTCCTTCGTATCCACGCGCACGTTCTGGATAAACTTCATATCCATTTTGAGCACGTCGATGGGCAGGGAGGAGAGCATATTGAGCGAGGAATAGCCCGAGCCGAAGTCGTCCATCTCGATCTCAAAGCCCTCGGCTCTGAGCTGCTGGATCACCTCGATCAGCTGCTGGGCGTTGTCGGTGTAGGCGCTCTCCGTGACCTCGAGCTTGAGATCGTGGGGGCTGATGCCGTTTTCCTCGACGAGGCGCATCAGGTTGCGCTCGAGCATCGGGTCGAAGACCTCGACGCGCGAGAGGTTCACGGACACGGGCACGGTCGTACCGAGCTTGTCCCGCCAGGCGGCGACCTGTCTGGCCGCCTCGCGCCAGACGAAGCTGTCCACGACGTTGATGAGGCCGTTTTGCTCAAAGAGCGGGATGAAGGCCCCGGGCGAGACCATGCCCAGCTCGGGATGCCGCCAGCGGATCAGCGCCTCGGCGCTCGCCAGACGCGGCGGCTCGCACTGGATATCGTACTTGGGCTGGTAGTAGACGACGAACTGGTTCTCCTCCACGGCGCGGCGCAGATCGTTCATCAGCCGCTGCTGGTACAGCTCCTGCGCGCGCATATCCTCGTCGAAGACCATCAGGTGCTCCTTGTAGCTGCCGCGCACCATGTTGCAGGCGACGCGCGCCCGGTCGATCATCAGCGAGGGGGTCACGCCCTCGCGCCAGGGCTTGACGCCCATGCGCAGCCGGACGCTCACGCTGTCGGTAAAGGTGTTGATCGCCTTCTGGAAGCGCGAGAGCACCGGGTGGTAGTCCTCACAGGGCAGGCAGAAAATATCGAAGCGATCGGCCTCGATCCGGCTCGCGATCCCCTCGCGATCCTCGAGGAAGCGGCTGATCTCCTCCCCCAGCACACGCAGCACCTTGTCGCCAAATTCCCGGCCGTTGAGCTCATTGACCGAGTGGAAATGCTCGATATTGAGCACCAGCGCGTCCATTTTCTTCTCCGGGTGGTAGCGGAAAAGCTGCTCGGCGTACTCGAAGAAGAAGCCGCGGTTGTAGAGCTTGGTGAGCGGATCGAGCTCGGCGGCGTTAATCAGGTTGCGCCCCTGGCTGAGCTCGATGATGCGGGACACACGGGCGAGGATGACCTCGTGCAGATCAAAGGGCTTGGTGATGAAATCCGCCGCGCCGAGCTTGAGCGCGCGCAGCTCTGCGCTCTTGTCCGCAGTGAGGACGATGACCGGCAGCTTGCTGAGCGCGGCATCGTCGCGCATACGCTCCAGCACCTCGAAGCCGTCCATCACCGGCATGAGCAGGTCGAGCAGCACCAGAGAGAGCTTGTCCTGGTATATCTGCATAAGCTCCAGCCCCTCCACGCCGTTTTCGGCATAGAGCAGGTCGTAGTCGTCCTCCAGGATCATCCCGAGCACATCGCGGTTGATCTCCTGATCCTCGACGACAAGGATCAAATGACGTCTTTCCAGTTCTCCGGATTGAATCATCACGCACACTCCTGCATTACAGCGGCCTCCCCCGTCCGCCTGTCGCGAGACGGGGTGATTTGCCGTTGCTTATTTACCTTATATATTAGCACAGATTCCCACAGGTCGCAAGAGGCGTTTTACACGGAAATCAAGTTTTGCAAAACGGTAACGGCGGCGTCATCGCGAACCAGTCCGCAGACTGGTGTGGCGATCCGTAAACACCTTGCGGTGCCCGAAAAACCGTTCGGGCTTCGCTGATCCTCCGGTTTTTCGACCGCTGCGGAAATTGCGTC
>JAZQCO010000004.1:0-3476 GCA_045546335.1 Candidatus Limivicinus sp. | reverse complement strand
AGTTGTAGCTAAGTGTTGTCTTCCTAAGACCGCTTGGCCTCCGACTTGTGCGCGCCCGACGTCGCGGATGGAGGCGCGTGCAGCCATGGTTCCGAACGTGACGATCTGGGCAACATGGTCGCTGCCGTACACGCGGTTTACATAATCTATAACCTCCCCGCGCCGGTTGACGCAGAAGTCCACGTCGATATCCGGCATGGAGACGCGCTCGGGGTTCAAAAAGCGCTCGAAGAAGAGGCTGTACTGGATGGGGTTGACGTCGGTGATGTGCAGGCAGTAGGCGACGACGCTGCCCGCGGCGCTCCCGCGCCCCGGCCCGACGGGGATATTCTGGCTCTTGGCGTAGTTGATGAAGTCCTGCACGATCAGAAAGTAGTCCACAAAGCCCATCGTCTCGATGACCGAGAGCTCGTAGTCGAGCTGTTTGTGCACCTCGGGGCTTGCGGGGAAGCGCTCGGCGAAGCCCTTTTCGCAGAGCTTTCGCAGATACGCGGCGCTGTCGCTCTCCCCGGCGGGGAGCTTAAAGCGCGGCAGGTGGTAGTGCCCGAACTCAAAATCATACCGGCAGCGCTCGGCGATCTTCGCGGTGTTGTCGGCGGCCTCGGGCAGCTCGGGGAAGGGCGCGCGCATCTCTGCCTCGCTCTTGAGGTAGAATTCCTGCGTCTCGAAGCGCAGGCGGTTCGGCTCGTCGAGGGTCTTGCCGGTCTGGATGCACAGCAGCACGTCCTGATAGCGCGCGTCCTCTTTTTTGAGGTAGTGCGCGTCGTTCGTGAGCGCGAGGGGGATGCCCGTCTCGCGCGAAAGGCGCACGAGGCCGCGCGCGGCCGTGCGCTCGTCGGCGATGCCGTGATCCTGGAGCTCGAGGTAGAAGTTCTCCGCCCCGAAGAGCGCCTGCAAATCGAGCGCGCGCGCCTTCGCGCTCTCGTAGTCGCCGCGCAGCAGCGCCTGCGGGATCTCGCCCGCGAGACAGCCGGAGAGGCAGATCAGCCCCTCGCTGTGCTCATGCAGCAGCGCCCAGTCGATGCGCGGGCGGATGTAGTAGCCCTCGGTGAAGCCCGCCGACACCAGATAGCAGAGGTTGCGGTAGCCGGTCTCGTTGCGGCAGAGCAGGATCAGGTGGGAATACTTATTCTCCGGCCCCGGCTCACGGTCGAAGCGGCTCTTCGGCGCGACGTAGACCTCGCAGCCGATGATGGGCTTGATCCCCTCGGCGAGACAGGCCTTGTAGAAGGCGACCGCGCCGTACATGACCCCGTGATCGGTCACGGCGAGGGCGGTCTGCCCCAGCTCCTTCGCGCGCTTGGCGATCTCGTCGATGCGGCAGGCCCCGTCGAGCAGCGAATATTCGGTATGAACGTGCAGATGGACGAAGGCCATAGCGGCTCCTTTCGGGAAGTGAAAAGTGAAAAGATAAAAATGAAAAATTATGGTGTGCCGCTGCGCGGCACGGATCAGCCTTGGCTCCCCTGAAAGGGGAGCTGTCGAGTGAGCTTGCGAGCGAGACTGAGGGGTCTCACCCCCCCGCCCCAGTGTGCGCACTGGAGCACCTCCCCTTTCAGGGGAGGCAAGGGATGAGGCGCTGCGCGGCACGAATTATAATCGTCCCCGAAGGGGACACTTCAATTTTTCACTTTTCATTTTTAATTTTTCGTTTTAGTTGTTTATCCCCTCCGCGAGGCTCACGAGCTTTTTCAGCCTGTGGTTGAGACAGCTCTTGCTCACCGGCGGGTCGGAGAGCTGGGCGAGATCGGCGAGGGAGGCGGCGGGGTTCGCGATACGCAGCAGCGCCGTATCCCGCAGCGCCTCGGGCAGCTCGTCGAGGCCGAAGGCGCGCACATAGCGCCGGATCGCCTCGAGCTGCTCCTGCGCGGCGGCGACGGTCTTGTCGGCGTTGGCGGAGTCGCAGTTGATTTGCCGGGTGACGGTGTTGCGCATCTCCTTGTCCACCTTCGCGGTCATCACCGCCATCGCCGAGACCGGCGCGCCGAGGGCGGTGAGAAAGTCCGCGATCGCGTCGGCGCGCTTGAAATACAGCAGGGAATTGCCGCTGCGCGCCGCCTCCTTCGGCGAGAAGCCGAGATCGGCCAGCACGACGTACATCTCGCGGCTGACCTGGGCGTGGGGCGTGGCGAGCTCGAGGTGGAAGCGCTTGGCGGGATCGGTGACGCTCCCGCCCGCGAGAAACGCGCCGCGCACGAAGGCCTCCATGCACCCCGGCTCCTCGAGCACGCCGAAGTTGACGTGGTGGCTGAGCGTCGCCTCCGCCTCGAGATCGAAGGCGGCGTAGACCGCGCGCAGCTTCTCCCGATCCTCGATCAGCAGCCTCTGGCGGCCGCCTGCGCTCTCGCTGTCAAAGCCCAGGGAGAACGCGCGCTTGAACAGGCGCGGCAGCCGCTGGGCAAGGTCGCCGCTCGCCGTGACGAAGCGGATCTCCCGTGGGGAAAAGCTGTGGGCATAGAGCAGCGCCCCGTAGCATTCGGCGAGGGTGAGGCTCTTTTTCTCGCTCTTGACCTGGCACAGCTCCTTTTTGGCATCTGTAGAAAATGACATGGCAGTTATCGGTTCATGTCGCGGTGGACGCTCACCGCGCCCACACCCTTGGCGTTGAGGTAGCGGGTGATCTCCGCCGCAATGGCGACGCTGCGGTGGTGCCCGCCGGTGCAGCCGATGGCGATGGTGAGGCCGAGCTTACCCTCCTCCACATAGTAGGGCAGCAGGAAGTCGATCAGCTCCTCCACGCGCTGCAAGAAAACGCGCGTCTGCTGATAGCCCATCACGAACTCACTCACGGGGCTGTCGAGCCCGGTGAGCGGGCGAAGCTGTTCGACATAGAAGGGGTTGGGCAGGAAGCGCACGTCAAAGACCAGATCGGCGTCGAGCGGCAGGCCGTGCTTGTAGCCGAAGGACATGACCGTGACCTCGATCTCGCGCTTCTTCCCGTCCCCGGCGAAGAGGCCGAAGAGCCGGTTTTGCAGCATCCCGAGGGTGAGGTTGGCGCTGTTGACGACGAAGTCCGCGCGCTCCTTGATCGGGGCGAGCAGCGCCTGCTCCCGGGCGATAGCCTGCTCGATGGAGACCCCGGCACCCGAGAGCGGGTGCGGGCGGCGCGATTCCTTGTAGCGGCGCACGAGGGTGCGCGTGTCGGCGTCCATGTACAGCACGCGCACGAGGCAGTCCATGTCCTCCAGCTCCTTCAAAATCCCCGGAAGCTGACCGAAGCCCTCGCGCTCGCGCACGTCGGTCACGAGCGCGACGCGCTCATAGCGCCCGTGCGCGTCGAGGCAGAGCTCCGCGAAGCGCGGCAGCAGCGCCACGGGCATATTGTCCACGCAGTAGTAGTCCAGATCCTCCAGCACGTCGGCCGCGCGGCTCTTCCCCGCGCCGGAAAGCCCGGTGATAATCAGAAATTCCATGTGTGTCTCCTTTTGCTGTAAATGAAAAACTAAAAGTGAAAAATGAAAAATTATGGTGTCCGC
>JAZQCO010000003.1:0-7390 GCA_045546335.1 Candidatus Limivicinus sp. | reverse complement strand
GCTCTCGGCGAATGCCGAGAGCGCTTTTGTAGTGAAAAGTGAAGAATGAAAAGTGAAAAATTGTGGTGTCCGCTGCGCGGACGGATTAAAAAAGAAGCGAAAACCTCGCGGTTTGCCGTAGGGGACGCCGCCCCCGGCGTCCCGCAGATTTGCGACAACCTCACGGCGTTGCCGTAGGGGCGATTCACGAATCGCCCGCGCGTGGAAACCTGCGTCCTGCGTTTTCGCCCGGGCGAATTGTGCGAAGCGTCCCCCATCACGTCATTGCGAACCAGCGCCGCAGCGTTGGTGTGGCAATCCGTATTCCCCGCGGCGAGGCAGGATTCCCGCGCCGGTAAGGTGCCTCCGGCGGGCGGATTGCCACGACCAGTTTGCGAACTGGTCTCGCAATGACGGGGAGAGGGACGGGGATTGTGCCCCCTCGCCCGGGCGAGGGGGCAGAAGGTACGATTTCTGTGCGCGGGCGGCTGATAGCCGCCCCTACGGCATCGCGGTGAGCTTGTGCGAATCCGCAGGAGGGGTAAGCCCTCCCCTGCGGGCGAACTCCTCCTTACTTCCCCTCCTGCTTCGCCGCCTTTTTGGCGGCGCGGCGGGCTTTGGCACGGCGGTGGAGCTTCTTTCCCAGCGGCAGCAGCACCAGCGCGAGCACCGCGAGGATCACAAGCGTCGGCAGCGCCTCGACGAACCAGAGCAGGAAGTCCCGGAAGAACTCGCCGACCGCCCCGAGCCCGTTTTTCCAGGCGCGGGCGAGCCGTTCGCCGTAGCGGATCGTCACCGGCGTTTCGGGCGTGTACTCCCGTACCTCGCGCAGCTCGAGGTTCACCGTGCTGTAGCTCACGCGGCGATCCCAGTTGCGCAGGCTCGATTGCAGGCTCTCGATCTGATAGCGCAGCTCGGAGAGGCGATCCTCCAGCAGGATGATATCCTCCACGCTCTCGGCGCTCTCCATCATCTCGAGCAGACGCCTCTCCTGCGTCTGGCAGGCGCTCAGACGCGCCTCAACATCGTAATACTGCGCGGAGACGTTCTCTGTGTACAGGTAGGTGTAGGGGACGTTGCCGAGGTCGCTGAGACTGTGCATCAGCGCCTCGAAGCGCTCACTCGGGATGCGCAGGGTGTAGCTGGCGCGGCGGGTGTTCGCGTAGCCCCGTGAGAGCTCGCTGTAATTCGAGCCGCTGACGCTGCTCGACTCCACCCAGCCCCCGACCTCCGCGATCAGCGCCTCGAGCTTCGCAAGGCTCTCATCGAAGGCGGTGCTCTCCACGGTCACGTCGGCGGAGTAGATGATCTTGTCCGGGCGCTCGGACGGTGTTTCGCTCTCCGCCCCGGAAGCGCTCTCTTCAGCGCCCGCGTCATACAGCGCGTTTGCGCCGAAGCCCGCGCTGCGCATCGCCGTCGGCGCGCTCTCGCAGGCTTCGCCCTCATAGTAGTACTCGGCAGGGGCGGCGGACTTCGCGCCGTCGTTGCTCTGCGAGCCGCAGGCGCAGAGCGTGAAGGCGAGACTCAGAAGCAAAAGGATAGAAGCAGCCTTTTTCATAGTATGTTCCTCCTTCTCAGGATGACAATAGGACGCGGGCAATAGCAAAAGGTTCCCCGGCAAGCCGGGGAACCCTGCGTCTCATACCAAATCAGCCGACGCGGCGGATGGCGCCGGACTCGACAGCCTCGAAGCCCTCCATCACGCCCTCGTTCCAGCTATTCAGATCCTCGCCGCGCTTGGCGTTTTGCGCGATGAGGTTGCTGTACAGCGAACCCTCGCCCACATAGTACATGACATGATAGCCCGCGTAGCTGCTGCTCTGCCCGTAGACGATGCCGGTGTCGCCCGCCTTGTGGTCGGCAAAGCAGAAGTTCTCAAACTCCGCGACCATCTGTCCCTTGTAGATGTTCTCATACAGCCCGCCGTTGGTGTTGGAGCCTTCGTCCTCGGAGTAGAGGTTCGCCATCGTGGCGAAGCTCTCCTCGGTCTGATCCCCGGCCTCGTACTCAGCGAGGATCTTCTGCGCGCTGGCAAGCGCGGTCTCAAGCGCCTCGTCGGTGTAGCTGCCGTCCTCACCCGCGACGGCCTTGACCAGGATGTGGCGCACGCTGCGCGTGGTGTAGTGATTGTCGTCGCGGCTCAGCCAGAGCACCACGACGCTGCCCGTCTCGCCGTCGAACACGGCGGCATCGCCGTTTTTGCGCGCGCTGTCAAGCAGCCACTCGCTGTAGAGCGTGTCCACAGAGCTGCCGCTCACGCGGCTGCGGGACGTGGGCACCGCACCCTCGACCTGGGAGTCCACCGCGACCTCAAAGCGCTCGGTCACATCCGCCACGTCCGCACCGTCGAGATAGGCGGTGAGAATGGCCTCGGCCTCGGCGTGCGCCTCGGTCAGCGCGGTCTCACTCGGGGCGTCGGCACCCTCCTCCAGCGCGGCGTCCACGCTGTAGAGGCTAAAGTCAAAGTAATCGCTCGCGCCCGCAAGATCCTGATAGTACGCCTCCAGCTCCTCGTCGGAGTACTCCAGAGAGTCGGACACGGTCGTGTAGACCTTGCTCGCAAGGGCGGAGTCCAGCGTCGCCTGACGCACAAGGGCGCTGTTCACGCCGTTGCCGTAGTTGGCGGCGTAGAGGTTGTCGGCGCTGGAATAGCCCAGCGTGCGCGCCTGCGCGGCGACGGCGTCGAGATCTGCGTCCACCTTGGCGATCTCCTCCTCATCGAGGGCGATGCCGTTATCGGCGGCGTAGGCGGCGTAAGCCTGGATCTGTGCCATGTCGCGCTCAGCGGCCTGGAGGAAGTAGTCGCGCCAGGTGCCGCCCTCGATCATGCTGCACGACTGCTCGTCCAGCCCTGCGAGACCGGTGCTGGTGTCCAGCCCGAAGAGGGAGGCATAGCTGCCGTACTGGTTGACGAAGTTGTGGTACTCGTTGGCATAGTAATAGTTGACCTCGGCGGGGGAGTAGCTCTTATCGCCGATGGTCAGCGCGGTGGTGTGGGTGTAGAGATAGCCGGAGTCGAGGAAGAAGATCAGCGCGATCAGCAGCACGATGGCGATCGTGCCCAGCGTCCAGCGCAGCTTGCTCTGGGAGTTTTTCCTGGCCTGCTCCTGGGCGGCCAGCAGCTTTTTGTCAGTGCCTGCCGCACGGGCGGCCTGGCGATTTTTCCGTTCGGTTGAAGCGCTCATACCAGTTCATCCTTTGCAAATCGTTCTTACACTATTCTATAGAACAGCCTGAACATTATACAACATCCGGAGGAGCGATTCAAGGGGAATCTTTCATTCTTCAAAAATCCTTCAAATATTTAGTGCTTTTTCGGGCATCTTTTCGCGCCGCGCGGCATACAATGAGGGTATAATCAATTGATGCGGCGCGGATTCGGCCGGTTCCGACGCGCCTCGGAAGGGAGAGAGCAGCATGGAGCACGATATCGACGATTTGATCTTCGGCGACGCGGACCCCGGCCCCAGCCGGCGGTGAGAGGTCGTTACACAAAACTGCCTTGAGGGGCCTTTTTCCGCGTTTGCTGAAACAGCCCTGCAATTTCACACTTTACCGTGGACTTTAGGGCGAAACTCTGCTATACTCTAAGAGACAAACACCCGGAGATACACATCCGGAGAAAGAGGTTTCCGCCATGAAGGGGAAATACAGCGCAGTTCTCTTTTTACTGTTTTTTGTTCTGATCGCCGCGATCATTTTCCTGATCCTGACGAACATGGATCTGAAGAACCAGGCCGTCAACACCCCGGCGCCGACCCCGGCGCAGGAGTTCGTCGTTGTGACCGCCGAGCCCACCCTCGCGCCCGCGCCGACCCCGGTGCCCACGCCCGCGCCCACGCCGATCCCGACCCCGGCGCCGACGCCGGTTCCGACGCCGACCCCGGCTCCCGTGCCCGTCACCACGCCCTATGCCGCCCCGGTGCAGAGCGTGCTGGCCAGCGGCAGCTTCCGTTCGGATACGGGCAGCTACCTCAACATCGTCGCCGATTGGGACGCGAAGGTGCTCGACAGCGAGCGCGTCACCGTCACCGTGACGGTCTCGACCGAATCCTACGCCCTGCGTACCAGCGCCCTGGTCAAGACGCTGAACCTCAGCCTTGACGGGCAGTATGTCTCGCTGGATGTGCCCGCGATCACCTACCCGGCCGACGGCAGCGACAGCGCCCCGCTGGGGAAGAATCTGCTGGGCAGCTACAGCTTCACCGTCGATCTCGCGGCGAACAGCTCCCGCGCGCTCGCGCTGCAGGTGGAGTGGCACTTCAACGGCAGCTACCGCAACGCCCACGGTGAGGGCTCGATCGACCTCGCCGCCATCGAGTGCGGCGGCACGATCAATCTCTCCCGCTGAGATGCGCACACCGGAACAGATCAGCGAGATCGTCCGCCTGCTGCTGGCGGAGTACCCGGATCAGCGCTGCTCGCTGCAATATGAGAAGCCCTACGAGCTGCTGTTTGCCGTGCGGCTCTCGGCGCAGTGCACCGACGAGCGGGTGAACCAGGTCGCCCCGGCGCTGTTCGCGCGCTTCCCGACGCTTGAGGACTTCGCCGCCGCCGACGTGGCGGAGGTGGAGCGCTACATACACGCCTGCGGCTTCTTCCGCGCCAAGGCGCGGGATCTCGTCGCCTGCGCGCAGGTGCTGCTCGAACGGCACGGCGGCGAGCTGCCCGATACCATGGAGGCGCTGACCGCGCTTCCCGGCGTCGGGCGCAAGACCGCGAACCTGATCCTCGGCGACGTGTTCCATGTCCCCGGCTCGACGGTGGTGGATACGCACTGCATCCGCCTGATGAACCGCATGGGCGTGGTGGATGAGCTGAAGGATCCGGTCAAGATCGAGCGCGCGCTGCGGGAGCTCCTGCCGCCCGAGAGCTCCAACGACTTCTGTCACTGTCTGGTGCTGCACGGGCGCGCGGTGTGCGAGGCCAGAAAGCCCGCCTGCGAGCGCTGCTGTGTGCGGCATCTGTGCCGCCACTTTGCGGGCTGATTTGGAATTTTCGTCAGGTCAGCCAAAAATCAAGGCTTCCTTTTGAAGGTTGTGCACAAAACTTTGTTCATTTCTGCCCTTGATTTCCGAGCCGGAAGGGAGTATACTCCCCCACGAACTCAGGAAAGGAGGCAAAGAAAACATGAACAACGAGCAATTTGTTTTCGAGCCGGAGCAGCACCAATTTCCCAACCTCTTGGCGGATAAGGACTTCGCTTATTACAATTGGACGCTGCCCTTCTGCAATTTCTGATTGCGCCGCGCCTTGAGGCGCGCCGGAAACACGAAACAAAAGAGAAATTCTCATATAATGAGGAGAACCGCCGGGAACCTGCTTCCCGGCGGTTTTCCCGTTCTTGGCTCCCCTGAAAGGGGAGCTGGCGCGCAGCGACTGAGGGGTCTGTCCTACCGTCCCGTTTTCTTCAAGGCGGGCGAGCCGCACGGGAAAATCCGCGTTTTCCGTATTCGCCCGGGCGAGCGCGTGACCGACGCGATTCTGCCGGGACGTGGAGGCCGCATCCCTTGCCTCCCCGTGATTTTCGTATTGTGCATAGAAAAAAGCTGTGCTATAATCGAAGCAACAAACAAGCAATTTGATGACAGGGGGACTCATTCATGTACAGAGACGGCAAGATTTTCCTCGCACAATCCGACAGCGACCTCTTTCTGCTGCCGCAGATGGCAAACCGCCACGGGCTGATCGCCGGCGCGACCGGCACCGGCAAGACCGTCACCATGAAGGTGATGGCGGAATCCTTCTCCGCCATGGGCGTGCCGGTGTTCCTGGCCGACGTGAAGGGCGACCTGTCCGGGATGTGCGTCCCCGGCGTGCCCAGCGAGGACATGAACGCGCGGATCGAACGCTTTGGGCTTGAAAACTTCGAGTTCAAGGGCTTTCCGACCCGATTCTGGGACATTTTCGGCGAGTGCGGCCATCCTGTGCGCGTCACCGTCTCCGAGATGGGGCCGACCCTGCTCGGGCGGCTTCTGAACCTCACGGAGATCCAGGCGGGCGTTTTGAACATCGTCTTCCGCGTGGCGGACGATCACGGCCTGTTGCTGCTCGATCTCAAGGATCTGCGCGCCATGCTCCAGTTCGTGGGCGAGAACCGCGCGGAGTTCACGACGATGTACGGCAACGTCTCCGCCGCGAGCATCGGGGCGATCCAGCGCGCGCTGCTGCAATTCGAGCAGGAGGGCGGGGAGCTGTTCTTCGGCGAACCGGAGCTCGACATCCGCGACTGGATGCGCAGCGACCTCGACGGGCGCGGCTATATCAATATCCTCTCCAGCCAGCGCCTGATCCAGAGCCCCACAGTCTACGCGACCTTCCTGCTGTGGATGCTGACGGAGCTGTTCGAGAAGCTGCCCGAGGTCGGCGATCTCGACAAGCCCCGCATGATCTTCTTCTTTGACGAGGCGCACCTGCTCTTTGACGGCGCGCCGAAGGCGCTGGTGCAGAAGATCGTTCAGGTCGTCAAGCTCATCCGCTCCAAGGCCGTGGGCGTGTATTTTGTGACGCAGAGCCCCTCCGACCTGCCGGACGAGGTGCTCGCGCAGCTCAGCAACCGTGTGCAGCACGCGCTGCGCGCCTATACCCCGGCCGAGCTCAAGGCCGTGCGCGCCGCGGCGCGGGCGTTCCGCGTCAATCCCGCCTTCGACACCGAGGCCGCGCTCACCGCGCTCGGCGTGGGTGAGGCGCTGGTGAGCTTCCTCGACGAGGCGGGCGTGCCGACCCCGGTGGAGCGCGCGTTCATCCTGCCGCCGCAGTCGAAGCTCGGGCAGGCGGACAGCGACACCGTGCAGCGCCGCATCGCCGCCGACGAGTTCGAGCTCAAGTACCGCGAGAGCGTGGATCGCGAGTCCGCCTTTGAGGTGCTTCAGGCCGCGAACGCGGAGCTGGAGCGCCGCCGCATCGAGGAGGCGGAGGCTGCCGCCGCCGAGAAGCAGCGCCGGAAGGAGGAGGCGGAAAAGCTGATCCGTCCGGGCGATTTCGCGGTATACGCGCCGGAGTTTGTGGAGCTGGCGAATGATCTGGTCGCCGGCACGGCGATGGACGACCGCGCGGGCTGCGCGATTGTCGTCGAGATGCTGAAGAATCTGGGCGAGATTGATAACGAGATCTGCGCGGTCTTCACGGTACAGGAGGAAGGCGGCGTGCGCGGCGCGCAGGCGGCGGCATTTGACGTGAATCCCGATATGGGCGTCGCTCTGGACGTCACCCTGTGCGGAGATACCCCGAAGGGCCCGAAGATCAATGTGAAGATGGGCGAGGGCATCGCGGTGAAGATTCTGGACAGCTCCCTCATCTGCCATCCCGGCGTTGTGAAGGCGATGGAAGAGGCGGCCGAGCGCGCGGGCGAAGTATCAGCGCGAAGTGCTCACCGCGGGCGGCACCGACGCCGGCGCGATCCAGCGCAGCC
>JAZQCO010000002.1:0-17579 GCA_045546335.1 Candidatus Limivicinus sp. | reverse complement strand
TGCTCAAATTTGGTGGAGATCAGATGCTTCTTGCCCTTGCGCGCGCCGAGACGCGCGGCGGAGATCAGCGCCTGGTTGTCCGCCTCCGAGCCGCCGGAGGTGAAGTAGATCTCCCGCGGCTCGGCGTTGAGATAGTGCGCGACGGTCTCGCGCGCCTGCTGCATCGCCTCCGCGGCCTTCTGTCCGAAGCTGTAGAGGCTCGAGGGGTTGCCGTAGCTCTCGGTCAGATACGGCAGCATCGCATCCAGCGCGGCCTTGGAGACGCTGGTGGTGGCGGCGTTATCCGCATATACAAACATAGTGTCCGTTCCTTTCTGTGAGACAATCCCGTGCTGAGCACAAAGGATAATCCCTATTGAATCTATAGGAATTATAGCACAGATTCCACCCTTGTCAATAGACCACGGCCGGTCGGAAACAGAAAAACGAAAGGAAAGGTGAAAAACTGCTGTGTCCGCTTTGCGGACGAATGGAAAACGGAAGAGAGCTGTTACCGAGGCAATCTCCACCTCCCCGTCCGTATGATGAATCCGCCCTGTTTTCTGCTGTGCAGAAAATGCACAGCAATTTTATAAAAAACACTTGCTTTATTTCGCTAATGTGTTATCATGCTAATGTAATCAAGAAAACAAAGGAGGAACATCCTATGAAAAAACTCATCGCCATGCTGCTGAGCGTGCTCCTGCTCGCGTCTCTGGCCACTGCTGCCTTCGCCGCCGACGCGGTGAGCGATCTGGCCTATGTGCAGAAAAACGGCAAGCTCGTTGTCGGAATCACGGACTTTGAGCCCATGGACTACAAGGACGAAGAGGGCGAGTGGATCGGCTTTGACGCGGATCTGGCGAAGGTCTTCGCCGAGAGCCTGGGCGTCGAGGTCGAGTTTGTCGAGATCGACTGGGACATGAAGCTGATGGAGCTTCGCGGCAAGAACATCGACTGCATCTGGAACGGCATGACCCTTACCCCCGAGGTGCTCGAGGCAGCGAGCTGCTCCAACGCCTATATGCGCAACGCTCAGGTCGTCGTCGTGAAGGCTGACGCGGCGGAGAAGTTCGCGGATGTGGAGAGCATGAGCGAGCTGAGCTTCGCGGTCGAGGCCGGCAGCGCCGGTGAGGCCGCCGTGACCGAGCTGGGCTTCACTGCCAATCCCGTCTCCACCCAGGCAAACGCGCTGCTTGAGGTGCAGGCCGGCACCTCCGACGCCTGCGTCATCGACCTGCTGATGGCCTACGCCATGGTCGGCGAGGGCACGAGCTATGAAGACCTCACCTACACGTTTATGCTCAACGAGGAGGAGTACGGCGTGGCCTTCCGCCAGGATTCCGACCTGGTAGAAGTTTTCAACGCCTTCCTGCTGGAAAACGGCGAGCTGATGAACGAGCTGGCCGAGACCTACGGCCTTGCCGGCAGCGTCATCGAGCAGACCGCTGAGGAGAAGACCGCGTAAGCGGAGCGAAAGTTCATACCGCAATCGGGGCCGCGGCTTCACGCCGCAGCCCTCAAGCTGTGCTATTACTACAAAATAAGGATGTGACGCTGTGTTTGTCCAGCAGTTCCCCCTCGTTTTCCAATCGCTGAACGTCGGCTTTTTGCAGACGCTCAAGCTCTTTTTTGTCACCCTGATCGGCGCGATCCCGCTGGGGCTTGTGATCTCCTTCGGCTCCATGTCGCGTCTCAAGCCCCTCTCGCTGCTCACGCGCACCGTTGTCTGGATCATCCGTGGCTCGCCTCTGATGCTTCAGCTCATCATCATCTACTACGGCCCCGGCCTGATGGGGCACAACTGGTGGGGCGGCGGCGAGGCCGGGCGCTTTCTCGCCGCGGCGGTCGCCTTCATCATCAACTACGCCTGCTATTTCTCGGAAATCTACCGCGGCGGCATCCAGGGCGTGCCGCAGGGGCAGCGCGAGGCGGGGCAGGTGCTGGGCATGACGAACACGCAGATTTTCTTCCGCGTGACGCTGATGCAGATGATAAAGCGCATCGTGCCGCCCATGTCCAATGAGATCATCACGCTTGTCAAGGATACCTCCCTCAGCCGCATGATCGCCTTGCAGGAGATCATCTGGGCGGGGCAGTCCTTCCTCAAGGGATCGAAGGGGATCTCCGGCGTGATCTGGCCGCTGTTTTTCACCGGCGTTTACTATCTGGCCTTCTCCGGCATCCTGACGCTGCTGCTCGGCCGCCTGGAGAAGAAGCTGGACTATTTCCGCTGAGGAGGTGCAGAGATGGCACTACTGGAAGTGCAAGAGCTGAAAAAGCAATTTGACAGGGTGGAGGTGCTCAAGGGCGTGAGCTTCACGCTCGAGCAGGGGCAGACGCTCTCGGTGATCGGGCCCTCCGGCGGCGGGAAAACCACGCTGCTGCGCTGCCTGAACTTTCTGGAGATCCCGACCGGCGGGCGCATCCTGCTCGGCGGCGAGACGCTCTTTGACGCCTCCGACGCGCGCACGCTCAGTGAGAAGGAGATCCGCCGCAACCGGCTGCATTTTGGGCTGGTGTTCCAGAGCTTCAACCTCTTTCCGCAGTACACCGCGCTCGAGAACGTCGCCCTTGCGCCGAAGCTCCAGGCGAAGAGCGAGCCGGACTACAAGGCGCGGCGCAGGGAGCTCATCGCCGCCATCGACCAGAACTGCCGCGCGCTGCTCGAGCGTGTGGGGCTGGGCGACAGACTGGGGAACTATCCGCACCAGCTTTCGGGCGGGCAGCAACAGCGTGTGGCGATTGCCCGCGCCCTCGCGCTGCATCCCGAGGTGCTTTTCTTCGATGAACCGACCTCCGCGCTCGATCCCGAGCTCACGGGCGAGGTGCTGAACGTGATCCGCCAGCTCGCGCGGGAGAAGATGACCATGGTCATCGTCACGCACGAGATGAGCTTCGCCGAGGCGGTGAGCGACAAGGTGCTGTTCATCGACGGCGGCGTGATCGCCGAGCAGGGGAGCCCCGATGCGCTCTTCCACCATGCGCAAAACGAGCGCACACGGCAGTTCCTCAAGGGCTACGAGAGGGGATAGGGAAGCATTCCCACGAAGGGAAGGTTGACAGAAGTCGGCGGAAAAGCTATAATAGGCGCGTATAGAGTATCCGACTGTGCTGCTGCGTCTTTTTCGCGGTATGCCGATACAGAAAGGCAGGATATCTGCATGAAAAAATGCGTATTGCCGCTGCTGCTTGCTGCGCTTCTGCTGCTCGCCGGCTGTGATTTTTCCATTCCCGCGCCGACCCCGGAGCCGACGCCGGAGGTGACGCCCGCGCCGCCCCAGGCGACGGCGGAGATCGAAGTCTTCCAGCGCTCGAACGATGTGCCTGTCGGCGGCGGGGAGGAGACCGAGACCCCGGACGAGCCGGAGACGGTCGAGGTCGAGCCCACGCCCACTCCTGCGCCCACGCCTGCGGTGCCGGTCGTGACCGAGAACACGGCGGTGCGGGATCTTGAGCTTGTGCGCGTGCGCAACTACATCCCCGAGCTGATCATCGACCTCAAGTACGCCACCGAGGACAACTACGCCCATAAGGTGATCTATGACTTTGACGAGCCCTATCTGCGCTACGGCACGGTGAAGAAGCTCGCCTCCGCCCGCGCGCAGCTCCGGGAGCAGGGCTATGACCTCGTGCTCTGGGACGCCTACCGCCCCAACGAGGCGCAGTTTGAGCTTTTCGACGCTTTCCCGAACGGGAACTTCGTCGCCAATCCCTACGGCGGCGGCCACTCCTCCCACACCAGCGGCGGCACGGTGGACGTGTCGCTGATGAAGGACGGAGCGCTGTGCGAGATGCCGTCGGGCTTTGACGAGTTCTCGGCGCTCGGCGACCGGAACTACAGTGACGTCTCGGCGGACGCGGCTGCGAACGCGAAGCTGCTCGAGCAGGTGATGACCGCCTGCGGCTTCACGGGCTACTTCGGCGAGTGGTGGCACTACACCGATACGACCGGCTACAACTACGCGGATGTGGAGGGCGCGGTGCTGCCTGAGCATGCGACGACGGTGTATGAGTCGGTGTGCAATGAGTATATCAATATCCGGCGCGTGGCCAATCCCACGGCGGAGGCGATCGGCAAGGTGCCCAACGGCGAGCAGATGGTCGTGCTGAGCTACCTCACCGACTTCGTGCACATCCAGTACGGCGAGACCACGGGCTATGTGAACGTGCATTTTGTGAAGCCCGTCAACTGACGGAATCAACCGGACCGATCCCGTAGGGGAGGGGCTTGCCCCTCCCGGCGGCGGAAGCTGCTTTCAATAAAAGGCGTGATGCGAAGTCGCGGGATCGTGCGGGTTCACATCACGTTTTTTATTGCCCCCTATTGTACAAGAAAAAACTTGACGGATTTACAAAAACCGCTTAGTATGAATACAACGAAACCAGAGACACTATCAGGTGGAGATATGCAGAAGAAACGATGGATGATGGACGCGCTGCTGATTGCGCTGCTGCTGGCGGCCGCGCTTGTGCTGTACCTGAGCCTTGGGCGCGCGGAAGAGACGGGGGAGCGCGTCGTGGTGTTTATCGACGGCGAGCGCGCGGCAAGCTATCCGCTCAGCCGAAACGGCGAGTACAGCCTCAACGACGGCAGCAACCGCCTTGTCATTGAGGACGGCAGGGCGTGGATCGCCGAGGCGGACTGCCCCGATCAGATCTGCGTGCTGCTCGGGAAAATCGACCGCAGCGGCGAGCTGATCGTCTGCCTCCCGAACCGCCTTGTCGTGACCATCGAGGGCGACGAAGAGCCGCAGGTGGACGGCGTGATTGGGTGAGGCGGACGGATGAAGACGAAGAGACTTACGGTGATGGCGATGACGATTGCCGTCGCTCTGATCCTCTCTTATATCGAGAGCCAGATCCCGCCGCTCTTCACGGCGGTACCGGGCATCAAGATGGGGCTTGCGAATATCGCGGTGGTCTTTGCGCTCTATAAGCTGGGCTGGCGCGAGGCGGCTGCGATCTCGCTGCTGCGTGTTTTTCTGGTGACGCTGCTCTTCAGCCCGCTCGGCGTGATGGGACTGTTCTACAGCCTGGCCGGGGCGGTGCTGAGCCTGCTCGGCATGATCTTGCTGCGCGCGACGGGGCTTTTCTCCTCGGTCGCGGTGAGCGTGGCGGGGGGCGTGCTGCACAACGTCGGGCAGATTGCCATGGCCTGCCTGCTGCTCAAGACGCGGGAGCTGGTGTATTATCTCCCGGCACTGATGGTGAGCGGGATCGTGGCGGGCGTGCTGATCGGCGTGGTCGCGGCGATTCTGGTCAAACGGATCCGTGTAGAGGTATAAGATGGCGGTATTGATTGCGGCGGCGGTGATCCCCGCGGGCTTTCTGCTCTGGAAAATTTATCAGCTCGACCGGCTCGAGCGAGAGCCGCCGGTATTGCTGCTGAGCCTGATCGTGCTGGGCATGCTCTCAACAGTGTTCGCCGCTCTCGGTGAGGAGCTCGGCGCGCGGCTGCTGGACGCGCTCTTCCCCGACGGGGGGCGGGTCTATGAGCTGCTGCTGTTCTTCGGGGTGGTCGGGCTCTCGGAGGAGGGGAGCAAGTATTTGCTGCTGCGCCTTCGCACCTGGCGGCACCCGGCCTTCAACTGCGAGTTTGACGGCGTGGTGTACGCGGTCTTTGTCTCGCTGGGCTTTGCGCTCTGGGAGAATATCGGCTATGTGCTCTCCTACGGGCTGAACGTCGCTGTGGCGCGCGCTGTGACGGCGGTACCCGGCCACGCGAGCTTTGGCGTGATGATGGGCGTGTGGTACGGCATGGCCAAGCGCCTCGCGCTTGACGGGCGGGAGAAGGCGGCGCGTCACGCGCGCAGACTGGCGCTGCTGCTGCCGCTGCTGCTGCACGGGCTGTACGATTACCTCGTCATGTCCGGGGACGGCGACGTGCTTGCCGCGCCCTTCCTGCTCTTCACGGCGCTGCTGTTTTTTGTCTCGTACCGCCTCGCCGTCCGCGCGGCGCGGCGCGACAGATATATCATTTCCCCCAGGTGGTTTTAACTCAAGACAAAGGAGCGATACGATGGATCAACTTTATGACGTAATCATCATCGGCGGCGGCGCGGCGGCGACCGCAGCGGCACTGACGCTGAAAAACCGGGGCAAGAGCGCGCTGGTGATCTGCAATAAGCCCGAGACCTCGAGCCTGTGGAAGGCGGAGGCGATCACGAACTATCCGGGTCTGCCCGCCATGAGCGGCAAGGAGATGTGCGAGCTGTTCCAACGCCAGTTGGAGGAGAGCGGCGCGGTGATCGTGAACGGTCGTGCGCTCTCGGCGCTGCCGATGGAGGACAGCTTCGGTGTGGCGGTGGGCAGCGACTTCTACATGGGGCGCTCTCTGATCCTCGCAGCAGGGATCACCCGGGAGAAGCTCTACCCCGGCGAGGCAGAATTTCTCGGGCGCGGCGTGAGCTACTGCGCGACCTGCGACGGGATGCTCTATCGCGGCAAGACCGTGGCGGTCGTCGGCACGGGCGAGGAGGCGAAGGAGGATGCGGACTTCCTTGAGGGCATCGGCTGCACGGTGCTGCGCTTCTTCAAGAACGCCAAGTTCGAGGTGCGCGGCGGCATGAAGGCGGATACGCTGCTGGTCGGCGGCGAGGAGCATAAGGTGGACGGCGTGTTCATCATCAAGGACACGGTCTCGGTCACAAAGCTGGTGCCGGGGCTTGACTATGCCGATGGCGGCATTGCGGTCGATCGTCGTATGGCGACGAACGTGCCCGGCGTCTTTGCGGCGGGCGACTGCACCGGCAAGCCCTTCCAGCTCGCCAAGGCCGCCGGCGAGGGCAACGTCGCGGCGCTCTCCACCTGCGATTATCTGGCGAAGAAGTGATATCCCCCCATATAAACGATTCACCCCCGCCGAAAGGCGGGGGTGAATCGTTTATGCCGCGTCGAGGCTGATCGTGCAGTCGGGCAGCCCCTCGCGCAGCGTTTGGAGCTGCTCGTCGCTGAGCCCGCAGCCGCCGACGTTGAGAAAGCTGAGCTTGCTCAGTTGCAGCAGCGGGGAGATCGAATCAAGCGGGTTCCCGTAGAGGTTCAGATTCTCCAGCGCGCCGAGCTCCTTGAGCGGGCCAATGTTGCGCAGCTCGTTGTAGCTCAGATTCAGGCTCTTGAGTGTGCCGCGGCTCGCGCTGTACTGGAGCTGAAAGAGATTGGTGAGCCGGTTGCGGCTGAGATTGAGGCTTTCGAGATTGGTCAGGCGCTCGATGCCGCTCAGATCGACGATGCCCTCGCCGCTGAGATCGAGCTGCATCACGTCGCTGCGGACGCTGCGGTTTTCGATCTGGATGGTGTAGATCAGCGCCGAGTGGCTGATGTTGCAGCCGATTAGACGGGTGCGGAGCTGTCCGAAGGCCTCGTTCGAGAGGCCGGGGTTATCCTCGATGTTGAGCTGCGTGAGCTGTGTGAGGGAGCCGAGATAGTCGAGATCGGCGTCCCGCAGCCCGGTCTGTTGGAGCCGCAGCGTCTGCAAGCTGCCAAGGCGGCGCAGTCCGCTGAAATCCACGATGGGATTGCCGGAGAGGTCGAGCGTCTGCAAGCCGGTCATGGCGCTGAGCGGGGAGAGATCGGAGATGGCGTTGTCGGCGGCGGCGAGCGAGCGCAGCGTACCGAGGCCGATCAGCGGGCGCAGATCGACGATCTGGTTGCCGGAAATATCGAGACTGCTCAGGCGCGGCAGGTTCATCAGCCCCTGCAAATCGCTGAGCGCGTTGTTGCTGAGATTGAGCCATTGCAGATCCTTGCACACGGCGAGGGCGCCGATGTCGCGGATGCCGCGTCCGCTGAGATTGAGCTCGCGGATATCCGAGCGGAAAACGAGCCCGCCGAGGCGGATCTCGCAGACCTCACCCTTCGTGCTGTCGCTGAGGATCGCGCAGCCGGGCAGCGCCTCCGCGAGCGCGTCGAGCGCCGAGGTCTCGAGTGCACAGCGGCGCAGACTCAGCGTGCGCAGATTGACGAGTGCGGCAAGCGGCGAGAGCTCCCCAAGGGGGTTGCCGTCGAGCGTGAGCGCGCGAAGCTGCGTCATTTCCCCGAGCGCCGCGGTGCTTTGCAGCCGGTTATCACTGAGATCGAGCGCGTTGAGACTGCCGAGCGCGCGCAGGGCGGACACGTCGGAGAGCTCATTTGCGGCGAGCGAGAGCGTGTCGAGCGCGTAGAGCGCGGTAATCTGCCCGAGCTCCTGATCTCGTATCCCGCGCCCGTCCGCCTCCAGAACTGTCGTGTCGCGCGCAAAGCTCATCCCGAACACCTCCACGCGGTCGGCGCTCTTGAGCGCGGCGCGGCGGCTCTCCAGGGTGCGGATGTGCTGGGCGGTCTCGGAGTCGTTGGGATCGGTTCTCCGCAGCAGCTCGAGCGCCTTGTCGAGATTGCCGAGCTGCTCATAGCAGGAGGCCATCAGCCGCAGACAGTCGTCGGTCTCCTCGAGCGCGGCGGCGAGGCGCAGGTGCCGCAGGGCACGCTCCCAGTCGCCGTTTTCCCAGGCGGAGAGCGCCTCAGTCATGTTCGCCTCGTATACGCCGCCCTGCGCCGGGGTCAGAAAGAGCGCGGCGACACCGAGCAGCAGCGAAGAGAGAACCGCCCCCACCAGATACCGCAGCCCACGGGGCAAACGCCGACGGCGCCCGACGGGCTGATTTTGTTTCCTGCGCGCTCCGGTTTGCGGAGCGGTACTCATGCCTCTGTGCTCTCCGGGTTCTCCGTCGTCGCCTCCGGCGCGGCGGGGGCGGCTTCGATGACGGCGGGCGCGGCCTCAACGGCGACAGGGGCGGGTTCGGGCTCGGGTGTGATAGTGCTCTCAGGCTGCGTCTCACTCTTCTTTCCGTGAACCTTGCGCTCCTTGACGAGCTTCTTCATCCCGAGCGTGAGCAGCGTGAGCGCGAGCAGCACGCACAGCAGGCTCATCTCCCGCATCCCGTCGGCGAAGACCACGGGATTTTCCGCATCCTGCAACAGCAGCACGTCCCGATAGAAGGCGCGGTAGCAGAAGGGAATCGCAAAGAGCGGCAGAAGCAGCCACTTTGTACGGATCAGCGCGATCACGGTGCCGGAATACAGCACGATGGCAAGCACACAGTAGGTGATGCCGATGACCATGACGAGCTTGCTCTCCGCGTTCCAGGCGTGCAGTCCGTAGAAGGCCACGCCGCCGAGGAAGGGAAGGACGGTCAGCCACAGTGCGGATTTGCCGAGGAGATTGAGCAGCAGCACGAAGAGCAGATAGCTCCCCAGCGGCAGCAGAAGCTGCGTGAGCACCGTGAAGCGATCGCCCCACAGCCCCCAGCAGCCGATGAACTGGAACACCATCGCCATAGCGAGCAGGATTGAGGCGGAATGAACCCAAAAGCTGTCTTTTTCCGTATAGAATTTGATCCGTGTGTTTTCCATTGCGATTCCTCCAAGCGGGTATGATCTCTTTTAACTTATATAGTATAGCACAGTTGCGCTCTTAACGCAAGCAGAGCATTTTACCACATGCCTCTCCCTGTCTTTTCCGCTTGACAGTCGGCGGCGTGGGTGGTATAGTATGACCAAGATATAGAGCGAAATGCTCCAAAATGTGCGAGGTGAGAGCGTGAACACGCAGAGACTGTCACCGCCCCTTGAGCGGATCTATGTCAAGGTCAACTCCGACTTTGACGCCACAGGCGCCGTGATGCCGCGGGCGATCATCTGGGAGGACGGGCGCAGCTTTCGCATTGAGGCGGTGCGGGATTTCCGCCCGGCGGCCGTGATGGGGAGCGGGCATGCGGGGGACTGCTATACGGTGCTGATCCACGGCGAGGAAAAGATGCTGTTTTTTGAACGCACCCGCGCGCCCTACGGCAACCGCCTGGGACGCTGGTGGGTAGAGAGATAGGGAGAAGACGATGGGAGAAGGGCGTACCTATGTGGCGATCGACCTGAAATCCTTTTACGCGAGTGTGGAGTGTGTGGAACGGCAGCTCGACCCGCTGCGCACGAACCTCGTTGTGGCGGATTCGAGCCGCACGGAGAAGACGATCTGTCTGGCGGTCACGCCCGCGCTGAAGGCCTACGGCATTCCCGGGCGGGCGCGGCTGTTCGAGGTGGTGCAGCGCGTGAAGGAGATCAACGCCGCGCGTCTGCGTGAGGCGATCCGCCTGGGCGTGGCGCAGAAGGGGGAGGACGGGCAGTACCGCTTCGTCTCCTCGTCCTTTGACGCGAAGGCGCTCGCGGACGATCCCTCGCTGGAGCTGAGCTACTGCGTCGCGCCGCCGCGTATGAAGCGCTACGAGGCGTACAGTGCGCGGATCTTCTCGATCTATACGCGCTATATCGCGCCGGAGGATATCGTCGTCTACTCGATCGACGAGATTTTCGCAGACGTGACGGACTATCTGCACACGCACCGCATGAGCGCACGGGAGCTGGCGATGACGATGATCCGCGAGGTGCTCTATGAGACGGGCGTGACGGCGACGGCGGGGATCGGGACGAACCTGTACCTGGCGAAGGTGGCGATGGACATTGTGGCCAAGCACGTCCCGGCGGATAAGGATGGGGTGCGTATAGCGGAGCTGGACGAGCGGCGCTATCGGGAGCTGCTGTGGTGCCACCGGCCGCTGACGGATTTCTGGCGCGTCGGGCGGGGCACGGCACGGCGGCTCGAGCAGCTCGGCTGCTATACGATGGGCGATGTGGCGCGGCTGAGCGAGGTGAACGAGGGCGCGCTCTACAGCGCCTTCGGCGTGAACGCCGAGCTGCTGATCGACCACGCCTGGGGCTTCGAGCCGACGACGATCGCACTCATCAAGCAGTATCGCCCGGAGAGTAATTCCCTGAGCTCGGGGCAGGTGCTCAAGGAGCCCTACGACTGGGAGAAGGGACGGCTGATCGTGCGGGAGATGGCGGAGCTGCTGGCGCTGGAGCTGGTGAGGAAGCGTCTGGTCACGCCGGGACTGGAGCTGGTGATCGGCTACGACCGCGAGAGCCTGCGCCCGGAGGGCGGCGGCTATGTCGCGGCAAAGACCGGCGAGCGCTATCTGGGGCGCGTCACGAGCGACCCCTACGGGCGTGTGACGCCCTGGCACGCGCACGGCACGGCGCGGCTGGAGCATCCGGGCAACAGCGCCAAACGGATCACACAGGCGCTGCTCGAGGTCTATGACAGCGCGGTCGATCCCGCGCTTTTGATCCGGCGCGTGAACATTGCGGCACTGAGCCTGACGCAGGAGCGCGAGAGCGAGGAGGCGGCGGAGCAGCTCGACCTTTTCACGGACTACGAGGCGCAGGAGGCGCGGCGCGCGGCGGAGAAACGCGAGCGGCGTCTCCAGGAGGCGACGCTGCTGTTACAGGGAAAATACGGGAAAAACGCCGTGCTCAAGGGGATGAACCTGCTTGAGGGCGGCACGACCATCGAGCGCAACGCCCAGATCGGTGGGCACCGCGCGGGGGAGTGAGAGGAATGAAGCCGGAGAAGAGCGCGAGAGAGGTCTACGCGGACATCATCGACCATACGCACCACGTCTCCGCGACGCGCGCACCGATGCCGCCGCTCAAGCGCGCGGCGCAGTTTTCGCCCTACGACGCGCTCACGGGCTATTTTGACATGATCGCCGAGGAGGAGCGCGTGACGGAGGAGGCGATCGAGCTCGACGCGGACGCGGTGGAGGCGCTGAACCGGGAGCTGGCGCGGCTCGCTGAGCGCATCGAGCGCGGGGAGAGGCCGCGCGTGCGCTTTACGGTGTTCCGCCCCGACGAGCGGAAGGCGGGCGGGAGCTTTGTGGAGCTCACCGAGCGCGTGCGGCGCATCGACGCAACGCAGCAGCGCGTTGTGCTCGAGAGCCGCGAGGGGCGCGGCGGCGTGAATCGCACGCTGGCGCTCTCCTCGATCATCGCCGTCTGCCCGGAGGACGGGGAAAATGAAAAGTGAAAGGTGAAAGGTGAAAAATTGCGGTGTCGCCTGACGGCGACGGATTGATTGACTTGCAGCGGAGCGCTGTCCTCAACAGGGGCTTTACAGACGGAGCATGATGTGATAGAATGGTACTCGGGATAATAGCGGCAGTTCACCCTCCTCTTCCTTCGGGGGGGGTGAATCGTGTTGCTGTCAGAAAAAGCAGGGCATTGTGCCCTGCAAGGAGCACGAGTACATGACAGATACAAAACTGAAGGCTGCGGTGAGGCGCGGCGGCGAGCACGGGATCTCCGTGCGCGCGATCAATGCCGTGATGGCGACATTGACGCTGCTGATCTCCGCGGTCCTTCTGGTGACCACTTATCAGACCAACCGCGCCTATACGCTCATGCGCGTACATACCGACAACTACATCCGCTGGCAGCGCAGCGCGAGCGAGCTGCAGACCGGCTCGGATTACCTGACCGAGCAGGTGCGCTGCTTTGTAGAGACGGGGAAGCGGGAGTTTCTGGACAACTATTTCGAGGAGGCGAAGATCACACACCGGCGCGACCTGGCGGTTGCGACGATGGCGGAGTATGACGGGACGCGCCTGGTCTATTCCATGATGCAAGACGCGATGGATGAGTCGGTGGAGCTGATGAAGCGCGAGTACTATGTGATGCGTCTCAGAATCGAGGCGGACGGCGGCGCCATCGAGGACTACCCCGAGGAGATTCAGAACGTCGCCCTCAGACCGGAGGACGAGGCGCTGTCGGCACAGGACAAGGAGGCGCTGGCGCGTCAGATGGTCTTTGACGATATCTACCACGACAAGAAGCTGGCGATCTCCAAGCTCACGCAGTCCTGCCTCGGCGAGCTGACGGAGGAGCTGGAGGGGCAGCAGGCGACCTCCGCCGAAGAGCTGCACAGCCTTCTCGGACGGCAGAAGGTGCTGATCATCGTGTTGATCTCGGCGACGCTTACCACGCTGATCCTGACCGTGCTGCTGGTGATCAGCCCGCTGCTGCGTGCGGTGGTGTTCATCCGCGCCGAGCAGCCGATCCCGATCCGCGGCTCGTATGAGTTCCGTTTTCTGGCGCGTACCTACAATCTCATGTACGAGGCGAGCCGCGAGCAGCGCGAGAAGCTGCTTTTTGAGGCGATGCACGACAAGCTCACCGGTGTGTACAACCGCAGCGGCTACGATTTCCTGATGCACAACACCGATTTCCACACCGCCGCGCTGCTGATCTTCGATGTGGACAAGTTCAAGCCCATCAACGACACACGCGGCCATGAGACGGGCGACCGCGTCCTCCAGGCGGTCGCGGTATCGCTGCGAAGAGCCTTTCGCGCGGACGACTACATCTGCCGCATCGGCGGGGATGAGTTCGTCGTAATCATGCTGCACGTCAATGAAAACGCCAAGGAGCAGATTTACAGGAAGGTGACGCGCATCAACGACGAGCTGCGCCACAGCGAGAACGAGCTGCCGCCGGTGACGTTGAGCTGCGGCGCGGCATTCGGCTGTGAGCTTCAGGAGGGCGAGAACCTCTTTACCAAGGCGGACGCTGCGCTCTACAGCGTCAAGAGAGCCGGAGGCGGCGGCTGCAAGCTGTGAGTCCGGTTTCCTTCATAAAATGCTCAGACGGATCAGAGGGATTTTCAGATTATCTGGAAATCCCTCTTGATGATTATAGGGGGGTGTGTTATAATACACTGAATTATACTAAAAAACAATTCTGGCTTTTCGAGAGGTGCGGTTTATGGATAAGGCGCAGGCACAGCAGAATACGGCATTACGCCCCTATCTCTCGCCGCGGGGAGCCTGGGCGTTTGCTGTGGGCACCAGCATCGGCTGGGGCTCGCTCGTCGTCACCAGCAACACCTATCTGGCGAAGGCGGGGCCGCTCGGGAGCGTGCTGGGGCTGATCGTCGGCGCCTGCGTCATGCTGCTCATCGCGCGCAACTACCACTACATGATCCTCTGCTGTCCCGAGGCCGGCGGTGCCTATGCCTACGCGCGGGACACCTTCGGCTATGACCGGGGCTTCCTGCTGGCGTGGTTCCTGTCGCTGACCTATATGGCCATGTTCTGGGCCAACGCGACCTCGCTGCCGCTTTTTGCCCAGCTCTTCGTGGGCGACATATTCCGTTTTGGGCGGCTCTACAGCTTCTACGGCTATGAGATCTATTTGGGGGAGGTGCTGCTGCCGGTCGCCGCGATCCTGCTTGCGGCGCTGCTGTGCTCCAAAACGCCCCGCGCCGCCTCCGGGATGATGTTCTGGATGGCGGTGCTGCTGAGCCTCGCGATCACGACGGTGTTCGTCTTCGCCCTCGTGCGGCTCGATCGTCCGCTCACGCCGTCCTTCCAGGCAAACGGGAAGGGCGCGCTGCGACAGATCGTGCGTATCGCCGTCATATCGCCCTGGGCGTTCATTGGCTTTGAGAACATCTCCCACGCGGCGGAGGAGTTTAATTTCCGCCGCAACCGCAGCTTTCGCATCTTCGTCTTTGCTGTCGTCGCAGTGACAGTGCTGTACTGCTTCGTGTTCCTGCTGTCGGTCTCTGCGTATCCCGCGCGTTATGAGAGCTGGCGGGAGTATATCCGAGATCTTGGGAATCTCGAGGGACTGGAGGCGCTGCCGCCGTTTTACGCGGCCTCGTACTACCTCGGCGAAACCGGCGTGCTGCTGCTGATGGCGGCGCTGCTGTGCCTGATCCTCACGAGCCTGATCGGCAACCTCTTCGCGCTCAGCCGCCTCTTCTACGCTGCCGCGCGCGACGAGCTGCTGCCCTCTCGCTATGCCGCGCTCAACGCCCAGGGCGTCCCCTCGCGGTCAATCTGGCTGGTGGCGACGGTAAGCTGCGTCGTCCCCTTCGTCGGGCGCACGGCCATCGGTTGGATCGTGGACGTGACCACGCTGGGCGCGACGCTGATCTACGGCTTCGTCTCCGCGGCAACGGTGAAGGAGGCGCGCTTCCGCAACGATCGTCTCGAACAGGTCACGGGGCTGCTGGGGCTTTTGATCATGGCGGGCTTTGCGGTGTATCTGCTGGTGCCGGCGCTCTTTGGTGTCAACGATCTCGCGCCGGAGTCGTATTTCCTGTTTATGATGTGGTCAGTGCTTGGCGTGCTGTTTTTCCGCAGCATCATCAAGCGCGACCGGCACAATCGCTACGGCAACGCCCTGATCGTCTGGATCGTGTTTTTGTCGCTGATTCTGTTTGTGTCCCTTGTCTGGATGAACCAGGCCAACACCCGCGCGACTACGCTGGGGCTGCAAAGCGTGCAGAGCTATTATGAGCAGGCCGGCTCCCATGTGGACGGCAGCGCCTTCATCGAGCGGCAGCTCAGGCATATCCTGCGCGCGGACGACTGGAACGTGCTGCTGGTGGTCTTGATGTTCGGCCTCTCGCTCACTGTGATGCTGACGAACTACTCCACCATGCTCCACCGCGCCAACGCCAGCGAGGCGGAGCTCGGCGCCGTGCGTGACCGCGTGAACACCGATCCGCTCACCGGTGTCAAGAGCAAGCACGCCTATGTCGAGACGGTCGAGCGTCTTGACCGCCGTCTGCAAACGGGGGAGAAGCCGCCCTTCGCCGTCGTGGTCTGCGATGTGAACGGTCACAAGCACATCAACGACACCTACGGCCACAAGCGGGGTGACGCCTATATCTGTGAGGCCTGCCACCTGATCTGTGAGGCCTTCAAGCACAGCCCGGTCTACCGCGTGGGCGGGGACGAGTTTGTGGTGCTGCTCTTCGGGCAGGATTTCGAGGCGCGCGAGGCGGTGCTCGCCGCCTTCAACAGCCGGGTCGAGGCGAATGTCGGCACGGATAACGCCGTCGTGTCGGCGGGGATCTCGATCTATCGCCCGGAGGAGGATCAGAGCTTCCACGAGGTCTTTGAGCGCGCCGATAAGCGGATGTACCAGCGCAAACAGGCGCTCAAGGCCAGGGGTGCGAGAACGAGAGAGTGAGAGAGAAATGCTCCGTGTCAAGCCGGGTGTTCATAGCCCGGGGAGGCTGAGGCTTAGTCCGGTGATGGCGGCAAAGGCATCGCCGGCACACCGCAACGCAGGAAAACGCACGCACGTTCGAGAGACGCTCTCACCAAACGAAGCGGCGCAGAAAATTATCCAGAAAAAACTGAATACAGCCTTGCATTTTTCCGAATATGCGCTATACTGGAAGCAGTAGGAATATGCTGTTGAGAAGGCAGACAAGAATAGGATTACAGTTGAGTGGGTTCTGTTCTTGCCTGCCTTTTTACTCTTAGGGATTCGGTTCGTGTCATTGCGAGGAGCTTTGTGCTGAAGAATCCCGTCGCTTCTGCGTTACTCTGCGAGAGCCTTCGAGTAAAGCCTTAACATGGATAGTGACAATAGAAAAACGAAAAAGGAGGCATTCCCATGAAACAACTGCGCCGTCTGCTGGCTCTCACGCTGGTCGCGTGTATGCTGCTGAGCAATGGATCCATGGCGGCTCTGGCGGAAACGCCGACGGAAGAGCCCGCCGTCGAACTGCTGGAGGAGAGCGCGGGGGTTCTCGTTCTGCCCGCGTCCCTGACGGAGATCGAGGACGAGGCCTTCTGCGGCGATACCTCGCTGGAGGAGGTCGTGCTGCCGGAGGGGCTGAGGCGTATCGGCGCGCGCGCCTTCGCCGGGAGCAGCCTGAGCAGAATCAACCTGCCCGACTCCCTGGAGGAGATCGGGGAGGACGCCTTCGGCGAGCCGGGTCGCGTCCTTATCACGGCAGACCCCGGTTCTTACGCCTATGACTGGGCGGTGAAATACGGCTACCTGGGCGAGAGCGTGGCAATCAGCCCGGAGAACTTCCCCGATCCGCGCTTCCTCGGCTATGTGACCGATACCTGCGACACTGATCGCGACGGGCAGCTCTCCACGCAGGAGATCGCCGCCGTGACCGTGATCACGCTGCCCAATGCCGGGATGAGCGATCTGAGCGGCATCGGCTTTTTTACCTCGCTCAGAGAACTCAACTGTGCCGCAAACCCGCTGACAGAGCTGGATCTGAGCGCGAACACCGCGCTTGAGAAGCTCTATTGCAGCGCCTGCAAGCTCAATGCGCTGGATCTGAGCGCGAATACTGCGCTTACCGCGCTCTTTTGCGAGGGCAACCCGCTTGGCAGCCTCGATGTGAGCCAGAACACCGCGCTGCGTGAACTGAGCTGTGTGAGCTGCGGCTTGCAGGAGCTGAATCTCGGCGCGAACACCGCGCTTGAGCGGCTCTTCTGCGATGAAAACCCCATCGGAGAGCTGGATCTGCGTGCGAACACCGCGCTGACGCAGCTCGGCTGCTCGGGGCTGAACCTCGACAGTCTGGAGCTGGACGCGAATACCGCGCTTAACTGGCTGGATTGTTCCGATACTCCCATCGGTTCGCTGAATGTGAGTGCGAATACTGCCCTGCGCTTCCTCTACTGTGAAAACTGCTCTCTGCAGGAGCTGACGCTCGGCGCGAATACCAGGCTGACCGATCTCAATTGCAGCAGGAACGCCTTGAGTGCGCTGAAAGTGGACACGAACACGGAGCTGATCTCGCTCTACTGCAATCAGAACAACCTCAGTGCGCTGGATGTGTCGCACAATCCGAAGCTCGCCGTGCTCGAGTGCGCGAACAACGCGATCACGGAACTGAATCTGAGTGAAAACGCGGCGCTCTGCGCGCTCAATTGCGCGAACAACGCGATCACAAGTCTCGCGCTCGG
>JAZQCO010000001.1:0-26748 GCA_045546335.1 Candidatus Limivicinus sp. | reverse complement strand
AAGTGTTGTCTTCCTAAGACCGCTTGGCCTCCGACTTGCTCTGGTTGTTATAGGAGCGTGGTGATCTTATTGAGGCGCGGCTGCCAGAGCTCGTCGCACTGAAACTCCTTCGCGATGCGCCGGGCGTAGCCCTCGCGGAGTGAGGGATCGTCCAGCACGCGGCGCAGCGCGTCGCGCAGCGCGTCGCGCTCGAGCCCCGTGAGGATGCCGAAGCGCGGATCGAGGCATTCCGCGATCCCGCCGCAGGCGCAGGCGAGCACCGGCACGCCGAGGATCAGCGCCTCCTGCACCGTGAGGCCGTAGCTCTCGCTCTCGGAGGCGCTGAGCAGCCAGTCGGCGCGGGCGATGTAGGGGTAGGGGTTGTCCCGCTGCCCGAGCAGCACGCAGTTGGAGAGCCCCGCCCACGCGATCTGCGCGCGCAGCGCCTCCTCCTCCGCACCGCCGCCGACGATCCAGAGCGTGAAGCGGCGCTCCTGCCTTAGCTCCCGGCACACGTCCAGCAGCAGATCGAAGCGCTTGCCCGGCACGAGCCGCCCCACGGCGACGAGCAGCGGCTCGTCCTTGGGCGCGCTCTCGGGGATCGGTTCTCGGGCGCGGGCGCGGATGCGCTCGGCGTTGATCGGGTTATAGCGCAGACAGAGATTGCCGGGGTCGCCGATGGTGCCGCAGATGCCGCGCCGCACGGTCTCGGAGACGCAGACCACCTTGTCAAAGCCCGCCATACACGCCCTCTCCGCCTCGTCGCTGCCGAAGCAGTAGCCCGACCAGTGGAGCGTGGCGTAATCGGTGTGGACCCAGGCGAGCTTCCTGCGCGCGCGCAGACGGGAGGCGAGCAGCATCGCCTCGCCCTCCTGCATGGCGACGACCGTGTCCCAGCGCCTGAGGCGCAGCACCAGCCCCTCCATCAGCAGCTTGCAGAGCTTGAAGAAGACGTGGCGCAGGGAAAAGCGCCGGAAGGGCTGCCGCCAGAAGGCGTAAGGGCGGTAGTGTACGCCGGGGGGATAGTGGCGGCGCAGCGCCTCGGGGTCGGGAGTCGGCGTCCAGATGGTCACATCCCAGCCGGAGCTGGCGAGCTCTGCGACGAGGCTTTGCAGGATGACCTCCACACCGCCGCCGGCGAGAAGGCTGCTGATGAATACGATGCGTTTCATACGATTACCTCCCGAGTAAACGACGCAGCTTGCCGCTCACCTTCTCGAGCAGGAAGCGGCGCTCCTCGACGTTGAGGATGACGAAGAGATTGAGCGAGAGCCCGAGAAGCCCCGTCAAAGCCGCCCCGGCGAACCAGTGCAGCCACGAGGCGGAGAGATCGAAGAGCGCATTCACGCCAAGGCCGATCAGGCAGACCAGGCCGAAGGAGAGGATGCTCTTGCCGATCTCGGGGAAGAAGGCGAGCTTAGGCAGGCCGACATATTTGGCGGAGTAGGGCAGATGGTAGAGACAGGCGACGATCAGCGAGCCGACGAGGCTCACGCCGAGGATGGCGTAAACGCCGAGATCGGTGAGCTTGAGCAGCACATAGACCACGCCGATGCTCACAAAGCTGTAGACGATCATCACGATGGAGTTCTCCTTCACCTTGTTGGTGATGGTGAAGATCTGGTAGAGCGGGGTGAGCGGCCCTGTGACGCAGGAGTTCACGACGGTGAGGATGGACATGATGTTGATGAGTGCGGCGGGCTGCTCGGGCACCCAGAGGCGGTAGAATTCGGTGCCCATCGTCATCAGGATGGCGTTCGGGATCGCAACGAACAGGCACATGAAGCGCATGGCGCTCTTCGCCGCCTGTTTCAGCCCCTCCACGTCGTGCTCGGCGTAGAGGCGCATGAGGTTCGGGCTGAAGACGTTGGCGATGGTGGAGTTGAAGGTGATGATGACATTCGGCACGGACTTTGCGACGGAGAGATAGCCCATCGTGACAGGGCCGATGAATACGTTGGTAATGAGCAGGTCGAGCTGGTTGGTGAGGATCTGGCTGAGGCGGGTGATGCTGTTCCAGATGCCGGAGACGAGGATCTCCCACACGCTCGCCCAGCGGAAATCGGCAAGGCGCGTGTGCAGATCGGGCGTGAGGCGGCGCGTATAGTAGACGTTCGCGAGCACCGTGAAGACGGTGGCGGCGAGCGTGCCGCACACGACGTAGCTCAGGCGCGGCTGGAAGAAGAAAAACAGACCCAGCACCGTCGCGGCGTTGAGGATACCGGCCTGCGCCATACGCAGGGACTGGAGGTAGAGGGTGTTGGTGATGTAGTAGCAGTTGGAGTAGATGGAAAAGAGAAGCTGGAGGATGAAGTTCAGGAAGGTCAGGGCATAGGTGAGCTTGACCTCGTAGACCATGGCGGGGGAGATCTCGAAGATCACATCGAGATAGCGCACACACAGCACCGAGGGCAGCACGAACAGCAGCGAGAGCAGGACGTTCGCCACGCCCACGGAGGAGAAATACTGCCGCGCGCGCTCCTCGTTCCCTCGTGCGCGCTCGAGCATGATGAAGCGGCTCGCCATGGAGTTTAAGGCGATGCTGAAGAGCGAGGCGTAGCTGGCAAAGTCGTTTGCGAGCTTGAGATAGCCGTAGGTGTCGCTGCCGAAGCGCGCGGTGATATAGGGGGTGATGAAGAAGCTGATAAAGAGGTTGAGGACGAAGGTGATGACGCTGAAAATGATGTTCTTCGTCAGCGCCCGGGCGCTGAAATCCTCGGTGTGAGTGTTTGCCACAGCAGTTTACCTTCCCAGAATCTTGTGATAGAGCTTGTTGAGATCCAGGCGCAGCAGGGCGTAGCCCCAGTAGCGGATGCGCGTCTTGCGCCGCAGCGCGCGGCAGAGCAGCGGCCTGAGCATCCCGGCGCGAAAGTAGTCCGCGCACACCCGGTCGCCCCGCGCGGCGAAATCCACCGTGTAATTGACCAGCCGATCCGCCGCCGCGTCCGCGAGGCTCTCCTCGCCGCGCCCGGCGAAGTACTGCAGCTGCTCCTCATAGGCCAGCAGCGTCTGTTCGCGGTTGCGCGCGGTCTGGTTGTGCATGATGCTGCCGGGGTTTTGGAAATAGGCGTAGACGGCGCGGTTGGAGAGCACCGTCCGGCGGCACTGGTCGTAGTATTTGTAGGTCGTGGCCTCGTCCTCATGCAGCCGCCCGACGGGAAAGGGGTTTGCGTGCACGAGAGGCGCGGCGTAGAGCTTGCCCCAGGCGGTCACAAGCTGCTCGTAGTGATCGTAGCGCGTCAGCTCGCAGACGGCCTCCGCTGCGCTCCAGCAATAGAGCTGCTCCGCCGCCTGCGCCGCAAAGCGCTCCCCGCCGTCGCTGACCTGCCGCGCCGCGCCCACGGCAATATCCGCGTCGTGCTGCCGCAGCAGCCCCAGCAGGTACTCCAGCGCGTCCGGCGCGAGGTAGTCGTCGGAGTCCACGAAGCTGATGTACTCTCCCCTTGCGAGCGCGGCGCCGCGGTTGCGGGCGTCGGAGAGCCCGCCGTTTGCCTTGTGCAGCACGCGCACGCGCTCATCCTTCGCGCGCCAGGCTTCGCACAGCTCCCCGCAGTTGTCGGGCGAGCCGTCGTCCACCAGGATGATCTCGAGCTTCCGGTAGGTCTGCGCGCAGACGCTCTGCACGCAGCGGTCGAGATACTGCTCCACCTTATAGACCGGGACGACGACGGAAATCAGCGGCTCAGCCATTGTCCGGCTCCTCGCTCTCCTCCGGCTCCTGCAGATCCTCGGGCAGCACCGCCATCAGATCCTCCTTGGTCGGCGCTTCCATCGCCGCGACACGGTTGGACTGGCGCACGATCATATCCTCGAAGACGTTTCGCACGTCGCGGCCGTTGCCGAAGTTGTCCCCGCGCTCCTCGTAGAGCTCGGTGAAGAGCGCGACGGCGGCCTTCTCGGTCTCCTCGGAGAGGGTGTACTTGTTCTTCTCGCACTGCTTGCGGAAGATCGCCATGAGCTGCTCGCCGTTATAGTCGGGGAAGAAGAAAAACTTGTTGAAGCGGCTCTCAAGGCCGGGGTTGGAGGAGAGGAACTTCTCCATCGGCCCGGTGTAGCCCGCGACGATGACGATGAGATCGTCGCGGTGATCCTCCATCGCCTTGAGCAGCGTCTCGATGGCCTCGCGCCCGAAGTCGTTCTCGCCGCCGGAGGAGAGGGAGTAGGCCTCGTCGATGAAGAGCACCCCGCCCAGCGCCTGCTTGATGACCTCCTGCGTCTTGATGGCGGTCTGCCCGACGTAGCCCGCGACCAGCCCCGCGCGATCCACCTCCACGAGCTGCCCCTTGCTCAGTACGCCGATGGCGGCGTAGAGCCCGCTGACGAGGCGCGCGACGGTGGTTTTGCCGGTGCCGGGGTTGCCGAGGAAGACCATGTGCAGGCTCATCGGCGGCACGGGCAGATCGTTCTGCTCGCGCAGCTTTCGCACCTTGACGAGGTTCATGAGGTTCTTGACGTCCTTCTTCACATCCTCAAGGCCGACAAGATCTTCAAGCTGCGCCATGAGCGTGTCAAAGTCGGGCTTGGGCTGCTCGCTCGCCTTCGCCTCCGGCTGCTTCTCCCCGCCGGAGGTCTGTACCTGCGGGTGCTTGTCCTGAAAACCCGGCTCCCCGCTCGTCACATAGTCGAGGGGATTGAGCGCGGGGCGGGATTTGCGCACGCCGCTCGTGTCGCAGATGGCGGTGAGGCGGTCGGCGCATTCGGTGATGTATGCGGCCTCGGCGTAGCTCACATCGTCGTCCACCGCGGCCAGATACAGCAGAATGTTCGTGAGCATCCGGATGAAGGTGCGGGAATTTTCGCTGCCGCGCTTGGCGTCGTTCTCCGCGAGGTTCCAGTAGAACACCGGGGGCAGAAACACGTCTTCCTCGCACACGGCGCTCGTGAGGCTCCAGAGCAGCCACTGCGGCTTCGCCCGGCCGCGGGAATAGATTTCGTTGGCCATGGCGACGTGCTTGTCCGTGAGACCGCCGCTGCGGCTCCACAGGTTCAGCGCGCATTTGGTGACAAACTCGTCCAGCTCGGGGGCGAGGTTCTGCGTCCCGCCGAGGCGGTAGAAGGCGTCGGTGTTGGCGATATAGGTCTTGTGGAATTCCTCCGGCGCGCGGCTCCAGGTGGTAGGCATTGTAAAGCATCTCCTGTATATATTTTGTGGGAAGAGCGAAAAAGCAGTACAGTTTTCCGGCCTGATCCGAAGAGAACGTTTGCAGAGGCTCCCCTTTGGAAAGGGGAGCTGTCGCGAAGCGACCGAGGGGATAAGCCGTATAAACACAATTCTAAATCACTATTATAATTTACACAAGCCTATCCGTCAAGAAAAATGAAAAATGGCAGAATTGGCAGGAAAAAGTATTTGCAATTGGCGGCGCTTGTGTTATAGTGTACTGAGTATCCTTATATAGTGGAGGATTATGCCGTGGAAAAGGAAAACGGACTCCAAAACGAGATCATCGAGGGGCGCAACGCCGTCATGGAGGCTCTGCGAGCCGGGCGCGCCATCGACAAGCTCTTTATCAATAAGGGCGATGTGGACAAAACCCTCGGCCACATCGCCTCGAGGGCGCGCGAGAAGGGGATCGTGGTCGTGGAGTGCGACCGCCGCAAGCTCGATTTCATGAGCCAGACCCACGCCCACCAGGGCGTCATCGCCGTGTGCGCCGTGCGGGAATACTGCTCGGTCGAGGACATCCTCGCTATCGCTGCCGAGCGCGGCGAGCCGCCCTTCGTCATCGTCTGTGACGAGATCAGCGACGGGCACAACCTCGGCGCGATCATCCGCAGCGCCGAATGCGCCGGGGCGCACGGGGTCATCATCCCCAAGCGCCGCAGCGCGGGGCTGACCGCCATCGTGGACAAGGCCAGCGCCGGGGCGGCTGAGCACGTCGCCATTGCGCGCGTGCCGAATCTGCCCGGCGTGATCCGCGAGCTCAAGGACAAGGGACTGTGGATCTACGGCACCGCCGCCGACGGGACGAGCGGACTCTGGGACACGGACTTCTCCGGCCCTCTCGCGCTGGTCATCGGCTCGGAAGGCGACGGGATGGGGCGGCTGGTCAAGGAGAGCTGCGATTATATCGTGAGCCTGCCCATGAAGGGGCAGGTCTCCTCGCTCAACGCCTCGGCGGCGGCCGCGATCACCATGTATGAGATTCTGCGGCAGAGAAGCCGCTGAGTATTCGGGGATAAAGGGGGGCGCAGCGCTTGGAGACAACTGAACACAAGGCGCTGCCGGAGAGCTTTGAGCCGGAGCGGGGAGAGCTCTTCGTCGAGGAGACCCCGAAGCCCTTCGCCCTCTCCCTGCGGGAGGTGCTGGAGGAATACCGCTCGGACAGCAGTCCCTCGCGCTACGCCATGGCGGTCGAGCTGGGCGAGGCGGACGATTGGGAGCTGTATCAGGGACCCGAGCCGCAGCCGGAGAGCTACTATCCGGTCAACGGCGCGGCGATGCAGAGCCTGCTGCACGACTCCTGGAGCGACCGGGACAATCCAAGTCCGGCGCAGAAGGACGAGAGCTGGGACTGGATGGATATAGTCAATGAATTTCAGGGCGCGCAGCCGCCCGAACAGAGAGAACAGCAGCCTATGACGAAGCTAGAGGAACAAGATAGAGCGCCCGTGCCCGAAGAGGAGGCCGCGCTGCCCGAGGGGATTTTGCCGCTCTGGGAGCGCGAGAGCGCCCCGAGCACGGGGTATACGCACCTGACGGTCGAGGATATCCTGGCGGAGTTCCAGAACGAGGACGCGCCGACGCCGCCCCCTGAGCCGGAACCCGCCCCGGAACCGGAACCTGAGCCGGAACCGGAACCTGAGCCGGAGCCGGAACCTGAGCCGGAACCCACTCCGCAGCCGCGCCGCCGCAGCGGCCTGGAGGCGGAGGCGCGCAGCCTCCTCGGCGCCATCCGCCGCGCGCGGACGGTGGAGGAGAAGAAAAGCGCGCCCGTCATCGAGGAATCCGAAGCGGAAGCGGAGGAGGAACCGGAGGAAGAACCCGCCCCTCCCGAGAGCGAGGCGAGACCCCGGATGCTGCCGGACTTCGCCGCGCTCTTTTCCCACCGCAGACGGCGCAAGCTGCCGGAAACGGAGGAGGACGGCGAGGAGCAGGTCACCGGGCTGAGCGATGAGGACGCCTCCCCCGCGCACTACGCCGGGGACAGGGAGTACGAGAGTACCGCGAGCGCGTCTGACAGCTTCCCGAGCTTCGGGGAGTATCTGCAAGGGCAGATCGCGGGACTTCTGGTGCGCCTGCGCGGCCCGCGCAGAAGCGGCACCGTGGGCGAGACGATGGACGCGGACGAGGAGGAGCTGGGCGAGGAGCTGCCGCTGAAAAGCGCCTCGCGCTATTACGCGAGCCATACCCTGCCGCTGCGTCTGCGCTGCCGCATCTCGCTGGGACTGCTGGTTGTGATGGCCTATCTCACCCTCGGCATCCCCGCGACCGGGATGCTTCGCTCGATCAGCGTCGCCTCGCTCATGCTGCTGGGGCTCCAGCTTGGCGTCATGCTGCTCGCGCTCGACGTGGTGGTCGGCGCGGGCATCAACCTCAGCCGCCTGCGCTTTGGCGCGGACGGGCTGAGCGTGCTCTGCTGCCTGCTCACAAGCATCGACGCGCTGGGCGTCGCCTTCGGGCTCTTCGGTACGCCCCATGTGCCGCTGTGCCTCTTTTCAAGCCTCTCGCTGACCGGCGTGCTCTACGCCTCCTACTGCGCCGCCTCGGGGCTCTCCCTCTCGCTGTGGGTGCCCGATGAAGCGCGCCGACAGGGGAAGACGGTCTACACCGTCACCGCCGAGAACGGCCTGACCGAAAAGACCACGCTCGTCGAGTCCCTGCGCCCGACGACGGGCTTTCTCCGCCGCAGCGAGGAGGCGCCGCCCGACGAGACCGCCTACAACCGCGCCGCGCCCCTGCTGCTGGCGCTGGCCTTCGTGATGAGCCTCGCGCTTGTCGCCATCAAGCACAGCGCCTCGGATTTCCTGTTCGTCTTCACCGCCGTGCTGACCCCCGCTGTCCCGGTGACGGCGCTGCTCTGCTTTGCCCTGCCCTTTGCCATCGGCTCGAAGGTGATCGCGCGCGGCCCGCGCAGAGGCAGCGCGGAGGAGAGCGACGAGGACGACGAATCTGCCGCGTCCGACACCGCGGAAGGCGAAGCGCCCCGCCCCCGGACGGGGAAGAAGCCGTGCAGCGCGGCGATCGCCGGCTGGTCGGGGCTCTGCGAGGTCGGCGGCTGCCGGAACCTGATCGTGACGGACGCGGCGCTCTTCCCCGGCGCGACGATCACCCTCGGCGACCCGCTGATCTTCACCGACGTGGAGCCGGAGCTGGTGATCTCCTACATCGGCACGATGATGGCGGCCTCGGGCTGCGGCCTCGCGCCGAGCTTCACCCGCCTGATGGAGCGTAACGGCTGCCGCATGAAGCAGCTTGAGAGCTTCGAGTTCCACACGGCCTCCGGCATGGTCGGGCAGGTGGACGGGCACAACGTCTACTGCGGCACGAGGGAGTTCATGGAGCTGATGAAGGTTCCCATCCCCGTGCGCACGCTCGAGGAGCGGGAGATCAAAAAGACGGCGGTCATGCTCGCCGTGGACGGGCTGATTTACGGCATCTTCCCCGTGGAGTATCACGCCCACCCCCGCGTGCGCCGTGCGCTCGTGGAGCTGATGCGCTCGAACCGCCACGCGGTCTTCGCCACGCGCGACTTCAATATCGGCCCGCAGCTCCTGCAGGAGACCTTCGAGCTGAACACCGCCGGGTACGATTTTCCGCCCTATCCCGAGCGCGTGCGCCTCTCGGAGGAGCAGAGCACCGGAAAGGGCAAGATCGCCGCGCTGGTGTGCGGTTCGGGACTGGGGAAGCTCGTACAGATGGCGAACATCGGCCGCCGGATGTATTTCCTCGTGCGGCTGAATCTGATCGTCAGCCTGCTCTCCTCGGTGATCGGGCTCTTCGCGGTGTTCGTGCAGTTTTACATCGGCGGAAGCATCTCCCTCGCCGCGCTCTTCCTGTACACGGTGTTCTGGCTGCTGCCGGTGGCGTTCTTCAGCCAGTTCGTGAAGCTGTAAAAAAACAGCGCAGCCCCTCCCGCCAATACGCCGCAAGCCCACGGCCTTGCCGTGAGATTTCCGCGTGTCGGCGGGACGGGGGTGAAATAACAATACCGGGTGCGCTTTCGCACCCGGTACTATTTTTATTCATTTGCTCAGCAGCACCGCGTCGTTTTCGAGCGCCGCGCCGGAGAGGGCGGCGAACTTGTCCACTAGCTCCTGGATCGTGAGGTGCTGCTTCTCCTCGCCCTTCACGTCGAGGATGATGTGCCCCTCGTTCATCATGATCAGGCGGTTGCCGTGCTTGATCGCGTCGCCCATGTTGTGGGTGATCATCAGGGTGGTGAGCTTGTTTTCCTCCACGATCTTGTCCGACAGCTCCAGCACCTTCGCGGCGGTGGCGGGATCGAGTGCGGCGGTGTGCTCGTCGAGCAGCAGCAGCTTCGGCTTCTTGAGCGAGGCCATCAGCAGCGTCACCGCCTGGCGCTGACCGCCGGAGAGCAGCCCGACCTTCGCGGTCATGCGCTCCTCCAGCCCGAGGCCGAGGCTCTTGAGCACCTCGCGGTAGCCCGCGCGCTCCTCGCGCGTCACGCCCCAGCGCAGACCGCGCTTCTGTCCGCGGCGCAGGGCGAGGGCGAGGTTTTCCTCAAGCTGCATATTCGGCGCGGTACCCATCATCGGGTCCTGGAAGACGCGCCCGATCAGGCTCGCGCGCCTGAACTCCGGCAGGGCGGTGATATCGTTCCCATCGAGCACGATGCGCCCCTCGTCTACCGGCCAGACCCCGGCGATGGCGTTGAGCATCGTGGACTTGCCCGCGCCGTTGCCGCCGATCACGGTCACGAAGTCGCCCGGCTTAAGGTGCAGGGACAGCCCGGAGAGCGCCCGCTTCTCGTTGATGGTGCCGGGGTTGAAGGTCTTGGAGATGTTCTCGAGCTTAAGCATGGCTCCCCGCCCCCTTCTTTTTGAGCTTGGCAAAGGAGCTCTTGCTCTGTCCGCGCAGATACGGCACCGCGAGGAAGAGCGCCACGACGATGGCGGTGAAGAGCTTGAGATCGTTGGAGTTGAGGCGCAGCCACAGCACGATCACGATGACGAGATAGTAGATCACACCGCCGATCACGGTGAAGCTCAGCGTGCCGTAGAAGTTCAGCCGCTTGCCGAGCAGCGCGCGCCCGAGCACCTCGCCGATGATGACGGCGGCGAGGCCGATGACGATCGCGCCGCGCCCCATGTTGATATCCGCGAAGCCCTGGTACTGGCTCAGCAGCCCGCCCGAGAGTGCGACAATGCCGTTGGAGAGCGAGAGGCCGAGCACCTTCATCGCGTCCACGTTGATGCCGAGGGCGCGGCTCATGGCGAGATTGTTGCCGGTGGCGCGGATTGCAGAGCCCTGCTCGGTGCCGAAGTACCAGTAAAACAGCGACACGAGCGCGAGCGCGAGCAGCGCGCCGGTGAGGATGGCGTCCGGAATGTGGCGCGAGGAGAGCAGCAGATGGTACTTATCCACGCTCACGGCCTTGTTCGCCGCCATGCCCATGATGTGCAGGTTGATGGAGTAGAGGCTGAACTGCGTCAAAATGCCCGCGAGGATTGCGGGGATGCCAAAGCGCGTGTGCAAAAGCCCCGTGACGAAGCCGGCGGCCATGCCGACGATCACCGCCACGAGCAGCGCCGCCCAGGCGGGCCAGCCCGCGAGGATCAGCATGACCGTGACCGCGCCGCCGGTGGTGAACGAGCCGTCCACGGTCAGATCGGCGATATCCAGCAGCCGGAAGGTGATGTAGATACCCAGAGCCATGATGCCCCAGATGATGCCCTGGGAGATACCGCCCGGCAGGTTCTTGACCAGCTTGAGCAGGTTCAGGGACGCGAAATAGTCAACTATGTTCACAAAATGTCTCCTTGTAAGACTGCCCCGATCAGATCGGGGCAGTCCGGGTTTTCGTATTCGGAAGGTTTTACTCCGCCTCGGTCTCGATGGCGGCGAAGTCGTCGGAGAGCTCGATGCCGTTGAGCTCGCAGTTGACGGCGTTGAACTTCTTCTCAAACGGGGCGTACTCGATCTGCATCTCGCCGACGACGGCCTCCCCCTTGAGGATCTGGGCGGCCATCTCGCCGGTGACGCGGCCGAGCTCATAGTAGGAGATGGAGAGCGTCACGCAGCCGCAGCCGGCGCAGAGCCCTTCCTCACCCGCGACGACGGGAACCTTCTTCTCCAGCACGATGTTGTTGATCAGCTCCGCGTTGGAGGCGGCGGTGTTGTCGGTGGGGATGTAGAGCACATCGCAGTCGTCGCAGGCGTTGTTGGTGACGGCGGCGACATCGTTGGAGTCGGCGAAGGTGAAGTCCTTCACCTTATAGCCCGCCTCCTCGAGGAAGGGGCGGATCTGGTCGGCCTGGAACTTGGAGTTGGGCTCGCCGGAGCAGTAGAGGATGCCGACGGCCTTGGCCTCGGGGAAGAGCTCGGTGAGGAGCTTGGCGTACTCCTCGGCGGGCACGCCGTCGGAGGTGCCGGAGATGTTGGAGCCGGTCGCGCCTGTCCACTCGTCCTCAGCGAAGTCGAGCGCACTCGCGTAGTCGGTGACGGAGGTGCCGAGAATGGGGATCTGGTTGGTTGCGGCCTGGGCGGCGAGCAGCGCGGGGGTGGCGTTTGCCATGATGAGGTTGACCTCATCGGAGACGAACTGGTTGACGATGACGGCGCAGGTCGCGGAGTCGCCGGAGGCGTTCTGGACATTGAAGCTGACAGTGCCCTCGCCCAGCTCCTCGTTCAACGCGTCGATGAAGCCCTGGGTCGCCGCGTCGAGAGCGGGGTGCTGCACGAGCTGGCAGACACCGACGGTGTACTGCGCGTCCGCGGCGAAGGCGGTCGCGCCGAGCGCAAAGACGATACAGACAGCGCAGAGGACAGCAAGAAGTTTTTTCATGGTTTTACCCTCCAATTTTCCAGAAAGGAAGAAAAAGGCCGCCCGGATAGTCCGGCGCGGCTCACAGGTTTCTCAACGCATTCCCCACAGGGCAGCACAAGCGAGCCTTATTATCTGTGATAATAAGAGCGGTAATATCGTGCAGCCTGATGAAGCGCCATGCCCCTGTCCTCCTCTGGTATAATGACAGTTCGTACTTTAGCACTTTTTGGTGTGAAAGTCAATGACAGAATGTGAGAAACTGTGCGGGGAAGCGCCGCTTTTTTTGTATGCTTTGACGCATAGAAGCCGCCGCACCTCCATACAATGAGACAAAGCGATGCAGGAGGGACAGGAAGATGGACAAAACCGGAACATACGCGCGCCGTCTGTGGCTCTGGGTCTACGCGCTTGCGGCGGCCGTGCTGGGGCTGGTGTGCTTTTTCGCGCTCAGGGAGCCGCCGCGCCCGGAGGTGCAGACCGTGGCGGTGAGCCGGACGGCGGCGATCCCGGCGATGGAGACGCAGACGGCGGCGGAGCCGGGGAAGACGCGGCGCGAGGGGGTCTATACGCTGCTGCTCGCGGGGCTCGACGACGGCAACGGCAACACCGACACGATCATGCTCGCGCGCCTGGATTCCAACGCCCGGCGGCTGGATGTGGTGTCGATCCCGCGCGACACGATGGTCAACACCCGCTGGAACGTCCGCAAGCTCAACGCCGCCTACACCGTCGGCGTTCTGAGCGGTGAGGACGGCGGCGAGTCGCTGCGCCGCCATGTGGCGAAGCTCAGCGGCATCGAGGCCGACTACTGCGCCATCGTGCGCCTCGGGGTCTTTGAGCGGGCGGTCGATCTGCTGGGGGGCGTGGACTTCGATGTGCCGATGGCGATGGATTACGAGGATCTGGAGCAGGGGCTGCGCATCCATCTGCAGCCGGGGATGCAGCATCTGAGCGGGGCGCAGGCGCTGGGGCTGTGCCGCTTCCGCAGCGGCTACCCCTCGGCGGATCTCGGGCGTATCGAGATGCAGCAGCGCTTTTTGCGCGAGTGCGCCGCGCAGTTCATCCGTCTCGGGAACATCCCGAATCTCCCGAAGCTCGTCTCCCTGCTCTCGGAGAACCTCGAGACCGACCTGAGCGCCGGGACGATCGGCTGGTTTCTGCGCCAGCTCTTGCGCTGCCCGAGTGAGAACATCCACTTCACCACCGCCCCCTGCGCGGCGGACACGGTGCGCGGCATCAGCTACACGGTGCTCGAGCTCGAGCCGTGGCTGGAGCTGGTAAACGAGAGCCTCAACCCCTACACGCAGCCGATCACGACGGCGGAGCTCGATCTCATCTACCTGCAGGACGGCGTCCTCGGCTGTACGGGCGAGCCGCGCTTCACGATAGCGGAGACGCCTGAGGAGGCCGTCCCGGCGATGGCGGCGGAGACGGTACCGGAGACACCGCGCATCGTCGTGGTGAATGTAGGAAGTGAAAAATGAAAAGTGAAAATGAAAAATTGCGGTGTCCCCTCCGGGGACGGAATATAATTCATAAAAATCGGGCATACTGACAGTGACCGGAGCTTCCGGAAAACTGAAGGAGGAGCGAGAGGCATGACCACAAAGGAACTCTTGTATGTCGAAGACGCGCTCGGCCATGTGCAGTATCTGATGAACCAGAGCCGCACGGCGGCGGGGCAACTGAGCGACCAGGTGCTGCGCCAGGAGGCCGAGCACATCATCTCTGAGCAGCAGAAGCTGTTTCAGAGCTTCTACAATCTGATTTAAGGGGGCGGCGCGCATGAACGACAAGGAAATTATGGAAAATCTGCTCATCGGGCTCAAGCAGTGCGGCGACCTCATGCTGCACGGCGCGGTGGAGTCGTCCACGCCGAACGTCCACGGCACCTTCAACACGGCGCTGGGCAGCGTCATCTGTATGCAGAGCGACGTGTACAAGGATATGTCCGCGCGCGGCTGGTACGAGCCGGATCAGGCCCCGCAGCCGAAGCTCGACGCGGTCAAGCAAAAGTATCAATCCGTCTGCTGAAACAAAAGAACCGGGGCTGCGGCCTCGGTTCTTTTTGATGAATAATGAATAAGTAATAATGAATAGTTATGGTGTCGCCTGACGGCGACGGATTGAAATAGAGGGTGAAAACCTCACGGTGTCGTCGCAGGGGCGACCTTTACGGTCGCCCCTGCAACGCAAAAGCCGAAAAGCGCTTGACAAAGCCCCTTTCTGGTGGTATATACCCAGAGAACAGGAGCGTGAGAGTGTGAGAATCATCACCATCAGCCGCCAGTTTGGCAGCGGCGGGCGCGAGCTTGGCAAGCGCCTGGCCGAACAGCTCGGCTGGGACTACTACGACCGCGAGATCATCGACCGGCTCGCCGCCGAGCAGAGCCTCGAGCCGGATTACATCAAAAAGCAGCTCGCCAACCACGGCTGGCACAATATGCAGCTTACCTACCGCAACAGCTTCGACCATGTGCTGTCCAACCCCGGCCCGGGTACGCAGCTCCGCATCCGCGAGCGCGAGATCCTGCGGGAGATCGCCGCTCTCGGCAGCGACTGCGTCATCATCGGGCGTGACGCGGATGTGATCCTCGAGGATCAGCACCCCTTCCGCGTGCTGGTGTGCGCGGATATGGAGGCCAGACTTGCGCGGTGCATGAAATTTGAGCGCAAGCGCCCGGAGGCCGAGCGCCTGAGCGAGCGTGAAGTGCGCCGCAACATCCGCCGCATCGACCGCAATCGCCGCCACACCCGCGAGATCCTCACCGGCAGGACCCACGGCGACGGCAGCACCTTCGATCTGACAGTGAACACGACAAACTGGGATATCAAGAAGCTGACGGGCGCGCTCGCGGACTTCGCCCTGCGCTGGTTTGAGGGCTGAGCGATGCGGAAAAGTCTTGCCAGAAAGGATTTGACCGAGGGCGTGGTGTGGAAAAAGCTGCTGATCTTTTTCCTGCCCATCGCCGCCGGAACCTGCATTCAGCAGCTCTACAACGCCGTGGACGGCCTGATCGTCGGCCGCTTTGTCGGCACGGTCGCGCTCGCCGCCGTGGGCGGCAGCTCCGCGCAGATCATCAACCTCCTCATCGGCTTCTTTGTCGCCATCACCTCCGGCGCAAGCGTCGTGATCGCCCAGGTCTACGGCGCGGGGCGCGAGAGGGACGTGAAGGTCGCGGCGGGCAACGCCATCGCCGTCTTCGCCCTCGCGGGTCTGGTGCTGGCGGCCGTCGGCTTTCTCGCTGCCCCGGCGATGCTGCGCGTACTGAAAACGCCGGAGGACACGATAGCCTCCGCCGTGCTGTACCTGCGCATCTATTTTCTCGGCGTGCCCTTCGTGCTGGTGCTGAACATGGAGTCGAATATGCTGCGCGCGGTCGGCGATTCCATGAGCCCCTTCCTGTACATGGTCGTGGGCTGCGTGAGCAACATCGTGCTCGACGCGCTGTTTGTGATCGTGTTCCACTGGGGCGTGGCGGGCGTCGCCATCGCTACCGTCGCGGCGCAGCTTATCAATATGGCGCTGCTCACAAGGCTGCTGCTCATTACGCCCGAGAGCTACCGCCTCAGCCTGAAGGAGCTCAGGATGCGCGGGGCGTATCTCGTCAATATGCTGCGCCTCGGTATCCCGGCGGGGCTGCAATCGTCCATGTACGCGGTGTCGAATATGATCATTCAGGTCGGTGTCAACTCCCTCGGCACCGTCGTCGTCGCCTCCTGGGCGATGACCTCCAAGACCGACGGCATCTTCTGGGCGGTCAGCAACGCCCTCGGCGCCGCCATCACGAGCTTCGTCGGGCAAAACCTCGGCGCGGGGCGGCACGACCGGGTGAAGCTCTGCGTCAAGCAGGGGCTGGTACTCTCGAGCCTCATCACCGTGGGGCTGAGCGCGCTGATTTTGCTGCTCGGCAGACCGCTTCTCTACATCCTGACGGAGGATGCCGCCGTCATCGAGACAACCTATACGATGATGCTCTACTTCGTGCCCTTCTACATCACCTGGGTGCTGATCGAGGTGCTCTCGGCGGTGCTGCGCGGGGCGGGGGACGCGGTGCGCCCGGTCGTCATCATCGGCCTCGGGATCTGCCTGCTGCGCATCGTCTGGATCGTGACGCTCTTTGCCGTACACCACACGCTGTTCGTGCTGTGTATGTGCTATCCCGCCTCCTGGATCGTGACGAGTCTCGCGATGCTGCTCTATTACCGCCGCGGCCGCTGGCGCGAGCGCGTGGGGCAGGTGCTCGACAGATAAACCGGCGCAAGGGGATTCACGAATCCCCTGCGCAAGAAAGAAGAATAAAACCGAAAATGGTGGGTAAATTCGTAACCTTGTGATACGAATTTGCCCACCATTCATAATAGATCGTCTGCGTTTTGCGTAAAAGGCCGGGGGTCACTTCCCCTCGAGCGAAGGGAAGATGCCGTTTAGCAGCACGGCGGCAAAGTAGCAGGGCAGGGAGAGGCCGAACATCACGAGAAGGGGGATCCCGACACGGAAAAAGGTGATACACACCAGCCACAGCGCCACCGTGAACAGGAGCATCCCCAGCGTGCGCGGGAAGCAGGCGACCAGCAGCACGAAGGCGTTTTTGAGCGTTGCGCGCAGGGGATTTTCATAGCGCGCGAGCAGCGCAAAGACGTAATGCAGCGCCGCGAGCCAGAGCAGCGCGAGCGCTAGGATGCCCACGCGCATCACGGGGATATAGAGCGCGGCGGCCTCGTAATCGAGCCAGAGCAGCAGCCCCAGAGCGAGAAAGAGCAGCCAGAGCAGCGTGGCCTTCCTGAAGTTTGCTCGGAAGGCGCGGAAAAAGCCCCGCGCCACGGAGCTGTCCTCCATGCGCACCATGCGGATGCACTGATCGAACAGCGCCGTGAGCGAAGCGCCCGCCGTCACGACGGGCAGCGCGCACAGCAGCGCGAGCAGGTTCAGCACAATGAGATCCGCCGCGACGGAGAGCGTCTTCATGACGGGGTTGTCCATATCAAAAAACCATTTCATACATCCGGCTCCTCTTTCCGATAAAGAGCCCCCGCCCCGAGGGGCGGGGGTGTGTCATGCGTAAGATCAGCCCTTGACAGCGCCGGAGGCCACGCCCTCGACGATGTAGCGCTGCAGGAAGACGTACAGGATCAGGATCGGCAGCATGGCCAGCAGCAGCGCCGCCATGATCAGGCCGATATCGGTCGAGTAGGTCCCATAAAAAGCCTGCGTCGCAATGGGAATGGTATAGAGGTTCTTCTTGGTCAGCACCAGGCTCGGCAGCAGGTAGTCGTTCCAGTAAGCCATAGCGTTGATGATGCCGACGGTGGCGATGGTGGGCTTGAGCAGGGGGAAGACGACCTTCCACCAGGTCTGCCAGCGGGTGCAGCCGTCGATCGTCGCGGCCTCCTCGAGCGCGAGCGGGATGTTCGTCTTGATCGCGCCGTGGAACATGAACATCGCCATCGAGACCGAGAAGCCGACGTGCATCAAAATCAGCGTGATGCGGTGGTTGAGCACGCGCAGTATACCGCCGTAGACGCTCACCAGGGGCACCATCAGCACCTGGAAGGGGATGACCATGGAGGCGATCATCAGCGAGAAGATGATGGTGCAGAACTTCCAGTTATTGCGCACGATGACGAAGGCGTTCATGGAGGAGACCAGGATCGTCAGCACCGTGGCGGAGACGGTGATGATGAGGGAGTTTCCGAACACAGTCCAGAAATTCATCTTCTTCATCGCCTCGGGGAAGTTCTTGAGCGTGAAGCCGTGCCGGCCGATCAGGGCGAGGGGCGCGGCGGTGATATCGGCCTTCGACTTGAAGGCGTTGATGATGACCAGGAAGAAGGGGAAAATAAAGCAGAAGAACAGAAGAAGCAGGACGACCCACATCACAACGTGGGCGATCTTCTTGTTCCGTGCGGCTCTTTCGTTCTCAGTCATTAGGCTTCCACCTCTCCTTTCTTGCCGACCATGACCTGGGTGACGCCGACGATGGCGCAGACCAGGAAGAGGATCAGAGCCTCGGCCTGGCCGAGACCGTAGTTCTTATAGGTAAATGCCTGGTTGTAGACGTGCATGGCCGCCATGACCGAGGAGCCGAAGGGCTCGCCCTTGGTCAGGGACAGGTTCACGTCGTACACGACGAAGCAGCGGGTGATGCTCAGGAAGATGCACTGCACGAAGCTCGAGCGCATCAGGGGGATGGTGACGTTCTTCATGGCCTGGGCGGGGGTGCAGCCGTCGATCAGGGAGGCCTCCTGCACGTCCTTGGACACGCTCATGAAGCCCGCGACATAAATGAGCATCATGTAACCGGCGTACTGCCAGACCGAGACGACGATCAGGCAGAACATGGCGCCGTTGGGCGTGGCGAGCAGGGAGCCGGCCGCAGCGTTCCCGGCGGCCTTGGCGATGGCGACGAAGGCGCGGTTGAACACAAACTTCCACACATAGCCGAGTACGATGCCGCCGATCAGGTTCGGCACGAAGAAGCCGGCGCGGAAGAAGTTCTGCCCCTTGACGCCGCTGGTCACGAGATAGGCCAGGGCGAAGGCGACGATGTTGATGAGCACGACCGCGAAGATGGAGTAGATCACGGTGCGCCCCATGGCGGACCAGTAATCCTTATCCGCGAAGGCCGCGGCGAAGTTGGCCAGCCCCACGAAGGGCTTGGACAGGCTCACGCCGTCCCAGCTCGTGAGGGTCAGGTACAGGCCGTAGACGAAGGGGACGATGACGACGCAGAAGAACAGAGCCGTCCCGACGCCGCCAAACATCAGGTACTGCTTGACCTTGTAGGAGATCGTATTTTGCTTCATATAAGCTCTCTTTCCTTACTGCCGCACAGATTGGTGACGCTAGCTGCATACGAGCGGCAATATGCAGATAGGGAAAACCGGGCATCAGAGGCCTCCGATGCCCGGTTGTTGTCAAAAAAAGGCTTAGTGGGCGCCGACTTCGGCGGTGGCCCAGTACGCGGTGACCTCATCGGCAAAGCCGGCGCGGTCGATCTGGTCGGCGAGGTACTTCTGGAAGGAAGCGCCGATCTTGGCGTAGTGGTCGTCAGGCAGATAGTTGTAGTTGGGGGTCAGGCTGCCGGTGTCGGCAAAGGCCTTGACGGACGCGCCGAGAGGATCGGACACGGGCAGGGTGATGTTCGCGAAGGCGGGGACGAGGGCGCAGGTGTTGACCAGGAAGTCCTGACCGGCCTCGTCGAAGACGAGCCAGTTGAGGAAGTCCTTCGCCGCCTGCTGCTGCTCGGCGGAGACGTTCTTGTCGATGAAGAAGTACTTGGAGCCGCCGCCCACGAGCTTCTCATTGTAGCCCTCGAGGTCGCAGGGAACGGGCATCATGCCGAGGTTGGCGTCCTCAGCGAAGTCCTTGATGTTGGACCAGTCCCAGTTGCCGCCGTACTTGAAGGCCAGGTCGCCCTCGCCGAGCATCATCTCGGTGACCTCGCGCTCCGCGGAGATCGGGGCAGCCTTCGCGTAGTTGTTGGCCTTGAGCACGTCGAAGGTATCCATCAGGGCGTTGAACACGGGATCCTCGATCAGCTTCACGGAGCCGTCCTTGATGCCGGCGATGAAGGCGTCGGGATCATCGTGCATCTCGTAGACGGAGGCGAAGAAGTGGGCGCCGAGGGACCAGTCTTCCTTCTGCAGGCCGACAGGAGCCTCCATGCCGGCAGCGACGAGCTTGTCGATGAGGGCAGCGAGGTCGGCGGTGGTCTTCACGGTGGTGGGATCGAAGGGCTCGCCGGTGAGCTTCTCGATGACATCGGCGTTGTAGTGCAGGCCGCGGGCCTCAACGCAGACGGGGAAGCCGAGAACCTGGCCGTTCACGGAGACGGCCTGGGTGGTCTCGCCGACCCAGGCTTCATCGCTCAGGTCAAGGGCGTGGTCGGGGCCGAGGGAGTAGATATCCTTCGCATCGACCATGGAGAGGACGTAGGGATCGTTGGAGGCGTACTTGGTGGACATGTGAGCCGCGACGGTGTCGCTGGAGTAGTAGACCTCGACCTCAACATCGTGGGTCTTGGAATACTCTGCCGCCATCTCTTCCATCTGGCTCTGGATCTCCATCTTGGAGTTGAAGATGGTCAGGGTGACCTTGTTCGCAGCGGAGGCGGTGCCGCCGACGGCTGCAAGGGCAAAGACCATCGCGAGGGTGAGGATCAGCGCAAGTGCTCTTTTCATGGTGTCTTCCTTCCTTATAAAAATAGTGGAGCAGACAACATCTCACGACCGGAGCTGGCCGTGAGATGCTCTGCAACTGCGGGACTCATCCTATCACAGCCTGTCATTCCTGTCAATTGGAGCACAGATTCCAGCATGTTTTTCCCTCATTTGCACAATTTTTGATGCGAAAATTCTACACTTCCGTCAAGCGGAATATGCTTTTCATTTTTGAAGCGTTCTGGTATAATAAGTAAAATCAGTCTGCCCTTTCCTGTCCCATCCCATCACCCGCCTTCCGGCGGGTGATTTTCTATGCTGAAATTGGGGCGTCAGCGCAAGTTTTTGTTGAAAATTTCTTTCTCTGCTGGTACACTGATACCAGGATCATTCTCTATATTACTATATGAATGGAGGGCACTGATATGGACACTGTAAAGCTGGCGGAGAGCCGCGCATGGATTCGCGAGGAGCTCGAGCGCTGCGTCGCGTTCTGGCTGAAAAACGGTATGGATCCGGTCAACGGCGGCGTGTACACCTGCCTTGACCGGGAGGGCAAGCTCTTTTCTACCGACAAGAGCGTCTGGATGCAGGGGCGCTGCGGCTGGATCTTCGCCTGGCTCTGCCGCCTCTACGGCGTGCGGGAGGAGTGGCTGGCCGCCTCGAAGAGCTGCCTGGATTTCATGGAGGCGCACTGCCTCAACCGCGAGGCGGGGGATCGGATGTACTTCACCGTCACCGCCGACGGCAAGCCCCTGCGCCAGCGCCGCTACTATTTCTCCGAGGCGTTCTACGCCATGGCGAACGCCGAGTACTACGGCGTGACGGGCGACCGGGCGTGCCTCGAGCGCGCGCGGCGGGCGTATGACCTCTACTGGGACCTCGCGCACGGGATGCCCGACCCCACCGGTCTCGGACCCAAGACCATCCCGGAGACCCGCACGGGGCGCGCCTTCGGCATCCCGATGATCTACCTGAACGTCACGAGCGTGATGCTGCGCGCCGACCCCGAGCACAAGGCGCTCTACGACGAGCGCGCGGCGGCGTGCGTGGAGGAGATCTTCCGCTATCATGTGAAGGACGAGCTCGGGTGTGTGCTCGAGAACGTCGGACCCAACGGCGAGGCGCGGCTCGAGTTCACCGAGGGGCGCATCGTGAACCCCGGCCACGACATCGAGGGCGTCTGGTTCCTGCTCGAGCACGCCAGGCGCACGGGCGATACGGCGCTGGTCGGGAAGGCGGAGACGATCTTCAACCGCGCCATCAACGCCGGCTGGGACAAGGAGTACGGGGGACTGCTGTACTTCATCGACTGCCTGGGGCGCCCGCCCGAGGCGTATGAGCACGACATGAAGCTCTGGTGGCCGCACGACGAAATCCTGATCTCCTCGCTGATGCTCTACCGCGACACCGGCAAGGAGGAGTATCTCGACTGGTTCTACAAGACGCTCGAGTACAGCCGGGAGCATTTCTCCGACCCTGCCTTCGGCGAGTGGTACGGCTATCTCCGGCGCGACGGCAAGCCCACGGAGCCTGCCTGCAAGGGTTCGACCTTCAAGGGACCCTTCCACCTGCCGCGGATGCTGAGCATGGTGGACAGTATGATGGGCGAGCTCCTCGGCGCGTAAGGAGCCGCCATGGCGGAGAACGTATTCGAGACGATCAGCCGGGGCTACTACGATCTGACAGCCGCGGAGAAAAAGACGGCCGATTACGTCATGCAGCACCATGACGAGACGCAGTATATGTCCATCGCCGAGCTGGCCGATGCCAGCGGCGTGGCGGAGGCGACGGTCTCGCGCTTCTGCCGCCGCCTCGGCTACAAGGGCTATAACGCCTTCAAGCTCGCCATCGCCAATGCCGCCGCCCTCGGCCAGCACAGCCGGGATCTGCTGACCGGTCAGGTGCAGGAGGACGACACGCTCGAGGACATGAGCCGCAAGCTCTATTCCGCGGACGTGGCCGCCCTCGCCCAGACCCTCGAGCGCATCGAGCCGGAGAAGATCAGCGCCGCCTCCGCGCTGCTCGAGCGGGCGGGGAAGGTGCTGTGCATGGGGCAGGGCGGCTCGATGCTGATGGCGGCGGAGTGCGCGCATCTCTTCTCCACCGTGAGCGGGAAGTTCTTCCCGGTGGGGGATTCGCACAGCCAGGTCATCGCGGCGGCGAACCTCGCGGCAGACGACGCGCTGCTCTTCTTCTCCTACTCCGGCGCGACAAAGGATATGACGGAGACGCTGCATATCGCGCACAGCCGCGGCGCGAAGATCATCCTCATCACGCGCTTCCCGCGCTCTCCCGGCGCGGCGCTGGCGGACGTGGTGCTCGCCTGCGGCTCGAACGAGGGGCCGCTGCATCTCAGCTCTGTCCCCGCCAAGGTGGCGCAGCTTTTTCTGATGGACGTGCTCTTCTCCGACTACTGCCGCCGCGACCTCGCGCGCTGTCGGGAAAACCGCGCCCGCGTCGCCGAGGCGCTCGCGGAAAAGCACCTGTGATAATGAATAACTAATAGTGAATAATGAATAATTGCGGTGTCCGCTGCGCGGACGGATTGAAAATTAAAAGTGAAAAGAGAAAAGTGAAAAACTGTGGTGTCCCCTTCGGGGACAATTGAAATAAGGGTGCCCGACTCCTGTCTCCCCTTTCAGGGGAGGCAAGGACAACGCGACGGCCTCACGGTCTCGCCGTAGGGGCGATTCATGAATCGCCCGCGCAGGGAAATGTGCATTTCCCGTCCTCGCCCCGGCGAGGGGGCACAATCTCCGTCCCTCTCCCCGTCATCGCGAACCAGTCCGCAGACTGGTGTGGCGATCCGCCCGCCGGAGGCACCTTACCGGCGCGGAAATCCTACCTCGCCGCGGGGAGAATTGCGGCTTTGCGCTGCCGGTGGCAGAAGAAGCAAAGCCGCAATTCCCGCAGCGGTCGAAAAACCGGAGGATCAGCGAAGCCCGAACGGTTTTTCGGGCACCGCAAGGCGTTTACGGATTGCCACGCGAACGTTGCGGCGCTTACCTCGCAATGACGTGCGGGAGGCGGGCGCTTCGTGAAGCGCCCGCGCAAAGTCTCATAGACTTTCCGAAACTTTGCGGCAGAGGGCGGCTGCCTCTGCACCGTGACACATGAAACAAAATTTCACATTTTAGGAAAAATGGCGGAGGAGCTTTCGGGACTTTTCCGTCATTTTTCACAAAGACAATGCTTCAAAAATGTGAAAAACGTAAAAGTTATTTTCTTGGCAGTAAATTTCTGAAATTTTCTTTCAAAAATCCATTGACAAGACCGACTTTCTTCGGTAGAATCGAAGCGTGAACACGGCGGGGCGCTCCCGCCGGAAAACGAAAAATTTTTAACAGGAGGCACACTATGAAGAAACTGCTTGCATTGACGCTGGCGCTGATCATGGTCTTCGCTCTGGTCGGCCCCGCCGCATCCGCGGACGACAACGTCACCATCTCCCTGTGGACCTACCCCATCGGCAAGTGGACGGATGAGGCCACCGTCAAGGGCTTCATCGCAGCGTTCAACGAAGTTCATCCCGAGATCACCGTGAAGGTCGAGTACCTCGACTACACCAACGGCGACGACAAGATCAACACCGCCATCGAGGGCGGCCAGGCTCCCGACATCGTGATGGAAGGCCCCGAGCGCCTGATCGCGAACTGGGGCGCCAAGGGTCTGATGCTCGATCTGGCCGATCTGGTTCCCGCCGGCACCTATGAAGGCGTCGCCGGCTCCTGCACCAGCGCCGACGGCAAGGTCTACGAGCTGCCCGTCTGCATGACCGCCCACTGCATGGCGATCAACAAGGACGTGTTCGAGGCGGCTGACGCTCTCCAGTACATCGACCTCGAGAACCACACCTGGACGACCGAGAACTTCTTCAAGGCGGTTCAGGCTGTCTATGACGCGGGCAACGAGTATGTCGGCACCATCTTCTGCGGCGGCCAGGGCGGCGACCAGGGCACCCGCGCTCTTGTCACCAACCTCTGCGGCGGCACCTATGCCAATCCCGAGCACACCCAGTACACCTACGCCTCCGAGGAGAACGCCCAGGCGCTGAGCCTGCTGTGCGCCCAGGACGGCATCAGCTTCGACCCCGCTATCGTCGCGAGCGACGAGATCCAGAACTTCGTCAACGGCACCTTCCAGATGGCCTTCTGCTGGAACGCCACCCAGGAGGTCAACAACGCCGACGCGCTCGGCTTTGACGTGTTCCCGATGGCCTTCCCCGCTCCCGACGGTGTTCCGAGCCTGCAGGGCGGCATCTGGGGCTTCGGCGTGTTCGACAACAAGGACGAGGCGCGCGCCAACGCTGCCAAGGAGTTCATCAAGTTCCTGACTGAGGACGACGCGGTCTATGCCCAGGTCGTCGAGGCGACGAACTTCCAGCCCGTGCGCGACGTGGCCGGTGTCTATGAGGGCAACGAGCTCATGGCCGAGTACGCGCTGATGAACCCGATGATGGGCGACTACTACCAGATCACCAAGGGCTGGACGACTGCCCGTACCGAGTGGTGGAATATGCTCCAGCGCGTGGGCGAGTCCGACGGCACCGTTGAGACGATCCTCGCCGAGATGACCCAGGCGCAGGATGCCGCCAATGCCGCGGCGAACGCCGAATAAGACGGAATCACAGCAAAACACTCTTCGCCCCTTTCCTCTCTGTCAAGGTGAGGGAAGGGGCGGTTCTTTCCATCGCGGGCGATGGAAAGAATGAATACGGAAGACTGAATAATGAATAACTGAGGTGTTCCCTTCGGGAACGGATTGGAAAACCTCTCTGAAAAAATCAGCCTTAAGGGAGGCTACGCTATGCCAAACAACAAGCTCGCCGCCTCGAGGACCAGGAGGCTGGTGCTGCAGGAAAACGTCGCGGCGTATCTATTCCTGCTGCCCTTCCTGATCTTCTTTGTCGGCTTCGTGCTCTACCCCATGTTCATGTGCCTCTTCACCAGCTTCTTTGACGCGACCATGGGGCGCAAGGACATCTTTGTCGGCCTTGCCAACTACAAGGAGCTCGCCGCCGACCCCGTGTTCTGGGTCGCGCTGCGCAACACCATGGTCATCGTCATCGTCTCGGTGCCCGTGACCTGCGCCTTCTCCCTCTGGGTGGCGACGATCATCAGCCGGATGCCCGTCGCGGCGACCTCCGCCTTCCGCTGCATCTTCTATCTGCCCGTCGTCACCGGCTCTGTCGCGGTCACGATGGTGTGGAAGTGGATGTTCAACAACTACTACGGCATCTTCAACTACCTCGGCAAGAACATGGGACTGATCGACAAGTCCATCAACTGGCTGGGCGATCAGAGATACGCCCTGGGCTGCATCATCCTGATCCTGCTGACCACCTCCGTGGGGCAGCCCATCGTGCTCTATGTCTCGGCGCTCGACAACGTGGACAAGTCCCTTGTGGAGGCCGCCGAGGTGGACGGGGCGACGCCCTTCCAGGCCTTCTGGCGCGTCAAGTGGCAGCAGATGATGCCGACCACGCTCTACATTCTCGTCATCACCACCATCAACTCCTTCCAGTGCTTCGCGCTGATCCAGCTTCTGACCTCCGGCGGCCCCAAGAACTCCACCATGACGATCATGTATTACATCTACTACAACGCCTTCAAGCTGTATCGCTACGGCTACGGCAACGCCATGGGTGTGATCCTTGCCATCATCATTGCGATCCTCTCCGCGATCCAGTTCAAGCTGGGTCAGGAAAAGTGAGAAAGGGGGAGATGAAATGAACAAGAGCAAATCCAAAGCCTATACCATCTTCGGCTTCGTCGTCGTGACGATCCTCGCGCTCTCCTTCCTCTTCCCGCTCTACTGGATCATCTCCGGCTCCTTCAAGCTCAAGGCGGACATCATTTCCAAGACCCCGGTGTGGATCCCGAGCCAGTGGGTGCTGGATAACTACCAGAACCTGCTCTCCAAGCGCTCGGCGCCGCTGTTCCAGCTCGGTTCGCTCGTCGGCCCCACGATCCCGGCGGCGTTCCGCTGGCTCATCAACACCGTGTTCATGTCGGCGGTCTCGATGCTGCTGACCTGCCTGACCGCCTCGATGGCGGGCTATGCGCTCGCGAAGAAGCGCTTTTACGGCAAGACGCTGCTCTTCTCGCTGATCGTGGCGGCGATGGCGCTGCCAAAGCAGGTCATTCTCATTCCGCTGCTGCGCGAGATGTCGGCGCTGCACCTGTATGACCACATCTGGGCGACGATCATCCCGATCGTCGGCTGGCCGTTCGGCGTGTTCCTCATCAAGCAGTTCGCCGAGGGCATCCCCACCGAGATGGTGGAGGCCTGCCGCATCGACGGCGCGAGCGAGTGGCGCACCTTCACGGATGTCATGTTCCCCATGATCAAGCCCGGCGTCGGCGCCTGCGCGATCTTCACCTTCATCAACTCCTGGAACGACTACTTCATGCAGCTCATCATGCTCTCGAGCACCCAGAACCAGACCATCTCCCTCGGTATCGCCACCATGCAGGGCGAGAACTCCACGGACTTCGGCCTGATCATGGCGGGCTCGGCGCTGGCGTCGGTGCCCTTCATCATCGTGTTCATCATCTTCCAGAAGTACTTTACCAAGGGCATCACCATGGGCGCTGTCAAGGGGTAAGACCATGATCTATGCTGACTTACAGGACGCGAAGCGCTATCTTGG